>DATAWA010000062.1:0-6728 GCA_036267435.1 Xanthobacteraceae bacterium | reverse complement strand
AGTCATTTTGCCGCTGGGCGCCGGACGGCCCCCGCTCCCCGCACCCGCATTGCCCTGCGTGTATTCTCGCCAGCCGGGCGCCCGGCGGTCAAAATACGCTGCAAATAGATCGCGCGGCTGCATCGACACCCAGCCGAGCAACCCAAGCCCGAAAAGTCCCGCCGGCACTGCGACGGCTATTTCGCCGCGCAACAGAAGAAATACGGCAAAGATCAGCAACGCCACGCCGCCAAGCGCGCGCATGACGCGCGTGGCTTGCTTGGGATCCGCCTTGGAAAAGGCTTTGATCGCCCAAAGACCGAGTACGAGGATAACAGCGCCAAGCAGGAGTTCGGGCATTTGCCTTTGCTGTGCCCGAATCCGACGGGCGTCTGTCTTGAGGATTTACCGTGGAGCTTTAACAACCCGCCGTAAAGTGGCGCTGCCAGCGTCGCCATGCAATGGCGCGGCGCCAGGGCCGATCACGAGCGTCAATCGGCCAGCAGATCGTGGGTTTCAAGCGGCTTGCCGGCGGCCGCAATCCACTCCGCCCGCGCCGCGGCGCGGCGCCGGCCGCGTTCGTCGATCGGCAGCCGCAGTGCGTCGATCAGGACCTTAACCTCGTCGCGGGCGGTTACATGCGAGGTGCTCGGCCGCATGCCGAGGGTGTCTTCATTGAGGTCGTCGAGCGCGGTCAACCCCCGCGGAAAAAACTCGCGGTAGACCACGCGTTCGGCAAAGCCATCGATAGCGCGAAAGCCCAGCTGCTTGGCAAGCCCATCGACCCCCTGCCCGACCAGCCGCCCGTTGCGCGAGCCAAGGGTGGACAGCCGGTTGCGCACCACGACCCAATCGGTCAGGCCGCCGTCGACCAGCCGCCGCTGGCGGCGCGCTTCGCGCACCATCTCGGCATAATGGCTGACCCCGGTGACCTGGAAAGTGTTCTGATCGACAAGGCCCAGCACGTCGAAATCGACAAAGCTGTCGTTCAATGGCGTGATCAGCGTGTCGGCCATCGAATGGGCGAGGCGCATGAGATAGGAATCGGTGCCCGGCGTATCGATAACGATGAAGTCGTGGCTCTGCTCCACCGCGCTGATGGCCTCGGCGAAGGCCGCGAATTCCTGCGCCTCGATTTCGTCGAGCCGCGCACCGAAGCCGCGTGCGACGCAATAATGCAGCGGAACGCCAAGCCCGATGCCGCTGCGTCGCGCCCAATCGCGGCGATTTTCGACGTAATGGGTGAAGCTTTTCTGGCGGGAATCGAGGTCTATGGTGGCAACGCGCTGGCCGGCCTGCAATAGGGCGACGACCACATGCATGGCCGTGGTCGATTTGCCCGAGCCGCCTTTTTCGTTGCCAAGGACGATGACATGCGCCGAAAACGGCTTGCTGACATCAGCCATCAACATGGGATACGCGGCCCCTACGCTGCAACTACACTTCCGATTTGCAACGCGTTCGGTCAAGATACAGCATCGGCTTCGCGAAGTTAATCATTAACCGCACAGTAGCTCCCAAAAACGCGATGAGTGTGTTCGCGCCGCAACTGAACAAAAATGAATCACAAGAAATCCAAGCGTTATCCGCGTGTCATCCGAACGTTGCCGAGCTTGCGCCGCGCCGTCGCCGAATTCCGCGCGCGGCGCGCCACAATCGCGCTCGTCCCGACCATGGGCGCGCTGCATGCGGGGCATTTCGCTCTGGTGCGCATTGCCCAGCGCCGTGCGAAGCGGGTCATTGTCTCGATCTTCGTCAACCCGACCCAATTTGCGCCAAGTGAAGATTTGGGGAGCTATCCGCGGACCTTTGCCGCCGATCTCGCGGCGCTCGGCGAACTCAAAGCCGATCTCGTGTGGGCGCCGCCGGTAGAAACCATGTATCCGGCAGGCTTTGCGACCCGGGTGGTGCCGGAGGGTGCAGCCAAAGCCGGCCTCGAAGATGCGTTCCGGCCGCATTTCTTTGCCGGGGTGGCGACCGTGGTCGCCAAGCTCCTGATCCAGTGCGAACCCGATATCGCGATGTTCGGTGAGAAGGACTATCAGCAGCTCAAAGTGGTCGGCCGGCTCACCCGCGATCTTGCGCTTAAGACCCGGATCGTCGGCGCGCCAATCGTCCGCGAAAAGGACGGTCTCGCTCTGTCGTCGCGCAACCGCTACCTGTCGACGGACGAGCGTGCCGCGGCGCCGGCGCTTTATCGCGTGCTCAAGCAATGCGCCGGCCGCATTGCTGCCGGAGCCCCCCTCACCGCCGTACTCGATGACGGCCGCGCGGCGATCAGGGAAGCCGGGTTTGCGCTCGATTATCTCGAAGCGCGCAACGCCGAGACGCTGGCGCCACTGTCAACGCCGATCGCCGAGCCGATCCGGCTCCTGATGGCGGCTCGGATCGGCGCGACGCGGCTGATCGACAATGTCGCGGTGTAGCCGGCGGATGGAGATCCGCCGGCGCACAGGGCTCAGGCAGGCTTCATCGGGTCCTTGACGTTCGGGAAGGTCTCGAACTCCATGGCCCAGAGCTGGCCGTCGACCTTTTCGACCTTGCGCATATAGATGTTGCTGACGATGTCACGAGTGGCCGGATCGATCGAGATCGGCCCGCGCGGACTTTCCCAGGCCATGCCTTTCATGGCGGCGACCAGTTTGTCGCCATCGGCATCGCCGCCGGTCTTCTTCAGCGCCTCGTAGACCATATGCAGCCCGTCATAGGCGCCGAGTGACGCGAAATCCGGGCGTTCGCCGACCGTCTTCTGGAAATCGGAAACATAGGTCTTGTTCAGCGCCGAATTATGCGACGCCGAATACGGCCCGGCGGTAATAAGCCCGATCATCTGATCGCCGGCACTGTTGAGGCTGTCGTCATCGCAAAGGTCGCCCGGGCCGATGACTTTGATGCCCGATTTGTCGAGGCCCTTCTCCTGGAACTGCCTGGTGAAGACGGGCGCCAGCGGGCCCGGAAAATAGATGAACGCGGTGTCGGGTTTGAGATCGGCGATACGCTGCAACGGCGGCGCGAAGTCGGGACTGGCGAGCGGGATGCGGATCGAATCCAGGATCGTGCCGCCGACTTGGCCGAAGCGGGTCTTGAAGGCGTTTTCCGCCTCGGTTCCGGGCGCCCAGTCATTGACCAAAGTGACGACGCGTTTCGAGCCGTTCTTGATCGCCCATTCGGCGAGCGTCCAAGCCTGTGGCGCGATGATAAAGCCGGCGCGCACGAAATACGGCGACTTGGTCGTCGTAATCGAAGCCCCGGAGCTCATGCAGAAGGTTGCCTTCTTGGCCTCGGTCACGAGCTGGGCAATGGACAACGTGCAGGGCGTGATGCCGGCGCCGACAATTTCGACCTTGTCGTTGACGATCATCTCCTGAACGAGGCGCCGCGCGTTGTCGGCGACACCCGCGTCGTCGCGGATGATGAGCTCGATCTTGCGGCCGGCAACGCTATCGCCGTGTTGCTGCATATAGACTTTCAGCGCACCGGTGAGCTCGCGCCCGACCGCGGTGAAGCCGGCGCCCGTCAGCGGCAGGCTGCAACCGATTTTCAGCGGCACATCCGCGGCGATCGCGGGGCGAGCCAACAGTCCACCCGCCGCGGTCGCGGCAAGGCCCTTGAGCAGCGTTCGACGTTTCATGATCCTATCCTCCCGTTTTTGGTTATTCTTATCGTTGCCGCCGAGGGCAACGCCGCTCACACCGCTTCGAGATGCGGAATCTCCGGCCGCTCGCCTTGCGCCTTGCCGCTGATCGGCGGCCGCGGCAATTTCGCGGCGCCGCGTTCCATGACGAAAGTGTGCGCGATCGAGTACCACGGCGCCTTGACGTCGGGAGCGCCCGGGCAAGCTTCGCCGTGCTTGACGTAGTTGCCGATCAGATGCCGGGTGACGCCGAATTGCACGTCGGTGTCGATGTTCTTGTCTTCCGGATCGTAGATTTGCGAGATCAGCGTCTTAAAGCCCGGCTTGTAGACGAGAAAGTGCAGATGCGCGGGCCGCATATTGTGCCGTTTCGCGGCGCGCAAAAGTTCGCCGACCGGACCATCGATCGGGATCGGATAGCCCGCCGGCTTCACGCTGCGGAAGCTGATGTGGCCGTCCTTGTCGGTCGTGAATTTGCCGCGCAAATTCATGTCGGCCTGGACCGGATCCTGGTTCTCATAGAAGCCCTCGGGCGACGATTGCCAGATATCGACCTCGGCCCCTTCAATCGGCTTGCCGCTGAAATCCTTGAACGTCGCATTGACGAACAGAACCGGCCCGGGCGTCGGCGAACGGACGATGGAATCGCCATTTCCGGTGGGCGGCGAATCCGCGCGCCAGAACGGACCCAGCATGTTGGCGTCGGTCTCGGTCTTGCCGCTGTCGCCGTTATTGAGAAGGCAGATGAGCGGGGATAGGCCGAGCGAGCCCGCCATCAGGACGGCTTCGTTGTGGGTATCGCTGGACTGCTTGCCGATTTGCACGATCTTCGCCATCGCGGCGTGAAATTCCTCCTCGGTCAGCTTCACCTCGCGGGCAAACGCGTGGACATGGCGAACGAGCGCCGCAATGATTTCGCGCAGCCGTGGATTCTCGATGCGCTCATACTCCTTGAGCACCGCCGCCGTGACGTCCTTCTCGCTTTCGATAATCATTCTTCTTGCTCCGCAAGCGTATCCGAGGATGGAACCGGATTTTACGTGATTGCCTCGCCCCGCGCCATGGTCGCACCATGGCGGCGGCTTAAATCACATCAGGCCGAGCTCGCGCAGCTCCCGGCGCAGCTTTTCCGGCATCGCCGTCGCGCCCTTCGCCACTTTATCGAGGTCGCGCGGGGCGTCGGCCACCGCCAGATAGCGCCAGCCCTGAAACGCGCGATACGGGCGCGGCTCGACCAGGACAACTTTGGGATCGAGCACCAGACCGCAGCGTCCGATGCCGTCCTTGTCGCGAAACGGCCGCACCGCGCGGATGCGCTGGCGGCACATTACGTCGCCGCGGATGACCCAAAACAGCGAGCCGCCATCGGTCAGTTCCGCGGCGCGCTTGGGCACCATCCGCGTCCTGTGGATGTGCTCGGGTTTCTCGCCGGTCTTACGCTTGGCCTTGAGCTTCTGCTTAATCCAGTCTTCGAGGTCAGACACGGAGTCGCAACCGACGCAAAGCTTGATGAGGTGAAGCGGCATTGTCCTACTTTATGTCTTTCAATCGCTCTCTGTGAGCGGCTCTAGCACCATGATCGGCGCGCTTTCCACAACCTGGGAGCCGGTACTCACAGGAACCTGGCGGACGACGCCGGCGAACGGCGCCCGCAAGGTATGTTCCATCTTCATCGCCTCAATGACGGCAAGACGTTGACCTCGGGCGACGCGCTCGCCGACCGCGGCGAGGAGTTCCAGCACGCGGCCATGCATGGGGGCTTTGATGACGCCGTCGCCACCCGCCGCGGCCGCACTCGGGGCGGAAAAGTCTTGCGGCCGCACGCGGGTCTGCCTCCCGCGCCGCAAGACGTAAGCTTCTCGTCCACTCCCGAACACGGTCGCATCCGCGGCAGGCGCTCGACCGCCGACGGTGACGCGCGGACCGTCCTTGGTATAGGCGACGGCGGCGTCGGCGTTTTCGCCGTCGACAATGACGACGACCGCGACCGCGCGTAACCCGCCAAGCTGAAAACCGTCACGCGCGCTCCAAGGTGAGGCTGCGTCCGTCTCGGAGGCATCAATGGCTTGGCCGCCATCAGGCGGATCCATGCCGTTGAGAATATGGGTTACGCCGAACGCCGCCGCGGCATCGTCGCGCGGCTGCGCCACCGCGCCAAGCTTGGCCAGATGCCCGTCGATGTAGCCGGTATCGACCCCGCCACGCTTGAACGCGTCGGCACGGCATAAATTTCCGAGGAACGCGACATTGGTCCGCACCCCTGCAATCTGCGTCTGATCGAGGGCGTGTGCGAGCCGGTGGAGCGCGGCATCGCGCGCCGGCGCATGCGCGATGAGCTTGGCAATCATGGCGTCGTAATACGGCGAAACTTGCCCGCCCGCCGCAACGCCGGCGTCGACGCGGATGTCGGCGGGGAGCTGCATCGCCACGACGGGCCCGGTCGACGGCAAAAAATCGTGCTCCGGATCCTCTGCATAAATGCGCGCTTCGACGGCATGGCCGCTGAACCGGACCTGGTCTTGGGTCAGCGGCAATTTCTCACCGGCGGCGATGCGGAACTGCCATTCGACGAGATCGAGGCCGGTGACGCTCTCGGTAACCGGATGCTCGACCTGAAGCCTGGTGTTCATTTCGATGAACCAGATGGCGTCGGCGCGCAGCCCATTGCTGGCGTCGGCGACGAATTCGACGGTGCCGGCACCGCGATAATCGACCGCCTTGGCCGCCTCGACCGCGGCGGCGCCAATCTGCGCGCGCAATTCCGCGGTCATGCCGGGCGCCGGGGCTTCTTCGATGACTTTTTGATGCCGCCGCTGCAGCGAGCAGTCGCGCTCGCCCAGATGAACGGTATTGCCGTATTGATCGGCGAAAATCTGAAACTCGATATGCCGCGGCGCGGCGATATATTTCTCGATCAGAATCCGGCCCGAGCCGAACGCCGACTGGCTTTCGCGGATGGCGCCTTCGAGCGTGGTTTCAAAATCGGTATGTTTGTCGACACGGCGCATGCCGCGTCCGCCGCCGCCTGCTGCCGGCTTGATCAGCACGGGGTAGCCGATCTCGTAGGCTTTCTCTTTGAGGAACTTGGCGTCCTGCCGTTCGCCATGATAGCCGG
>DATAWA010000061.1:0-14469 GCA_036267435.1 Xanthobacteraceae bacterium | reverse complement strand
TGATGCCGAGCTTGATGCCGATGCGGATATTCGAAAACCGTAACATGATCTTAGACCCCAAGGTTTCGTTGGTTTGTTAGGCTGCTTGCTGAGACGACGCCGGCTCACTCGCGTCCGGCGCCGTCTCGATTTCGTCGGCGTCCATTTCGGTGCCGACGAGATTGGGTAGATCGACCAGCGCGAGCAGCGTTTCGCCGCTCGTCGCCAGTCCGGACAGGAAGTGGACGCGGGTGGTGCTGCTGTCGATGCGCGGCACCGGCTGCACTTGCGAGGGCTCGAACGATACGATGTCGAGCACGCGATCGGCGAGAAGCCCGACTTGGCGGCTGCCGATCTGTACGATGATCACGACGTGCATCGGCGTCGTTTCGGTGTTGCCCTGGCCGAAGCGGCAGCGCAGGTCGACGATCGGGACCATCACGCCGCGCAGATTGAGCACGCCGCGCACATAGCCCGGCTGATTGGGCAGATGAGTGACGACAGACCAGCCCTTGATTTCGCGCACCGCCATGATGTTGACCCCGTATTGCTCGTCGCCGATGGCAAAGCTGATGAATTCGCTGCGTTCGCCGGGCGCGCCGGCGGCTTGCGGCGCGGCGGCATTCGCGGCAGGAGATGCAGTTGTGGCGTTCACGACGGACGACGCTCCTGTCATTGGCGTCCCGGTTGCCGGCACAAGGGCCGTGCCAACGAGACGCGGAAAATCGCAAAGCAGTTCGAATTTCGAGCGGCAGTTTGGGAAAATCGACTTTCAGAAGAGTTATTTTAATTCGCGAAAGACGATTGCAATCGACGCGTAATTGTTGATCCAAATCAAGCACCCAAAATAATAGGGTGGACGGCGCCGGATATGCCGTAGCGCGCCCGAAGTCGAAAAGACATTTTGAGCTTGAAGTGCCGAGAGGACTTAGGCCGGTCGGCTCAGCTTGCGCAGCCGGACGAGCCACAACAACCCGCTCCAGGCGACGCACACGCCCATCGCCAGGGCGAACGCCCACCACACGCCGACCGGCGCGACGAGATAGTGCAAGGCGAGAAAGCCGAGCCACAGCCCGTTGAGCGCGATTTGCGCGTGCGCGAACATGCTCGCCGCGGCAACGCCGCCGACGCGCGGATGCAGGATGACGACGGAGCTCGCCATCACGATCGGAAACACCGCGAACATGCCGGAGGCGAACGAGCCGATGCTGCTGCTCGCGGTGGTCACGACGGCGACGACGATGGCGGCGGTGATGGCGCGCAACGGGATGTCGAACGGCGTGCGCATGAATTTCTTCGGCGGGCCGGTGGTGCGATAGCGCCAGCTTAGCGGCACCGTGCCGCCGAACACGACGACGTTAAGCGCCAGCGCGCTCAGCGGCGTCCACGTCACCAGGCGCAGCGCGGCAGCGCCGGCAAACCACACCAGGATCGCGATCGTCAGGCTGACGACAAGACCATGACGCTGCGCCAGCACGGTATAGGCAAGCGCAAAGATCGACACGGTCGCGGTTGCCGCGGCGCTGCCGATGGCGCTGGCGGCAATAAAGCTCGGCGGGTGCTCGAAGGCGAGGATGATATAGGCCGCGCCGGCGGCTGTCGGCAGCGCGGCGATCAGTGCACCGATGAACGGCCCGGAACGCTCCACCGTCACCGACACCACGACGACGACGGCCGCCGTCAGCGCCATTTTGAGAAGGAGTTCGTACCAGAACAGCAGTTCGGGAGACGTCGGAGACATCGGCGCGCCTGTCCCGCGCGCGGGAACAGATGCGCGCCGCGGGCAAGAGTTAGGAACTACTGTTGGCGACTGAGTTTGATCTCGACCGGCGGCCCGCTTTTAATGGTCTGATAGACCACGCAGTAGCGTTCCGTGAGCTTGAGCAATTGATCGAGCTTGTCTTGCGGCGCGTCGGTGTCGAGGTCGAAGCGCAGCCTGATCTGCGCGAAGCCGACCGGCGCCTCTTTTGCCACACCCAGTGTGCCGCGAAAATCGAGATCGCCTTCGGCGGAAACCGCGCCGGATTTGAGCGGAATATCGATCGCGGTAGCGACGGCTTTGAGCGTGACGCCGGCGCAGGCGACCAGCGCTTCCAGCAGCATATCGCCGGAGCACAATTCGAGCCCCGAGCCGCCGGTCGCCGGGTGCAAGCCGGCGACGGCAAGCGCCCGGCCGGTCTCGACCTTGCAGGCGATGGCGGCGTCGTCGAGCGTGCCTTTGGCGCGCAGCGTGATCAGCCCGGCCGTCGGATCGGCCTTGTAGCGGTCCTTGATCGGCGCCTGCAGCGCACGCAGTCCGGCGGCGTCCATAGTGGGTCCCTTTACGTCTCACGTCGGAATAGATTAGGCGGAGGCTTTTGTCACCACCACATGGCCGCGCCGGCCTCGGCCCTTGGCTCGGCGCCGGCATCGGCGGCAACGCGATTGAGCGAGCGGTCGAGCGCAGCCAGCACCCGCCGCTTGACGAAATCGAAGGCCGCGGACTGCCGATCGCGCGGCCGCGGCAGCGCGACATCGATCTCGTCGAAGACGCGGCCCGGCCGCGGACACATCACCATGACGCGGTCCGCCAGGATGATCGCCTCGTCGACATCATGGGTGACAAGAACGAGGGTCGGCTTGAGATCGGCCCACAGATCGAGCAGATGGTCCTGCAAATCGGCTCGGGTGAAGGCGTCGAGCGCCGAGAACGGTTCGTCGAGCAACAGCACCTCCGGCTGCGGTACCAGCGCCCGCGCAATCGCGACGCGCTGCGCCTGGCCGCCGGACAATTCGCGCGGCCACACCGCGGCCTTCTCGGACAGCCCGACGCGCCGCAGCGCGGTGGCCACGCGCGCTTTGCGTTCCGCCTTCGGCCGGTCGCCAAGTCCGAAACCGACATTGTCGGCGACCTTGAGCCAAGGCAACAGCCGCGGCTCCTGAAAGATGATACCGATCTTGGCGTGCGGCGTCGTTATCCGCTCGCCATCGAGCAACACCGCGCCTTCGCTTGGCGGATCGAGACCGCCGATGGCGCGCAACAGCGTCGATTTTCCGCAGCCGGAACCGCCGATCACGGCGACAATTTCGCCGAGTTCGACATCGAGCGACACACTGCCGAGCGCATGCACGCCGTTGGGATAGGTTTTGCCGACGCGGTCGAGGACCAGCATAGAACGACTCTTTCCGTTTCCCGGACGCGGCGCAGCGTGAAACGGTGTGCCGCTGATCCGGGACCTTCTCACACTCAGTATCCGTAACGATCCCGGTTCAGCAGCGCACCACTGCGTGCTGCGCTGCGCCCGGGAAGCAGTTTTACTCCGCCCGTACCACGTCTTCCCAGCGCAAGAACGGCGCGGCGATGAGCGCGATCAGCCAGTCGGTCGATTTGCCGACGATGGCGAAAGCGACGATGGCGGCAACGATCTCGGCCGGCTTGCCGAGCTCCTGCCCGTCGGTCAACAGATAGCCAAGGCCCGACGAGGCGCCCATCAGCTCGGCGGCGACCACGAACATCCAGCCGAGACCCAATCCGGACCGCAGCGAGATGACGTAGGCCGGCAGCACCGCGGGCAACAGGATACGCCGTACCATCGCAACGTCGGACAGCCGGAACGTGCGGCCGACTTCGACCAGTTTGCGGTCGACGGATTGGATCGCGCCCATCAGCCCGAGATAGACCGGGAAGAACACGCCGACGGCGATCAGGGTTATTTTCGACGCTTCGAAAATGCCGAGCCAGAGGATGAACAGCGGCACCCAGGCAATCGAGGGTATCGCCCGCAGCGCCTGCAGGCTGGGATCGAGCAGGCGCCGGATGAGCGGCGAATAACCGGCCGCGGCGCCGACAATGGTGGCGATGCCGGCGCCGAGCCCGAAGCCGGCAGCGACCCGGCCCAAGGTCACGAGCGTATTGCGCTGCAGATCGCCGCTTTTTGCGAGATCCACGAAAGTGGCGAAAATCACCGACGGCGGCGGCGCCAGCCGCCCGCTGGCAAAGCCTTCGCGAACGACGATTTCCCACGCCACCGCAACCGTCACCGGCAACAACAGGCCAAGCGCCGGGCGCGTCCACCACGCCCAACGGTTTTTCGCCGCCCGCTCCCGCGCGGGGCCGCCCTCAACCACGACGGTCATGCCGACAGCAGACATGGTGGCATGCGCAAAAGCAATGCGGTCCGAAGGCGCGAAATCGCCGTCAGGCGGCGGACACGAAGCGATCGTCGACGAGGTCATCGAGATTCTTTTTGACGTCGACATTGGCCGCGATGACGCCCGCCTTCTGCAGCGCAAGGCCGGCCTGCAGGATGGTATCGCGCTGGGCCGGTCCGATGCGGTTGTTGGTCAGGTCGGTGCGTTCCTTGAGCTGGATATCGACCACCGGCGCCGGCAGCTTCGTCACGTTCATGAAGACGCGCTTCTCCTCGTCGTAATTGGCGAGGCAATATTTGCGCTCCTGGTCGTAGACCGCGAGCACCCGCTTGGTCAGCTCGGGATATTTGTTGAGAAAATCTTCACTGGCATTGAGGATGCCGTAAGTGTTGGCGTCCTTGTTGCGGTAAAACAAGCGGGCGCCGTCTTCAACCTGCGCCTGCGCCATCATCGGATCGAGACCCGCCCAGGCGTCGACGTCGCCCCGGATCAATGCGGTCTTGCCGTCGGGGTGCTGCAGCAAGACTTCGCTGATGTCCTTTTCGGTCATGCCGGCCGACAACAGCGCACGCACCAAAAAGATATGCGGATCGGTGCCGCGGGTCACCGCGACGCGTTTGCCTTTGAGGTCGGCAACGGTGTTGATGGCCGTGTCCTTGCGCGTGACCAGCGCGGTCCATTCCGGTTTGGAATAGACATAGATCGACTTGATCGGATCGCCGTTGATGCGGCCGAGCAGCGCCGCCGAACCCGCGGTCGAGCCGAAGTCGATCGAGCCGGCGTTGAGAAATTCCAGCGCCTTGTTCGAACCGAGCGTCTGGACCCAGAGGATACCGATACCGTCTTTGGCAAATTCCTTTTCCAGAGTGCCCTTGTCCTTGAGCGCCATGGAGACCGGGTTGTAGGTGGCCCAATCGACCCTGATTTGCGGCGGCTTGTCGGCGGCGCGCGCCGGACGCGCGATGCCGAGCGGGGCAAAGCCGGCGCCGGCCGCAGTCGCCAAGAAGGCACGACGAGAAAAGACCCCGCGACGTGATGACATGACAACTTCCCCTTGCTGCCCCTCGAGCCCGGATTTGGTTTTCCACGGGCCGCTAATTTTATTCTTTAGAAAAGCGATTTGAAAGCGTCAATTAGAAATATCTGCCGACTTATCGCTATTAATGAGAATAAATTGGTTGAATAAAATGCCGGTCGCCTGCGCTCCTTTCGCTTGGCCTTGCCGCCGGCCCGATGACAGCCGCTGCCCCCTCCGCTATGCGTAGCAACCATGCTCGACGTTCAACGATCCCACCGCCCCAGTGTCGAATTGATCGATGCGACGGCGATCGCCGCCGATCTGAAAACGCTGGCGGCGACCTATGCCGGACGCGACCGCGAGCTGCGCACGGCAATCGCGCAGCGGCTGAAGTCAGCGCTGACCGAGGCGCGGGCGCGGGCGGAAAAGCTTTTGCTGAAGGATCGCCACGGGCGGCTCTGCGCCGAACGCCTGTGCCGGATGCAGGACCAGATTATCCGCATCCTGTTCGACTTTGCCCGATCCGAGCTGTATCCGCCGCAGGTGCCGTCGGACGCCGAGCGCATGGCGGTGATCGCGACCGGCGGCTACGGCCGCGGCCTGTTGGCGCCCGGCTCCGACATCGATCTGCTTTTTCTGTTGCCCTACAAGCAAACGGCTTGGGGCGAACAGGTCGCCGAAGCGCTGCTCTACTGCCTGTGGGACATGGGGCTGAAAGTCGGCCACGCCACGCGATCGGTCGACGAGTGCATTCGCCAAGCCAAAGCCGACATGACCATCCGTACGGCGCTTCTGGAGACACGCCATCTGCTCGGCGACCAGAAACTCTACGCCGAACTGACGACGCGGTTCGACAAAGAGGTCGTGCAGGGCACGGCGCCGGAATTCGTCGCCGCCAAGCTCGCCGAGCGCGAGGAGCGGCACCGCCGCGCCGGCCAGTCGCGCTATCTCGTCGAGCCCAACGTCAAGGACGGCAAGGGCGGGTTGCGGGATCTGCACACGCTGTTCTGGATCGCCAAATACGTCTATCGCGTGCGCGAGCCCGAGGAACTGATCGAGCGCGGCGTATTCGATCGCGACGAATACAAGATGTTCCGTCGCTGCGAAGATTTCCTGTGGTCGGTCCGCTGCAATATGCACTTTCTCGCCGGCCGTGCCGAAGAGCGGCTGTCATTCGACGTGCAGCGCGATATCGCGGTGCGGCTCGGCTACACCGCACATCCCGGGCTGCGCGACGTCGAGCGCTTCATGAAGCATTATTTTCTCACCGCCAAGCATGTCGGCGATCTGACCGCGATCCTGTGCGCGGGGCTGGAAGAGCGGCAGGCCAAGCCGGCGCCGGTTTTGAGCCGGGTGATCGCCCGGCTGCGATCGGCGCCAAGCCCGCAAAAGCTGTCCGGCACCGAGGATTTCGTCATCGACAACAACCGCATCAATGTGGCACGGCCCGACGTGTTCCGGCTCGACCCGGTCAACCTGATCCGGCTGTTCCATCTGGCGCAACAGCACAATCTGGCTTTCCATCCCGAGGCCATGCGGATTGCCGCGCGCTCGCTCAAGCTCATCGACAAAGAGGTGCGCGAAGACAAGGAGGCCAACCGGCTCTTTCTGGAGATTCTGACCTCGACCCACGACCCCGAAACCGTGCTGCGGCGGATGAACGAAGCCGGCGTGCTCGGCGCTTTCGTGCATTCGTTCGGCCGCATCGTGGCGATGATGCAATTCAACATGTATCACCACTATACGGTGGACGAGCATCTGATCCGCTGTATCGGCACGTTGAACGAGATCGCGCGTGGCGTTAATCCGGAGCTCGGCCTCGCCAATGAGCTGATCAAGACCATCCAGCCGCAGCATCGCGCCGTGCTGTGCGTGGCCATGTTTCTGCACGACATCGCCAAGGGCCGCATCGAGGACCATTCGCTGGCCGGATCGCGCATTGCGCGGCGGCTATGTCCGCGGCTCGGATTGAACGTGGCGGAAACCGAGCTGGTCGCCTGGTTGGTCGAAGTGCATCTGGTGATGTCGACGGTGGCGCAGTCGCGCGATTTATCGGACCGCAAAACCATCGAGAACTTCGCCGCCGTGGTGCAATCGCTGGAGCGATTGAAGCTCCTCACGATCCTGACCACAGCCGACATCCGGGCCGTCGGCCCCGGCGTGTGGAACGGCTGGAAAGCGCAGCTCATCCGCACGCTGTACTATGAGACCGAGCCGGTGCTGACCGGCGGCTTCTCCGAGGTCAACCGGGCGCAGCGGGTCACTATCGCGCAGCGGGAATTGGGCGCCGAACTGCGGGATTGGCCGGAACCGCAATTGCAGCATCACATCGAGCGGCTTTATCCAGCCTATTGGCTCAAGGTCGATCTGCCGCACAAGCTCGCTCATGCGCGGTTCGTCCGCGACAGCGAGGCGGCGGGCAAGCGGCTGGCGACCAGCGTCGGCTTCGACGCGGCGCGCGGCGTCACCGAGCTCACCGTGTTCGCGCCGGACCATCCCTGGCTCCTGTCGATCATTGCCGGCGCCTGCGCACTCGCCGGCGCCAATATCGTCGACGCCCAGATTTTCACCACGACCGACGGGCTGGCGCTGGACACCATTGCTTTGTCGCGCGAATTCGAACGCGACGAAGACGAGGCCCGGCGCGGCGCGCGGATCGGCGATTCCATCGAAAAGGCGGTGCGCGGACTGATCAAATTGCCCGACGTGGTCGCCAAGCGTGCCCCGCCCAAAGGACGGCTCAAAGCTTTTGCCATCGAGCCCGAAGTCAGCATCAACAATCAATGGTCGAACCGTTACACCGTGGTCGAGGTCACCGGCCTCGACCGGCCGGGCCTGCTTTACGAGCTGACGACGACGCTCTCAACGCTCAACCTGAATATCGCCTCGGCCCATGTCGCGACCTTCGGCGAGCGCGTCGTCGACGTGTTCTACGTGACCGATCTGCTCAACGCCCAGATCACGGCGCCCGGCCGCCAGGCCGCCATCAAGCGGCCGCTGTTGGCGCTGTTTGCCCCGCAAAGCGGCGAGGCGAAGACGGCGGCGGAGTGACGATCTCGCCTCGGTGACGAGGCCTTGCCTCCCAACCCTCCCAGAAAGAGGGGAGGATCCCCACCGAGTAACCCCCCCTTAAACCGCGCAAACTAACGTGATTTCGGCGCCTGTTTCGGTGCTGAGGGTGGACCTATACGGCCATGGCATGGCGCGAGCGGCGCAAGCAGACCGGTGACGCGGGCGGCTTTGACCTGCGCCTGCGCGCGGCAGACCGGGTCGGCGGGCCGCCCAAAGGCCGCGCCGGGAGCGGCGGCAAATCGCGCGGCACCGCCTCGCCGTCGCGCAAAAAGCGCAAGCCCAAAGGCCGGCTGCGGATCGGCCGGGTGTTCTATTGGGGCGCAGTGCTGACGCTATGGGCGGCGATCGCCGGCATCGGCGCGCTCATCTGGATCGGCATTCATCTGCCGCCCATTCAGTCGCTGGAAATCCCCAAACGGCCGCCGTCGGTGCTGATCCTCGGCGACAACGGCGCGACGCTGGCGACGCGCGGCGAGATGGGCGGCGCCTCGGTGCCGCTTGCCGAACTGCCGAGTTACGTTCCCAACGCCTTTATCGCCGTCGAGGATCGCCGCTTCTATTCGCATTTCGGCATCGACCCGTGGGGCATCGTTCGCGCCGCGGTCGCCGACCTACTGCATCGCGGCGTCTCCGAAGGCGGCTCGACCATCACCCAGCAGCTCGCCAAAAATCTGTTCCTCACGCAGGAGCGCACCGTTTCGCGCAAATTGCAGGAGATCGCACTCGCGCTGTGGCTCGAACACAAATACAGCAAGGCGCAAATTCTCGATCTCTATCTCAACCGTGTCTATTTCGGCTCCGGCGCTTATGGCGTCGAGGCCGCGGCGCAGCGCTATTTCGGCATATCGGCGCGGCAATTGACCTTGCCCGAAGCGGCGATGCTGGCCGGCCTCGTGCAATCGCCGTCGCGGCTTGCGCCCAATCACAATCCGGCCGGCGCGGTGCGCCGTGCCGCCTTGGTCATCGCCGACATGGCGGAGCAAAAAATGATCAGCCCGAGCGCGGCCAAGCTTGCGCTCGCGCACCCTGCGCTTGCGATCAAGCCGGCCGGGGCGGGCTCGGTCAATTATGTCGCCGACTGGGTGATGGACGCCGTCGACAGCATCGTCGGCAATATCGATCAGGATATTGTCGTCGAGACCACCATCGATCCGGCACTACAAAGCGCGGCCGAAACGGCTCTGGTCGACACGCTCAACACCAAGGGCGAGAAGCTCAATATCGGCGAAGGCGCGCTGGTTTCCATGACGCCGGACGGCGTGGTGCGCGCGCTGGTCGGCGGCAAGAATTACGGCGAGAGTCAATTCAACCGCGCCATCGACGCCAAGCGCCAGCCCGGCTCCGCGTTCAAGCCGTTCGTCTATCTGACCGCGCTGGAGCACGGGCTCACGCCCGATACCATCCGCGAGGATGCGCCGATCGCGGTGAAGGGCTGGAAGCCGGAGAATTTCGAGCACCAATATTGGGGCCCGGTGACGCTGACGCAGGCGATCGCCAATTCGCTCAATACCGTCTCGGTGCGGCTCACGCTCGAATTCGGGCCCGATGCGGTGATCCGTACCGCCTACCGGCTCGGCATCACCTCGAAGCTCGACGCCAATGCCTCGATCGCGCTCGGCACCTCGGACGTTTCGCCGTTCGAACTCGTCACCGCCTACGCCACGTTCGCCAATGGCGGACTGGCGATCTCCCCGCATGTCGTCGAGCGCATCCGCACCGCCGACGGCAAGACGCTTTACGACCGCGCGGCGCAGCCAATCGGCCGCGTCGTCGACCCGCGTTACATCGGCATGATGAACACGATGCTGCAGCAGACGCTGATCTCCGGCACCGCGCGAAGCGCGAGCCTGCCGGGGTGGCAGGCGGCCGGCAAGACCGGCACCAGCCAGGATTATCGCGACGCCTGGTTCATCGGCTACACGTCGCATCTGGTCACCGGCGTGTGGCTCGGCAATGACGACGACACGCCAACCAAGCGCGCGGTCGGCGGCGGCCTGCCGGTCGAGATCTGGAGCCGTTTCATGCGAGTGGCGCATGCCGGCGTAGCACCGGCGCCATTGCCGGACGTGTCGGACGGTTCGTGGTTCAACCCGACGCCACCCGCTCCGGTCGCGCCTGCCGTCGCTACGAACGGCGGCCAGCAGCCAGGTCAACAACAAAACGGCAGTGGACTTGATTTCTGGCTGCTCGACAAATTGTTCGGACGGCGGTGAACGCTATCGTCCGGCCCGGCCGCGATTTGAACAGATACGACTATTGCGCTGGGCCGAGCGCCTTGGTGACGGCGTCCATCACCGTGACGTCTTCGTTCATCCGGCAGTAATCTTCGACTTTGTCGACATTCTTCGCCAAGGCGCCGATGTCGAGCACGGTGTTATTGCGTTTGGCGCTGTAGTAACCGCTCAGCCAAAGCGCGAGCGACTTTTCGTTCGGGCTGATGACCTTGTCGAACAAGAGTTGCCGGCAAGTGATCTTGGCAACGTCGACCGAAACTTGCGCTCGTGCCGGGATGGCACCGAGGAGAGCGACCGCCGAAGTCAATGCGATGAGCCAAGCCGCCATGAAAAACTCCTCCAAATCCAGAACGTCACGCCGCCCGCATTAAATTCCGTGCCGCAAATCCTGGTTCTTGATCGGCAGCGAGCGGATGCGCTTGCCGGTCGCGGCGAAGATAGCGTTACACAGCGCGGGCGCCAATGGCGGTACCGGCGGCTCGCCGACGCCGCCCCAGAAGTCGCCGCTGGGCACGATGACGCTTTCGACGACCGGGGCGTCGGCCAGCCGCAGCATCGGATAGGTGTCGAAATTCGATTGCTCGGCGGCGCCGTCCTTGATGGTGATTTCGCCTTCCAGCGCCGCCGTCAGCGCATAAACGATGGCGCCCTGCATCTGCATTTCGATGGAAAGCGGATTGACGACATGGCCGCAATCGATCGCCGACACGACACGGTGCACGCGGACGCCGCCGCCGGTCACCGAGGCCTCGACGACCTGCGCGCAAAAGCTGCCGCAGGCCTCGTTCACCGCAATACCGCGATAAACACCCGCTGGCGCCGGGCTGCCCCAGCCGGCGCGCGCGGCCGCGGCATCGAGCACGGCGAGATTCTTCGGGCTGTTGCGCAACAGCCTGCGCCGATAGAGATAAGGATCGGCTTTGGCGGCGTGCGCCATCTCGTCGACAAAACTTTCCTTATAGAAAGCGTTCTGCGTGTAGTTGATCGCGCGCCAGACGCCGAGCGGCACCGAGGTCGGGCAGATGATATAGTCGACCCGATAATTCGGCACGTCATACGGCATTTCATCGGCGAGCCCGCTGACAAAGGTCCGGTCGATGATATCGGTGCCGAAGCCCGGCACCAGCGAGGCAACGAATGACGGACCGGCCAACCTGATCGTCCATGCGACCGGCACGCCAGTGTCATCGAGACCGGCGGTCAGCCGCGCCATGCCGAACGGACGATAGAGATCGTGCGCGACGTCTTGCTCGCGCGACCAGACGAGCTTGACGGGCTGTTCGAATTCCTTGGCGATGACGACGGCCTGGCGAACATATTCCTGGATCGGCGCCCGCCGGCCGAAGCCGCCGCCGAGCATCATGCGATGCACCGTGACCTTGTCGTTGGTCACGCCGGCGGCAATCGCCGCGGTGGCAAGCGCAGTGGCCGGATTCTGCGTCGGCGCCCAAATCTCGACGCCGTCGGGTTTGACATGCGCCGTACAGGTCTGCGGTTCCATGGTCGCATGCGCCAGAAACGGCACCGTGTAGTCTGCCTCGATCCGCCTGACGGCGCTGCGCATGGCGCCAACGGCATCGCCATCGGCGCGGCCGATTTGCGCGCCCGTCGCCGTAAGCCCGGCATGCACCGTTTGCGCGATTGTGGCGGTCGAGACTTGACCGTTACCGCAGTCGTCCCAAACGATGTGCAGGGCATCGACCGCGCGCTTGGCACGCCACCAGGAGTCCGCAACTACAGCCACTGCATCCGGTATCGGCACCACGCCGCGCACGCCCGCCATGCCGACGACCGCGGTCTCGTCGATGGATTTCAGCGCGCCGCCGAACACCGGACATTGCGCGATGGCCGCGTACAGCATGCCCGGCAGCCGAACGTCGATGGCATAAACCGGCTTGGCCACGACCTTGTCGGGAACATCGAGCCGTTTGCGCGGTGTGCCGGCGAGCGTCCATGCGCCGGGCGGCTTTACTTTCACGTCAACCGGCGGATCGATCTTCGCCGCATCCGCGGCGACGTCGCCGAAACTCAAGCGGCGGCCGCTTGGCCGATGCACGATCATGCTCTCATGCGCACTGCAGTCCGCGGCGGCGACGCGCCAGCGCGCCGCGGCCGCCGCGATCAGCATTTCGCGCGCGGCCGCACCGGCCTGCCGCAGCTCCGCCTGCGAGGACGCGATGGAACGGCTCGCGCCGGTCGAGGTGTCGCCCCAAATCTCGTTAAGGCGCAGATTTTCCGTGGCCGATACGAATTCCGTTTTGACCGTCGCCCAGTCGCATTCGAGTTCCTCGGCCACCAGCATGGCGAGGCCGGTCAAGGCGCCCTGCCCCATCTCCGCATGCGCGACGCGAACAGTTACCGTATTGTCGGGTGCAATCACGATCCAGCAGGTAATGTCCGCGCCTGCGCCGGCGGCTTCGGCCGGCGCGGCGGAACCGGCAGCGAACGGAATGGCGAGACCGAGCGCCAAGCCTCCGCCGGCGACGCCGGTGCCAACGAGGAAACTACGGCGATCGATTTCGCCGCCGGACGTCATGAGTTCCCCCTGATTTCGCGACGCGACAGCCTAACGGCGGACAAGCGCGATCTGCAAAACTGCCCTAACACGATGATAATATAAGTCGATCAACGCTGTGAACCACAAATTCGCGGGAATTCAAAGATGGCTGAACGCTTAAGTCTGGAACAGCGCATAAGCGCCATCGAAGACCGGCTCGAAATCTACAATCTGATCGCGGGACATCCGCCGAGCGCCGATACCGGCGCCGCGGCCTATGCCGAAGCGGTCTATAGCGAAGACGGCGTATTCGACCGGGGCCCCGGCCTCACCAGCGCGACCGGCAACACGGTCATCGGCGCCATGCTGCAAAGTCCGGCCCATCAAGCCGCCATCGCCGGCGGGCTCGCCCATTTCACCGGCCTGCCGCATGTCGCAGTCGACGGCGATACCGCGGTGGTCATATCGTACCTGCAGATTCTCACACCCAACACATCCGGCGACCCGATCGAGGTTCCCAACCATGGCGCTTCCCGCGGCTATCACATCCACCGCGTGGTGACCAATCGCTGGGACCTGATCCGCACGCCATCCGGCTGGAAGATCAAGCGGCGCACGCTGCGGCTGGTTGACGGCTCGGAAGGCTCGCGCGATCTGTTGCGCGGGGCGTTTGCAGCCGAGGCATCGTAGGCCATTGTCGACATTGATCGCCGCTTTCGCCATTCTCGGAATTGCCGTCCTTCTGGGCGCGGCGCTTTTCGTCAGGCATTTGCGCAACGCTCCATGCGGTGCAACGGCGTGGCGGCTGGCGGCGCTGCATGGACTGATTGGCGTCGGGGGGCTCGTCTGCCTTCTCTTCGCGCTGCGCCATCCGCCGCTGCGGGCCGCTCAAGGCGCCGCCGGATTCGGCGCGATCAGCGTTGTCATGCTTGCGCTTGCGGCGCTGTTGGGCGGCGGTATTTTCGTCATCCGCCTCGCCAAGCGTCGCGCTGGAATGCTGATCGGCATCCATGCCACGATTGCCATCAGCGGCTTCGTGATCCTTGCCGCCTACGTCCTCGTGTAACCGCTTTACGCTACCGGCTCGCTCTCGAACTTGAAGCCGACTTTTTGCAGGCCTTCGAGCGCGGCCTTGCCGTATTCGCTCTCGATCTCCTTGGCGAGCGACGAGTCGTAGGAGATTGGATCGGCCTGCTCCGCCGTCTCCGGCACGATCATGACCAACAGGCGGCCGGTTTCGTCCGATACGTTGCGGAAACGGCGGTTCTCGCCGCGCGGCACCGAAATCATATCGAGCGGCTCCAGCACCAAGGCGTGCTCGCCATCGTCGCCCCAGGCGATCTCGAACCGGCCCGACAGGCACATGAAGTTTTCCACCGTGCTGAGATGGCGATGCAGGCCGGGCCCGTTGCCGGGCTCGCACTCGGCGATGGTGACGATCAGACCGCGCGGCCCCTTGACCGGCGCGCCGGCGCTGCGCCCCTGATAATCCGCCGGCGCCATCACCGGATAGACTTTGCGCGCCGTGATCTTCTCCA
>DATAWA010000060.1:0-37882 GCA_036267435.1 Xanthobacteraceae bacterium | reverse complement strand
AAGCGACTATATCCAGCCGCGAAAACGATCAATGGGTAGCGTATTAAAGTTAATTAACGTGCGGCCGGCACGGCCGATTAACGTTGCTATCGTAACACTTCCCCGAACCGCCTATTCGGCCTTGATCCAAGGCGTGAGCTCATGCCTATTCCATTTGAATTCTCAGGAGAAAGTCGGTTTTTGCGGTGTTGTCGTGCCCCAAGGATTGTGAACCCGGCATCGTGGTGCTGATCCGCGCCTTCGACGGCGGCGGCGCCCAGCGCGACATGGTCCTGCTGTGCAATGCGCTTTCTGCCAAAGGTGTCGCGCCGACTATTTTGACTTTGCTTGCCGACGGGCCGCTACGGTCACTGGTCGACCCTTCCGTTCGCGTCGTCGAACTGCCGGGGGGGAAACTGCGCTATGCGCTTCCCGGCTTGCGGCGCGCGATCCGTTCGATCAAGCCCGGCGTAGTCGTCAGCTCGGAAGCGGCCCTTAATCTGTGCGCCTTGATTGCGGTTCATACATTGCCGCGAACCAGCCGTCCCAAACTCGTCTTGCGTGAAGTCAGCAGCCCTTCGGTCGCCCAGTACCGCGATCCCTATTTGCAGAACCGCATAGCCTATCGGCTGTTGCGATGGCTCTATCGGCGCGCCGATCGCATTGTCGCGCTGACCGACGGCGACCGGCACGATCTGGCGCGGATATTCTCGATCCCCGAAAAGATCATCTCGGTCATGCCGACCAACGCGGTCATTCCTCCGGCAATGGTGCGGCGGTTGTCGCAATGGGACGGCGAAGCCGGGCGCGAACGCGATCTCATCGTTTGCGTTGCGCGGCTTTCGCCCGAGAAAGATCATCGCACTTTGCTGCGCGCGATGACGTTGCTGCCGCCGCGCCGACCTTGGCGACTGGCGATCATTGGCGACGGTCCGGAGCGCGGGCCGCTTGAGGAATTCGTGCGCGACAACGGGCTGCAGGATCGCGTCGCCTTCACCGGCTACTCCGCAGATCCGTTCGGTTGGATGATGCGAGGACGCGTCGCCGTGCTGTCATCGGCGCACGAGGGGTTGCCGGGCGTCCTGATGGAGGCGCTCGCATGCGGCACTCCCGTCGTAGCTACCGATTGCAGCTATGGGCCGCGCGACATTTTGCAGAACGGCCGTTATGGCACGCTGACGCCGGTGGGTGACGCCCCGGCCATGGCGGCGGCTATCGACGCCGCCATGGACGAGGTGCCGGATCGGCGGCGCTTGATGGCGCGCGGTCTCGACTACACTGCCGCCAAGGCGGCGGACCGGTTTCTTGAAATTCTGACAGATGTGCAACCGGCGCTCCGCGGCCAAGCCTTGGCGGCGTCGGGCACGGCATGAGGTCACTTATGTTTCGGCCACTTCTCGAAGGAGTTTTGCGCAAAGGCGCGCGGCATCATCGCTCGAAGCCTTTTGCCATGCGCAATGCGGCGCCGCTCGTCAGCTTCACCTTCGACGATGTGCCCGCCTCGGCTTATGTCAACGGCGCTGCAATCCTCGAACAATACGAGTTGCGTGGGACGTTCTACATCGCCGCCGGCATCTGCGGCACCATGGACGAGAACGAGCATTGGCGCGTGATCGATCGCGGCCAGGTCCGCGGCCTGCACGACCGCGGGCACGAGATCGGCTGCCATACCTTTTCGCACGTCAAAGTCGACACGATCGACGCCCGGCAATTGAATGAGGAATGCGAGCGCAACGGGAAGCTCTTGCGCGAGCTGTGTCCCGGCATTGAAGTGACCAACTTTTGCTATCCGTTCGGGCGGGTGTCGCTGCCGCGCAAGCTGGAGCTTCAGGATCGATTCGACACCTGCCGCGGCATCTACGAGGGAATCAATTCCGGCACGATCGATCTCGCGCTGTTGCGGGTCATCGAGCTTTACGACCGGACGCTGACGCCGGCAAAGCTCAAGCGAACGCTGCGCGAAGTTCGCGAGCATAATGGCTGGCTGATTTTTTATACCCACGACGTGGCCGAGCCGCCCAGCTGGATCGGGGCTTCGCCGCGGCTCTTACGTGAGGTCATAGAGGCCGTGCAGGCGGAAAAAATCGGCTGCGTGACGATCCGCGATGCGCTTGCCGCCATCGGTTACCGGCGGCCGACCCCGGCATCGGCCGATATCAACGCCCGCGCTGCGAGCGGTTGGCGATAAAGATCCATACTATCCTCGGCGACTCGACGAGGTAGCGGCGCCATAAGCGCCGGGGTTCGCGTGCCAGGCGATAGGCCCATTCGAGGCTGAGACGCTGGAATAAGCGCGGCGCGCGTTTGCTTGTCCCGGTCAGAAAATCGATTGCGGCGCCGACGCATAGCGCTACGCCCGATCGGCAGCCGAGTTCCGCGAGCGTAGAGGCGATCATCTCCTGGGCCGGACAGCCGACGCACAATAGCGCAATGTCCCATTGGCGGTTCATGCAGGCTCGCGCAACCGCGAGCCGCGCTTCGGCGCTGTGCGCCAAGCCGGCCGGTGCCGGCATGACCTCGAACGCGACCCTGGGATAGCGGGCGCGCAACGCCGCGGCAGCGGATTGCGGCGGGCCGACAACAAGGATGCGCCGGGGCGGGCCGGGCCGGTCATTGGCGTTCAGCGCGGCAAGCAGCGTCGCGACCAGATCGCTGCCGGTGACCAGCGGCAGCTCCAGCCGGACGAGGCGCGCCAAGGCCTGCACGATGCGGCTATCGCATAGCGACAGCCAGGCGGCACGATAGATCGGCAACAGCCGTGCCGGCTCATCGTGCGCGGCCACGATGTGATAGCTGTTCGGCGTAACGACATAGCGATATGGCGCGCCGCCGCCGGCGGCAGCACAAGCGGCAATCGCCGCCACCACGTTTGCTTGCGTCCATGAGCAAAATCGCATGCCGAGAAATTCGGCATGGTCGGCGGCGCCGATATCATGACTTTGCGGAACGAGCAGCGGCGCCGCAACCGCTTCGGCCGATGTCCGACGCATGCTTGGCGAGAACAACATCGGCTAGGGCACCGTAATCCGATCGCCGACGACTTCGACGGAGGGCAACCGCAACAGGCCGAAGTGATGGACGGCAAAGCCGCTGAACAGGGCGAACAGCACGGCGTCGGCGACGAGCGGCAGCGAATGACCCGGAAGCAGGCCGCCGATCGCATGCGCGCCGAATACGAACAAGATGGCCAGCGAGGGCATGACGCCGAGCGCGGCGAGATCGATCGGCAACCGGTAGAAACGGCGGCCGAGGATCAGGAAGGCGATGCAGGAGACGATACACGACACCATCAGCGCGACCGCGGCGCCGTGCGCCCCGTAGACCGGAACTAAGAGCACCGACAGAACCGTAGACACGACCAGGAACAGCACCGAGACCACGAAGTCCAGATAGCTTGCATTGGTGAAATAGATCACTTGCGCAAAATAGAAGCTGCGCATGGTGAGGAATGCGAAGGCAACGGCGAAAATCGGAATCAGATCGCGGGTGGGCGCAATGAACGCCGGCGCGAACATCAGCTGAAGCAGCGGACCGCCGAAGACGATGAAAAACGCCGCGCCAAAGGTTGCCGAGGCGAGGCAGGCGTTGAACGCCTTTTGCAGCGTGTCGTTGGCGGCGGCGAGGTCGTCCGCATTCGATTGCTGCTTGGCAATCGTGACCAGCGACAGGATGATCGCTTCGCCGAGGACCGTGAAGCTCTGACGCAGCGCATCGGCGACGACGCCATAGGGTCCGAGCGCCGCCGGACCGAGATAGTGCGCCAGCAATAGCCGATCGATGCTCTGGCCGACCGCGGTGACACCGAACGAAAGCAGCAGCGGCCAACCGTAACTGACGATATGGAACGAGGCGGCGCGGGAAGAATGCGCCAAGCGGATGCGGTAAAAGCTCGGCAATGTCGGCGCAGCGGCAACGATATGGGCCACTGCTATGGCAATGGCGAGCTCGCGCGCGCCGCCGCCGAAGAAGAGCGTCGCGCTGCCAAGTCCGACCACCAGCACGGTGCGCAGCATCATCGCCAGCGCGGCGCCGCGGGCGTTGAGCAGCGTGCGCGCGACTTCAAACGTCGACTCGTAAAGAGTCATGCCGCACACCAGTGCGAATATCGCGGCGAGGAAACTCCACTCGAACCGTCCGAACCATCCCAGCGCAGCGAGCGCCACCGCGACGATGGCGATACCGACGCTGAGAAGACGCCCGAGCGACGCCACGTATTCGCCGAAGCGTTGCGGGTGGTAAACTCCGAAATAGGCAAAGCGCATCCATTGCGCGCCGAAACCGTAGACGATCATCGCCCAGGCAAAGATCAGAATGTAATGGCCGTATTCCGCGGGACCGGCCATGCGCGAAAAAATCACGACGGCCAGAAAATTCCCGACCGCCGACACAATACGGGCAGACAGATAAAGCAGGCCCGAGGTGTTAAGCATGCCGTGTGATAAGTCATTGTTGAGGCGAAGAATAGCGGCTACCAAGCCTTTCAATGAGTATCGTTAAGTCGAACAGCGACGAGGCCCGACGAGTGGCGCGTCGCGGACATGATCAGATGCGAATCTTGCAAATACTTCACGACAACGAACGCGGCGGCGTGCAAACCCTCGCCGGCATGATTGAGACCGCGCTCGGCGCGCATCGGATCGCGGTGGAAACCGATTATCTGTATCCGCGCCCCGGCCTGCCGCCGTATACCAAGCTCGTTTACGTTTTGCGTATGATGCGCCGCATCTGGAACGCCGATGCCGATGCGTTAATCGCCTATCAGTCGAGCGCCTCGATTTTGACCGGAGTTGTCGGCTGGCTGCGCGGCTGCAAGCTCCGCGTCGTTCACCAAACTTGTATACCATCCGAGCTGCCGCGGCCGTTGCGTGTGTTGGACAAGCTGTCCGGCGCGCTCGGTCTCTACACCGCCAATATCATTAACAGCGCGGCCACCTGGGCGGAGTTCGCCGCCTACCCCACGCGTTACCGGCGCGCCATGATACTGATCGAGCACGGCATCGAGGTGCCGGTGCCGGCGGCGGATCGCGATGCAACACGTCGGCGCTTCGGGTTGCCGCAGACACAACCCGTGCTGCTCAATGTCGGGCGGCTGGCCACGCAAAAGAATCAGGATGTGCTCGTCCGGGCGCTCGCCTGCCTGCCGCAAGCCCATCTCGTGCTCGCCGGCGCCGGTCAGAGCGCCGAGTCATTTCACGCCCTCGCCGCGACGCTTGGCGTGGACGATCGGCTGCATATGCTCGGTGCACTGCCGGCGGAGGATATCGCCGATCTTTATGCCGCCTCGGACGTTTTCGTCTTTCCGTCGATCTGGGAGACCTTCGGCCTTGCCGCCGTCGAAGCCGGCATGGCCGGAATGCCGATGGTGGTTGCCGACCTGCCGGTGCTGCACGAAGTGCTGCGCGCGGGCGGCGAAAGGGTGGCGTTCGTCGGTCCCTATGATGTCGAGGGATGGATTGCCGCGATCGCGCGGGCGCTGAAAGCCGTTCCCGCCGAACGTGCCGCCGATGCCTTTGCGCGCGCCTTGTGCGCGAAATATTCGTCCCGGCGCATGATCGATAGCTATCTCAGTCTGTTCGAGGCGCATCGGCGGCATCAGCGGGAGAAACGGCAGGATTTGGCGCCCATGGCGGAGAAGGTTCGGTCGTGATCCGGCCGGCATGGCTCGGCGCCGCCGCGCTGGGAATCGCCGCTGTTCTCGTGACTTTTTTTCCCGGGAGTTTTGCCGGTGCGCCTGCGGCATCGCTTGGCCCGGGACAAAGCTTCAAGCGTGGCGCGACATTGGTCGAGTTTTTCGAGTTTCCCAAGTCCACCGGGGATGGCGCGACCAAGTCGTACGCCGAGGATGCTTATCCGCATCCGCTGCAAGCCCTCTCGCTATTCGATTTCGACAGGCTTCGCCGCGCCGGCTTCGATCATATGCGGGTGCCGC
This sequence comes from Xanthobacteraceae bacterium, assembly GCA_036267435.1. Classification (GTDB taxonomy): domain Bacteria; phylum Pseudomonadota; class Alphaproteobacteria; order Rhizobiales; family Xanthobacteraceae; genus BOG-931. The sequence continues at coordinate 31,974 of DATAWA010000060.1, read as the reverse complement.
TCGACGTCGGCCCGCTGATGGCCGGCGATGCGCAGCAGCAGCAGGAAATCCTCGACAATCTCGTCGCGGTGGTTTCCGCGATCAACGCTCACGGCCTTGCCGTGCTGGTGACACTGTTCCCGCCGTCGCTGCATCATGAATTGCCGCGGAACTGGCTCGATGCGCTCGATGGCCCGAAATTCCACGCTTACGTGCAGACCGCCGAGCGCGTCGCCGTCGTCTTGAGCGCGGTGCATTCCGGTGCGGTGGCGCTTGAACCGATGAACGAACCGCAGACCAAGTGCCACGTCTGGTTTGGCACGGATTGGACCGAATTTCAGGACGCCATGATCGACGACCTGCGCCGCGCCGCGCCGGATTTGCCGCTCTTGCTCACCGGCGGCTGCTGGTCGGACATCGAAGGCGTGACCCGGCTCGATACGCCGCTGCTGCGCGACCCGCGCAATCTCGTCAGTGTGCACTTCTACCGGCCGTTCCTCTTCACTCATCAGAGTTCGTGGTGGACCGAGCCCGATCTCGCCGGCACCATCGGAGTTCCTTATCCGGCTTCGGCGGGCAGCTTGGGGGAGACGCTGGCGCTCAGCCATGCGCGCTTCCGGACGGTGGAATTGCCGGCAGGCGCCGACCGCATCGCCGGCGAGCAGAAGGCGGACAACGAAATCCGGCAATATTTCGCCGAAGACCAGGGCCCTGCACGGCTCACGGACTGGATGAACAAGCTCGCCGATTGGCAGGCGCGCGAGCATATTAATTCCGATCAGATCGTCTTTACCGAATTTGGCGCCATAAAAGAGCTCGCCGACGGCGTCGAAATCGGCCGCGACTCACGCGCGCGCTGGCTGCACGATGCCGCCGCGGCCATCGCCGGTCACGGCTGGGGCTGGACCGCCTATGTGCTGCGCGACGACCCGTTCGGGCTTTACGTGAATGAGAGCGACCCGTTCCCCGATCCGCGGCTGTTGCGGGCGCTTGGGCTTGACGTGCCGCAGGATGAGCTGAAGAGCAACTAAAACAAGCGGCAGTCCGCGGTTCGTGTCAGTTGTGCGAAGCCGGCCAGCCGGTCACACCGTCGCGCGAGTGACCAAGAGATAACGCAGACCGAAGGCTGCGATCAGAAACAGGTACCACGGCGCCACCTGCTCGAACATCGAGCTTTCAAAGCAGGACGCATAGGCGCCGTAAATGCACACGCGCAGAAACAGCATCCGCAACGGATCGGCCGGCGTGCCGCGCGGCTGGCGATAGTAGTCGAGGATCGGCAGAATCACGATCCAGACGAAAACCAGCGCCGCCCCGGGCAGGCCGGTGGTCAATGCGAGATTGAGATAGGCATTGTGCGCGTCGGTGGTGTTGTTCACCCAAGACGCGTTTTCGCCCATGCCGTATTGCACTTGCTCGGTGCCCCAGAATGCCGAAAAGCCGTAACCGGTGATCGGATGCTGGCGCAAAGCATCGAGCGAAAACTGCCAGACCTCGGTGCGGCCGGTGAACGTCGAATCCGGCATATAGGACGTGATCAGGTCGTGAACCGGCGCAAACACGACCGTGCCGATCGAGAACAAGTTGAAAAGCAAAAGCACGCTGACGACCAGCGCGACGCCGGTCGCAGGCCGGCAACTGCGCCCGATCACGGCCGAAATGATCAGGACCAGCGGCAGCAATAAGATCGCCGCTTTCGACTGCGCAAAAACAAGGAAAATCCCCGCCAGGATTACGATGCATGCGCCGAGCCAAAGGTTGCGCACGCGTGCCACGAACAGGCCGATGAATATGAATTGGTTCATCACCGCGCCGGCCTCGTTTTTATGCGGCAGCACGCCGCGCCAGCTTCCGGCGTTCTGCGGTTCGAGGAAATCGGTTGCCTGATGAATTGAATATTGCGGCCAGAACAAAACGCCCAGATAACAGGCGACGAGCACGATAAGGACCGCGGCTGCCATCAGCTCGCTGAAGTGCCGCATATTCTTCGGCAACAACAGTGCCATGGCCGAAATGCTCATGATGACCAGCGTGAAGGCAAGCCGCCTCGCCGAGAGCTCAGGCAGCCACGATGCGGCGACGCTGATCGCGAACCAGGCCAATAGCGCTATCAAAGCCGGCCGCAGCAGCAGCAGCACGCGCTGCGGCTCATGATACCAGGTCCAGACTGCGAGACTGATAAAGATGGCGGAAAAGCCGATCTGATTGATCGGATCGCCGGCGAGCAGGCTCTGCACCGGTTCGGCCAGACTGGGATAAGGATGGAACGATATCCAGAATGCCAGAAACACCGCGATGAACAGAATGCTCCGCACCAGCGTGTCGAGGTCGACCGCCGCCGCCTGGCCTTCGGGCGCCGTCTGATAACCGAGCCTCGCCGTTCGGGCCGTTCCCGAACTCATGCCGTCGCCGCTCCGGTGAGCACCGCGCCGCGGACCTTGTCGGGATCGATATTAAGCCGTGCAACGAAACGCTCGGCGGCCGCCTCATCGAATGTGGCGGCGTCGTCCACCAAAAGAACGTGATCGACGAGACCGGCGAAGAAATGCAGGCTGGGGTCGGCGTCGTCCAGCGCGCTGACGATGGTCATGTCGTAGCGCTTGGTTTGCGCGAAGGCGCGTTTGATGTCGCCGTCATAGACGCGACGGTCGCGGCGGCTGCCCGGCGCCACGAAGGCCAGCAGGCCGATATTGGTGTCGCGATCGACTTTGATCGCGTCCGCCAGCGTCCGGCGCCCGACGGCAACGTCGACCAGCCCCGCGTCGCCGTCTTCGGCATCGAGCGCCGACAGCGTGCGGCGCTGCAGATCGGCGTCGATCAACAGCACGCGCTGCGTCGTCGCGGTCACCGCGGCGAGCACCAGCGCCACCGTGGCCGCCTCGTCCTTGTCGTCGGCGGCGACGATCAGAACGCTTAAGTTTCCGGCGTTGCCTTGGCGGGCGCGCAGTTCGTCGTGGGCCCTGCGCATGGCCCTGGCCAAGGGCGAGGCGGGATCGTCGGCCGCCTCCAGGGCGAATGAGACGTCTGTCGCGGGCAGCACCGCGAGCACCGGAATGCCGGCGGCGATCTCGGGCCAAAGCCCAATGGCGGCGAGCGCCCGGCGCAGCGTTCCGCCGGTTTCGGCCGGCTGCGCCCCGATCTGGACCGACCGCGCGCCGGTTTCGGCTGGCCGCACCAGCACGATGCCGGTGCCGGCGGCGGCGCCGAGCATCATGGCGCCCAGCGCCACCAAAAGGCTCGGCGGCGGCGAACTGCGCTTTTGCGGCAGGTCAGCCTTGGACAGCACCCGGATATTCTTGGTGTCGACCTGTTCCTGTGCGCCGGTTTCCTGGGCGCGCACCAGGAACGCCTGATAAATATCGCGGCTCGCCTGCGCATCGCGCTCGAGTTCGCGCAGCCCGACCATGGCTTCACCGTTGTCGACGGCGGTTTGCTTGAGCGTCGCGTAATTGTTGGACAGCGTCTGCTCGCTCGCCTTGGCGCTTTCATAATCGGTGCGCGCCGCGGCCGCCGCACGATCGATCTCGGTATCGATCATGCCATGCAGCCGCTCGGCTTGGGCCTTGATGTCGATCACGGCGGGGTGAAGAGCACCGAGCGTCGCGGTTTGCTCCGCCTCGCGCCGCATCACTTCGGCATATTGACTGCGCAGCGCGGCGATGGTCGGCGATTGCAGGGCCGCGGGGAATGCGCCGTTGTCGTCTTTCTTGCGCTGCACCTGCTCGATCTGATCGAGCAGCGCTTTGGCATCTGCGGTGCGCACCCGCGCCGCCGCCAATTGATTGTTCATGTCGGTGATCTGCTGGTCGTTGACCAACTGGCCGTTCGCGATAACGAGATTGTTGCGGACCTTGTACTCCTCGACTTTCTCCTCGGCGCCGCGGACCTTGTCTTTCAGCTCCTGCAGGCGCGCCGACAGCGATTGCGAGACCTGCCGGGCGGCGTTGGCCCGCACTTGCGTCTGCTCGGTGAGATAGGACTGCGCGACGGCATCGGCGATACGCACCGCTTTGTAGGGGTCGCGGCTGGTGACGTCGACTTCCACCACAAAGGTGCGTGGGTCGCGGGTCACCTTGATCCGGCGTTTCAGTTCGTTCAGCGCGGCAAGCTCGCGGCCGCCGGGAAAAGCATTGCCGCCCATCAGGATGGCGAGCAACGACGGCCCGCGCACGAATTCCGGATCGTGCTCGAGGTCCTCGGAAGCGACGACGCGGCGGAGCACGGAGTCCGAGGTCAGCACATTGACCTGGCTCTCGATCTGCATGGCTGCGGCGTCGCTCATTTGCGTCGGCTGTGTCTCGTTGCCGACCGCGCGCAGATCCGTCGGATCGATCAGGATTTGGGTCGCCGCAGTATATTCGCGCGGCGCCAAAACGATGAACAGGACGGCCAAAGCGAGTGCCGCGATCGTGGTGAGGAGAATCGTCGCCCGGCCGCGCCAGAGCGCCGATCCGATTTTGCCGAAGTCAGGTTGGGCAAGCGGCGTTACGCCGACGGCTACATTGCCGTCGCCGCCGACTGCCGATCCGATCTGTCGCGGCGTTTCGAACATTTAGCACTCGAATGCTTCACATCTTGGGCAACGCCGAGCTTTGATCTTTGATCTTCGGCGCAAAATGCCCGTCACACGCCTAGTCAATGAAGATGCGGCCCGCGGTGTCCAGACTTTCCGGCATGGTTAATCAATTGATAAAGCATCGTGGTTAATGGTCGGTATACGCCGCCGCGCGGGCGCGGTTCCGCCGCATTAGAGCCGCCGGAACACACCGGATATCGCCGCAATGACAAGGAGCACCGCGACGACCGGAATCCAGATCAGGGCGGTGCCGATCAATAGCAACAGCAGCAGCGCGGCAAACAGCGCCGCCACCAGCATGATAAGGAAGAAGCCGAACGAGCCGATGCGGCCGACATAGATGCGCTGGCTGCCGTGCATCTCGGTAAAGCCATGGGGCGGCCAGCCGCGATCCCGCGGCGGCCAGCCATGGTCCTGCGGCTGGCGGTGATCCGGCGGGAGAATCTCCGGCTCGGTCCGCGGTCGCTCCGGCTCGTTTGAGTTTGCTGGCATGGTTCGATCGTTTTGGGCTTAATGGCTCTGCCTGGTTTCAATGCTTATGTGGCGCCGGCAAACGATTTCACAAGCGTCGCCCGGCACCACCGGAACGGGTCAACGCGTCGCCGTGCGCGTATGATGCTCGTGCAGAAACTTCGCCAGTTGCTCACGCAGACTCTCGTCGCCCTCGCCTTGATGACCGAGCGCGACGGCGCGCTCGAACACAATCTGTTGGAGATCCTGCGGCAGCTTGCTCCACAGATCGGCCGTGGCTGCGCCAAGAACCAAAAAATAGCGGCCGGCGATATCGTTGACGACCTGCTCGGAGTGCTTATCCATTTTGCGCATCCATGCTGCTTATCGATGGCTCGCTCGCTGCAGCGCCATCGTCCCAGGCCCGTCCGGTATTGAGCCGGTACTATAGGAAAAACAATGCAGCCGCGCCGTTGTTCCGGGCCGCGCAAACTCCGGCCGCCGCTTGCGCCGAGCGTGATTGCAAAGCCGCGCCGGAATCTCGGCATCACTCCGGCTTGATACCGGCGTCTTTGATCACCGCGCCCCAGCGCGCCGTCTCCGTTTTGATGAAGGCGGCGGCGTCGGCCGGCGAGCCGCCGCCGGGCGTGATGCTCAGTTGCCGGAAGCGCGCCAGCAAATCCGGGTCCTGCAGCGCCTTCTTGGCCGCGGCATTGAGCTTGGCGACGACGGCGTCCGGGGTATTCGGCGGTGCGGTCAGCGCATGCCAAGTGTCAGACTCGCAGCCCGAGACGCCGGCTTCCTGCAGCGTCGGAATGTCCGGCAACGCCGGGACGCGCTGTTTGACGGTGACCGCGAGAATTCTGGCGCGGCCCGACTTGTGCAACTCGATCGAAGAGGCAAGCTCGTTGAAAAACAGATCGACATTGCCGGCGAGGATATCGTTAACCGCCGGCGCGGTGCCCTTGTAGGGCACATGGGTCATCTTGATGCCGGTGATCTTCTGAAACAGCTCGGCGGTCAGATGCGACGTCGTGCCGACGCCTTGCGATGCGTAATTGATCTTGCCCGGATTGGCCTTGGCATAAGCGATCAGCTCTTGCACCGTTTTTGCCGGAAAATCCTTCCGCACCAGCACGACATTCGGCACGTGCGACATGATCACGATCGGGACGAGCTTTGTCGGATCGTAGTTCAGCGATTTATAAAGCAGCGGATTGGTCGTGATCGGCGACGGCTGCGACGCCAGGATTGTGTAGCCGTCCGGCGGTGAATGGAACACATAGTCCGCGGCGACGCTGCCGCCGACGCCGGCGCGGTTTTCCACCACGATGGGCTGTCCGAGGATGGCCTGCATCTTGGCGGTAACCAGCCGGGTGATGGTGTCGACACCGCCGCCCGCCGGTACCGCGACAATGACCCGGATCGGGTGATCGGGATAGCTCCCGGCGGCGCCTTGCGCCCAGCCGGCGGCCGCGACGGCGCCGGCAAAAATAACGCCAAGGCCGGCGATGATGGCGTGACGTATAGACATAAAACGGCTCCCGACTGCAGCACTGCGTTGGCCTCATGGCTTAGCGCAGATTGGCGATTGAGTCCCGCGGCGTGCTGCCGCTAGAACTACTCCCGGATCAGGGGAGATACGCCGCAATGAGCAAGCTTGATTTCGTCCTCGAAGAGATCGTCACCGCCAACCGCATTTTGGCCAATGAAGGGATCGTCGATTCCTTCGGCCACGTCAGCGCCCGGCATCCGGACAATCCGCAGCGTTATCTCCTCTCCCGGGCCCGCGCCCCGGAACGCATCGAGCGCGACGATATCGTCGAATATGCGCTCGACGGCACCGCGATCGACGAGCGTGGCCGCGCGCCCTATCTCGAGCGCTTCATTCACGGCGCGATCTACGAGGCGCGGCCGGATGTCCACGCCGTGGTGCACAACCACTCGCCGAGCGTGATTCCGTTCGGCGTCACCGGCACCAAGCTCAAGCCGCTGCTGCATATGTGCGCTTCATGCGGCTACGAGGTGCCGATCTGGGATTCGCAGGACAAGTTCGGCGATACGACGCTTTTGGTCAGCGACATGGCGATGGGCCGCGATCTCGCCAAGCTTCTGGGCGCACGGCCCACCGCGCTGATGCGCGGCCACGGTGCCACCGTGGTCGGCCGTTCGGTCCGCCACGCGGTCTTCATTTCGGTCTATCTCGAAATGGGCGCCAAGCTGCAGATGCAGGCCATGAACTTGACCAACATGGCGATGGGCGACATCAAATTCCTCACGCCCGGCGAGGTCGACAAGATTGCCGCCCGCGTCAATGACTACACGCTCAACCGCGCCTGGGAAAACTGGGCGCGCCGCGCCGGCCGCGACATGCAGGCGGCGTAGGGCCGGCCTTCGAGTTACGGCTGATATGCAGTTTGACCTTCCCACGCCGCGCCTGACTTTCGACGTCGCGCTCGACGACGGCGCGAAAATTCGGGTGCGCCGCCATGGCAATCCCGATGGCGTGCGGCTCTTGCTCACCCACGGCAACGGCTTTGCCGCCGACGCCTATTTTCCGTACTGGCGGCATTTGTTGCCGGGCTTCGACGTCGTGCTGTTCGACTTCCGCAATCACGGACAGAATGTTCCGGCGCAACCGCCCCACCACACCTACGAGCAGCTGGTGCGCGATCTCGAATGCGTCGTTCAAGATATCAGACGCCGGCTCGGCGAGCGCCCGACCGCCGGCTTGTTTCATTCAATGTCCGGGCGGACGGCAATGAAACATGCCGTCGAGGTCGGCTGGCGCTGGGATGCGCTTGTCTTGTTCGATCCTCCTAACGTGCCGCCGCCGGACCATCCAGCCTATGCCGCCATGGCGGAATTCGAGAAAAAGCTGACCGCGTGGGCGCGGCAGCGGCGGCGGCGCTTCGCCACGATCGGGGAGTTGGCGGAGGAATACCGGCAGTCGCGGGCGGCGGCGCGCTGGGTCGACGGCGCGCATGAGCTGATGGCGCGCTCGGTGCTGCGCCAAAGCCCGGACGGCGACGGCTACGCATTGGTCTGCGATCCGGAAAACGAAGCGACGATTTATGCGCAGGCCATGAACTTGGATTTGTGGCCGCGCGCGCAAGACTTCGGCGGTCCGGTCAAGCTCGTCGCTTGCGATCCGGATATGAAGGGCGCACCGGCGACCGGCCCGGCCAACGCCGCGCTCGGCCGCGAAGGCGGCTACGATTACAGTTTTGTCGAAGGCGCCGGACACCTGCTGCAGATCGAGAAGCCGCAAGAGTGTCTGCGCCTGACGCTGGACTTCCTCGCCGGGCACGGCCTCGCCTGAAGCCTGGATATGAACAACCGGCGGCCGTTTCGTAAGCGAACGTTCCTTAACCCACCGCGTTTCAATTGGTCGCCTTTCGCGCAGCCGCGATGTCCCCCTCCAATGCGGGGACGCCGATAGCGCCCACGACCAAGTTCTTCCCGATCACGTAGGATGGCGTGCCGTGAATGCCGACCGCGGCGGCGAGGGTCATATCCTCGCTGAGCGTGGTCTTGACCTCATCGCTTGCCATATCCCGCTCCAGCCGCGCCATATCGAGGCCTTGCTCCTTTGCCGCCGCCAGCGCTTTTTCTTTGCTGGCCGGCCCGGGGCCACCAAGCAAGGCCTGGTGGAAAGCAAGATATTTCTCGCCGCTCGCTTGCATGCGCACCGCTACCGCAACGCGCGCCGCATCGGCCGAGCCGGGTCCGAGGATCGGAAATTCCTTGAGCACGATTTTCAGTTTTGGATCGTTCTTGAGAAGCGTGAGCATGTCGGGCAGAGCGCGTTTGCAGAAGCCGCAATTGTAATCAAAGAACTCGACGAGCGTTACGTCGCCGTCGGGATTGCCGAGCGTAACCTGGTGTGGCGAGGAGAAAAGCTCCGAGGCATTGCTTGCGATGGCGGCAGTCGCTTCGGGCGCGGTCTTGGCACTCGCAGGAGCCGTAGCGCCGGTACTCGCCGCTGGCCGATGCTTGAGCAGCTCGGCTATGATCTGTCCCACGGCCTCAGGGTGCTGGATCATGTAGTTTTTGACGATCTCGCCGACTTCCTCGGGATGGCTGGCAAGATAATCTTTGATGATCGCATCGATCTCGCCGCGCAAATCCTGCGCTGAGCCCGGCTGCGGCGCGAGTAGGATGAAGACGGCGAGAGCTAAACTGCCGGCAATATTAATGACCGCTTTCATCGACTTTTCTCCATCACTGCCGCCTTACGGCTACCTTCTTGGTAAGAACATGCCCGGCGGATGCATCGGCCCCGGCAGCAGCGGCCGGCCGGGAATGAACATGCGCGGCGGCGGGCCGAGCCTGACGCAAACGCCAAAGCGGTTTCGGAATTCGCCAGGCGGACAAGGCGCGGGTCCCGCTGGCACGCAAGCGCCCGCGGGATTGCGAATCTCGCCTCGCGGGCAAGGTGCGGGTCGCTCCGCAAGGCAACGTCCGTCGTGATCGCGTATTTCACCGGGCGGACAGCCCCGCGTCGGAACCGGCACGCATTTGCCGTCGCGGTCGCGCTCTTCTCCCGGCGGACAGACGGCAGTCGGAAGGGGCAAACACGCACCGTTCGTGCTGCGGAAATTGCCCGGCGCGCATGAGTTTGACGGCATCGGTACGCAAACGCCGTGCTCATCGCGGAATTCACCCGATGCGCAGGGCTGTTGCTGCACGTTGCAGGATTTGCCGTCGGTGCCGACAAAGCGGTTGTTGCAACAGGAGCCGTCGGCCATCTTGGTGTAGCCCGCCGCACAAGCGGCGAGCGGAATAAGAACTTTGCAGTCCTTGCGATTTGCCGGATCGACCGGGCCCGGGCAGCAGACGCCGCTCGTCGTTACGTTCGCCGGCGGGCAGCACTTGCCGCTCGCCGTGGGAATTCCTGATGCACAGCATTGCGGGCCGGGCGGCGTTTTGATCGGTATGTAGATGATTTTCTGGCACTGGCTCTTGTTGGCGCCGCTCGGGGTTTCTCCCGCAGGACAGCAGACGCCGGTGGACGTCATCTTGCTTGCCAGACAACACGAGCCGCCGACCGGCACATAGCCTTTGCCGCAGCCCGTTGTCGGCGGATTGGGCGGTGTTGGACACTTGCCGTTCACGAGCGCACCGGCGCAACACGCTTGGGCGCCTGCCGCGCCGCTATAAACTTGGCTGCTGTTGCAGCAGAAGTTACTCGGGCCCACTGCGGTCTGACCGGCCGGGCAAGTTGAATTGGAGCATGCGGCCGTGGCGGCGAGTTGGTTCACGCTGCAACAGCGGCCATTGACCTGAACATTCGGCGAGGAGCAGCTCATGCATTCGTTGGTGCCGGCGCGGGTCAGTTCACCCGGTTTGCAGCCGCCGGGCGGCGTCGGTGGCGGCGGTTTGGGATGTCCCGGCGGAGGGCCAGGCGGGCCGACGGGCGGGGCGCCGATTGGGGGTGCGCCGCCAAACGGAAGGAGTCCGGCGTGTTGCGCGGCCGAACAGAGACGCTCGATAGCAACGTCGCCCATATGGCCGCGTTCAGCCGGGTCGTCGTAGCGGTCGTCGTAATCGATGAAATAGCTGTTCAACGGCGGCGCGTTGTCGGGCCGGATGCGCCAGCTGCCATTGCCTTGCAAGCCATTGACGTCGAGCGGGCCGGACTGGCCGAGTTGGGCCGCGAGTGCTGGATCGGTGGGCTGGCGCAAATTCTCGCCGGTCGCCCATAAGAAGCCGCCGCATGATCCCGGCACCAGCGCACCACTATGATCGTAATCGTAGCCGATCGCGACGCCGCCATTGCCGTTGCGGAAATCCGGCGGGAAGCCGATGGCGTATTCGTCGGGCTTAAGCTGCCAGATGCGCCGGCCGTTCGGCATGACCTCTACGATTGCGTAACGGAGGACGCGGCCGGTTGCCGGCTCGGACAAGGCCTCGAAGTCGAAAGCGCCGGTCGGCGCCGGTCGGTCGGCAAGGAACATGCGTCCCTGTTCGTCGAAGGTGATTTTCGAGATTTCGGTCGGGCCGGTCGATGGCGGCACGGCGAGCTCGATGACTGCGTCGTTGCCGAAAGAGCCGTCGGCGTCCAGGCTCACCGACCAGATTTGCAGGCTATCGGCGACCGCGTAATACAAACGCCGCTCGTGCACCGCGAGACCGAAGACGCGGCGCGCCGGATCGGCATAATTCCACGTCGCCGGTTGGGTGCTGTCGAATTGCGGGCTGGTAATGTCGACCGGCTGCTGTGTCGTCCATGGTAACGGCGGCAGCCCTTGCGCGGTGCGGCCGGTCACGCCGTGATCGTAGGTGCCAAGATCGCTGCCATTTGGTCCGATGCGATGAATAAGCCCGGTCTCGCGATCGCTGACGTAGAGCGACTTGGTATCGGGATCGTAGACGACGCTGCCGAGCGCCGCGCCCGAATTCGGTCTTCCGTTGGTTGTTATAGTCGTGAACAAGGTGACGGCGCCGGTTATGCCATCGATCCTCCAGATCGAGCCTGGGCCGCCTGGCGGGCCCCACAGTCCTGGCATGAAGGTCGCATTCGGTGCGCCGATTTTGATGTGCTCCGGTTGTCCGCCCGCTCCGGCGGCAACGATCGGAAGTCCGAAAACCGACGTCGCCGCCGCGTAAATGTTGGGCGGCGAGCTGCCGTCGAGCGCGACGCCGAACACCTGGCCGATCAGGGCGGCGCTGAACGTGAAGGGCTTTGGCGCTCCGACGAGTTGCGCCTGCGCCGGGCCGCCCATGTTCTGCAGATCGACGATGCGCAGTGACGGGCCGCTCAAATCAATAAACGTCTTTTGATTTGGATCATCGCCCGGCGCGATCTGCGCCGGCGGCGCGGCGCCGGAAAATCCGGTCACCGCGGCATTGCCGGCGGCATAGATCGGGTTCGGCTGCTGCGCCTGCGCCGCGGTCCACTGAAGTGCGACGAGGGCGACACTCAACGCGCCAATGAGACGGCATGCGCCGCGCCATTTCCGGCGCGAAGCGAATAAGTATATTTGGCGCGCCCCTGGCATAGTTGCCTACTGTGCGACTTGTTTCGGTATGCAGGTCCCGTTTGTCGGGTCGGGTGTTGTTCCGGGCGGACAGCACTGCCCGCATGAGGTCACCTGATTTGGATCGCAGCAGGCGCCGCTCATCGTCATGCCTTCGTTCGGGTTGGAACACGGCGTAACGCATTTGCCGCCGATCATTTCTTGCCCGGTAGGGCAGGTGACAATCGGCGGACAGATCGAACCCGTTGGGTTGAGCAGTGAAACTTGCGACGGCACCGCCGGCCTGCCGTCTGGGCACATGCAAACCTCGGCCAAGCCCCCTGACGTCCCGGCGGCCTTGGTTCCGCTCGGGCACTCGCAGACATACATCACGTAGCCATTGTTGGTGTTGCCGCCGTCCTGATAGTAATTCGGCACGGCAACGACCTGCATGGGCGCCGGACAGAAACAATAAGTGTCGGGCGAGCAGTATTGGCTGTGGCCATCCCAACCGTCGGTAACGCTGATGACCATGGTGCCGCCGGCGACCGACTTGGTGATGACTGGCGGTGGATTGACCCCGTTCTGTCCGTAGATGGCGTTGGCGCAGGCGGGATCGCTGGGATTGGCGCCGTAGCCGGTGCATTCCTCGATGGGCGGCGTGCAGTTTGCGGCGACGGGCGTTGGCGGCGTACAGCCGCAGCCGCCCCACCCGACATCCTGCTGGATACCGCAGATCGCGCTTTGCAGGCAGGCGAGAACGTCGCCGCCAAGTGCGCCGACGCCCTGATCCCACTGGCAGGCACATTCCGCGGCGGCGACGGGATTCGCCGCGCCGGATAAAAGCTGCTGCACCGTGTCGAGGGCGCCGCTGGCGACGCCGAGATTGCCCAACGTGCTGCTCAGCGTGCCGAGATCGCTCTGGCCGTTGGTGAGATCGTTGAAGACGTTGGAGATCGCGCCGCAAACATTGGCGCCGGGATCCTCGGCCATGACGCCGCCAAGCGCTGCCGCAAGAGCGATTAGCGCGGCGTCGCCAACCGGATCGGCATAGGTCGTGTCACAGGCCGGCGATGAAACGCTTGATGCCGCGTTTTGCAGTGCGTTCCAGAAATCCTGCGGATCGCAACTTTGCGCGCGCGCCGGAACGCAGAGAACACCCCACGCGGCCGCCGCAGCCAGCAGCGCCGCACCCACTTTCTCGACAACACGCCGGCCAGTCGCCATGGGGCAGCCGTGAGAATTGTAGGTTCTTGAACTGTACCCTCTTACTCAGCAGACGGTATACTTTGCCCCCGCCACGCACAATGGCGGAGAAACGGTAGGATTTTATTCGAACCGTCCGGCTTTATTTCAGGCGCTGCGCCGCCTCTTCGATCATGCTCAGATCGGAGTGTTTCTTCACGTCAAGGCTCGTCTTGATGAAACCGAGCTCCTTGGTCGTGTCGAGGTTTTGCTGCAGCGCATCGAGGTTCGGCATCAGATTAGGATCGTGATAGACGTCCTTGTTGGTGAACGCCCAACTGAAGATCTGCGGCGGTTTCTTCACCAAATCGCCGAGGATCTGCATGGCCGCTTCGTGGTTGGCCGGATCCTCGTACCAGCGCGCGATGCGCAGCGTATCTTCGAGAAAGTCGACCAGTGCGGCGCGATGCGCGTCGATAAACGGCTTGCGCGCGGTCCACACGATCATGTCGGCAATGCCGATGGCGTCTTTCTGCACGAACAGGTCGCGCGCCACTTTGCGCAACTCGGGGTCGTAGGAGAACGGCAGCACGGCAGGAATAATGTCGACTTTCTTTTCAGCCAGCATCGACTTCATGGCCGGGAGCGGCGCCTCGACCACAGTGTAGTCGCGATTGGGCTCAAGGCCATGCTTGTACAGCATCGCCTTCATCGCCACGTCGACGGCGCTGCCTTCGGCATTGGTGGCGACGACTCTGCCTTTGAGGTCCTCGACCTTATGGATCGGGCCGTCTTTGAGGACCATGTATTCCTGCGAATAATATCCCGGCACGCCGTCCTGGAATTCATCGGATATGACGCGCAGGTCGTCGAGCCCGGCGTTCTCGACGGCTATGCCGAGCGTCGAATAGGCGAGGTTGGTGACCTCGACCTCGTTATTGGCGAGCGCCGTGATCATCGGCGGCGTGCCGACGTAATGCACCGGATCGAGCACGTAGGACTGGCCAAAGTGCTTGGCGAGGTCCTTCTTCTGCAGCCAGATCGACGCCCAATTGCCGGGCGCGACCCAGGCTTCGCGGATATGCACCGGGTCGGCGTAGCCCGAGCCGGTGCCCGTCAAAATAATGGCCAAGCCGCACAGCCCGGCCCACGCAAACATCATCGCACGTGCGTTGGCGCGCATCATTCCCTCCCGAGGTGATGTGGGCGCCGTTTGGCCGGCGCCTCGTTTTTTAAAAGTCTTATTGCAAACGCTTGGCCGCCTCTTCGATCAAGCTCAGATCGGAATGTGCCTTGACGTCAAACGTCGTCTTGACGAAGCCCAGGTCCTTCGTCATGTCGACGTTTTTCTGCAGCGCATCGAGATTCGGCTTCATATCCGCATCGCGGTAATAATCGGTCTTGGTGAACAGCCAGCCGAAGCGCTCCGGCGGCTGCTTGGTCAGCTGCGAAGCGATCTGCGCGGCTGCGTCGTGATTTTTCGGATCGAGATACCAGCGCTCGATGCGCATGGAGTCTTCCATGAAATCGACCAGCGCGGCCCGGTGCGCGTCGATGAAGGGCTTGCGCGCGGTCCAGACGATAAATTGCGACACGCCGATGGCGTCGTGAACCGTAAACAAGGGACGCGCGATCTTCTTCAGTTCCGGATCGAGGGCGAAGGGCAGCACGGTCGGGATCAGATCGACCTTCTTCTCCGCCAGCATCGACTTCATGGCCGGGAACGGCGCCTCGACAATCGTGTAGTCGCGGTTGGCCTCGAGCCCGTGCTTGCGCAGCATGGCGCGCATGGCGACGTCGACGCCGCTGCCGATCGCGTTGGTGGCCACGATCTTGCCCTTCAGGTCCTCGATTTTCTTAATCGGGCCGTCGGCCAGCACCTCGAATGCGTCGTCGTGATAGCCGGGAACGCCGTCCTGGAATTCGTCGGCGATGACGCGGATGTCGTCCATGCCGGCATTCGAGATCGCGATCGGCAAAGTGGAATAGGCGAGATCGCCGATCTCCAGCTCGTTATTGGCGATGGCGGTGATCATCGGCGGCGTGCCGGCATAATGGGTGGCTTCGAACGTGTAGGACTGGCCGAAATGCTTGGCGAGGTCCTTCTTCTGGAGCCACATCGAAAACCAGTTGGCGACCGGGGCAACCCAAGCGCCGCGAATTTGCAGCGGATCGGCCTGCGCCAGACCCACGCTGAGCAGCAGCAGCGCCAAGCTTGCCAATCCAATTTTCCCACGCATTCTCGTTCGTCTCCTCAAGGACCTGCGAAATTATTCTTAAAAGCTCCGGCGATCAGGCCGGACGGGCGATTGTGGAGGCAAAGCGCGATCCGGCGCAAGCCCGCGATATGCGGCCCCTTTGCCGCACCACGCCCCGGTACCGGTCAGCGCTCGGCCGTCTCTTGATGCCAGACGAGCAGGCGGCGCCGGATCACCGCCATGGCCTTGATCAGGGCGTAGCCGACGACCGCGATTTCGACGATGCCGGCGAATACCCCACGGGAATCGGCAAAGCGCGAGGCGGTCATCATGGCGCCGCCGAGGCCGTAGCCGCCCATCACCATCTCGCCGATGATGGCGACGATCAGCGAAATCGGCAGCGCCACCTGGAGTCCCGTAAGAATCTGCGGCAGGGCCGCCGGCAGCTTGATCTGCCACATCACCTCGCGCTCGGAGGCGCCCATATTGCGGGCTGACCAGACCAGAACTTTGTCGACCGCGGCGATGCCGGCGAGGGTGGCGGTGACGACCGGGAAGATGGCGTCGAACACCACGATGGAGATCTTCGATACATCGTACACGCCGAGCCACAGAATGATGATCGGCAGGAATGCGATCTTCGGCATCGGGAACCCGACCGAGATGATCGGATCGAAAAACCAATTGACGATACGGTTGCGCGACATCAGCGCGCCGAGCACGATGCCGCCGACCGTCGCGATCGCAAAGCCGGTCATGGCTCGGAATATCGTCAGGCCGAGATTGATCCATAGGTCGCCACTGAGCGCGTCGGCATAGATGCGCTCGACGACCGCCGAAAACGGCGGCAGCATGAAGGGCGTTACTCTGCCGCTGCGGGCAAAAAGCTCCCACGCGATCAGCACCACCAGCACCGAGAAAATGCCGGCCCCGCTGCGAAAAACCACGTCGAGACGTCGCGCCGCGTCGTACGTGACATCGGCTTCCGCCGCCGGCAGCGACGCTGCGTCTTCTATTCGCGCCATTGCAGCAGCCATTGCATGAGAAGTTGATAGAGCCGGTCCGCGGCGAAGCCGAGAAAGGCGACCGTCAGCACCACCGCATACATGCCCTCGTAAGCGCCGGTGGAACCGAGGTAGCCGATCAAATAGCCGAAACCTTGCTGGGCGACGATCAGCTCGGAACTCACCAACAGGATGAACGCGAGCGCCAGCGCGGTGCGAATGCCGTTGAGCAATTCCGGAAGCGCGCTCGGCAAAATCACGTCCCACAACAGGCGCAGCCGCGTGGCTCCCATACTGCGCGCCGACCAGACCAGCGCCTGATCGCTGCCGCGTGCGCCGTTATAGGCGCCGATGGTGACCGGGATCATGCAGCCGAGAAAGATGAGCAGGATTTTGGAGCCGTCGCCAAAGCCGAGCCACAGCACGGTCACCGGGATGAGCGCCGATTTCGGCAGCGGATAGAACAGCTCGACCAGCGGGTTGATGAAGATCTCGAGAAGCCGCCAGCGGGCCATCAATATTCCCAGCGTGCCGCCGAACAAGACGGCCAGAAGAAGTCCCATAAAGGCGCGGTAGAGGGAGGCCGCGCCGTTGTCGACGAGTTCGCCGTCGCGAACCAGATCGACCCATGCGGTGGCAACGTGGGTCAGCGGCGGGAGCGCCTGGCTGTCGATGAAATTGAAACGCGCGGTGATTTCCCAGGCCAGCGCGAGCACTGCGAGCGGCAGGTAACGGAACCCGGTTTGCAGAATCCCTTGCATCGAAGAGCCTCGGTTCGGCCGAACGGCCTCGCCCAAAAATCAGTCAGCCTTGGCTTCCTGCGCCTTGATCGCTTCGTCGCGCACCAAATTCCATATTTCATCCGCTTTTTCCACGAATTCCTTGCTGCGCTGAATGCCGGGATCGCGGTTGGCGAATTTGGTTTCGACTATTTTCTTGATCTTGCCGGGTCGCGCCGACATCACCGCCACGCGATCGGCAAGATAGACCGCCTCCTGCACGTCGTGGGTGACGAAGATTACGGTCTTTGGCGTGCGCTTCCAGATGTTGAGCAACTCGGTCTGCATCAAGGAACGCGTCTGCGCATCGAGCGCGCCGAACGGTTCATCCATCAACAAAATGCTGGGATCGAACGCCAGCGTGCGGGCAATTGCGGCGCGCTGCTTCATGCCGCCGGACAGATGTGACGGATAGCTGTCCTCAAAGCCCTTCAGCCCCACCAGATCGATAAAGGCTTGCGCCCGCTTCTCGCGCTCGATGCGCGGCAGGCCCTGGCGTTCCAGACCGTAGAGAATGTTGGTGCGCACGGTCTTCCACGGGAACAAGGCGAAATGCTGGAAGACGATGCCGCGATCCGGGCCCGGCGCCGTGACTGGCTTGCCTTCGACCGTGATACGGCCGGCCTCGGTCGGGAGGAATCCGCCCACGAGATACAAGAGTGTCGACTTGCCGCAGCCCGAAGGCCCGAGAATGGCGAGGAATTCCCGCGGCCGCACTTCCAGCGACACGTCCGACAAGGCGAGCACGGGCCGCCCGCGCGGCGGGCGATAGGTGTGATTGACCCGCTCGATGACGATCTGGCTCTGGCCATCCATTGAGACTTACGCGTTGACAGTGACGCGTTCCCCGGACGCCTCCCCTTTTGGCGTCGTTTCTTCCGCACCCTATATCCGGCCCCGAGCGTGGCACCAAGGGCTCACTGGCCGATTTCGGCGCGGCAGGAGCGCGCGTTTGGTAGGATTCGGCAAAAGCGGCTATATCTGGCCCGTACAGGTAAAGCCCGGATCATCGGATGGAACGGTCGTTCAAGAAAGAAGTCGACGCGCTGCGCCTTGGCGCCGGCGAAGTCTTCCGCGGGGAAGGCATCCTCGCCGTCACCAAAGCCTTGCTGCAATCGGGGGTGAGCTACGTCGGCGGCTACCAGGGCGCGCCGGTGTCGCATCTGCTCGACGTGATGGTCGACGCCGAAGACCTCTTGGCGGATCTCGGCGTCCACGTCGAAACCTGCACCAACGAAGCTGCTGCTGCGGCCATGCTCGGCGCCTCGATCAATTATCCGCTGCGCGGTGCGGTCACATGGAAATCGATCGTCGGCACCAATGTCGCGGCCGACGCGCTGTCCAATCTCGCCTCGCCCGGTGTCATCGGCGGGGCACTCATCGTCCTTGGCGAAGATTACGGCGAAGGCGCCAGCGTCATTCAGGAGCGCTCCTACGCCTTCGCCCTGAAATCCTCGATGTGGCTGCTCGACCCGCGCCCGGATCTGCCGACCGTTGTGCGGATGGTGGAGAAGGGCTTCGAGCTGTCCGAGGCAAGCCACGCGCCGGTCATGCTGGACTTACGGGTGCGGGCCTGCCACGTCACCGGTGAGTTCGTTGCCAAGGACAACCGGCGCGGGGTTTATAGCGGCCAGCATCGTCTCGCCGGGCCACCGCGGTTCGAATACGGCCGCCTTGCGCATCCGCCGGTCATCTTCACGCAAGAGCGTTTGAAGATCGAGGAACGTCTGCCGGCGGCGCAAAAATTCATTCGCGAGCAAGGACTCAACGAGCTTATCGCCGGCGAAATCGGCGAGGTCGGCATCATCGTACTCGGCGGTCTCACCAACGGGCTCATCCGCGCGCTGGCGCGGCTTAATCTCGCCGACCTCTACGGCCGCTCCCGCATCCCGATCTCGGTGCTCAACGTCGCTTATCCGCTGGTGCCGGAAGAGGTGAAGGATTTTTGCGCGGGCAAGCGGGCGGTTCTGGTCGTCGAGGAGGGCTCGCCCGACTATGTCGAGCAGCAGATCAACGTCATTCTTCGCGGCGCCGACATTTCGACGCGCGTGCTCGGCAAGGGCTGCCTGCCCAAGAGCGGCGATTATACGTCGGAAGTGTTTTTGCGCGGCTTGACCGCCTTCCTGACGGAAACGCGTCCGGCGGGAATCGACGCCGACGCCGTCGCCGCGCAAGCCGGTGAAATCCTCGCCCACAAAGCCGGCGTCGTCGCCTCGCTCGGCGATATCCCGCCGCGCCCGCCGAACTTTTGCACCGGCTGTCCGGAGCGGCCGGTATTCGCCGCGGTAAAATTGGCGCAACGCGAGCTGGGCCCCATCCATATCAGCGCCGACATCGGCTGCCATTCGTTCGCCACCTTCGCGCCGTTCTCGCTCGGCAATTCGATCCTCGGCTACGGCATGTCGCTGGCGAGCGCCGCGGCGGTGACGCCGAACATGGACAAGCGGACCATCGCGGTCATGGGCGACGGCGGGTTTTGGCACAACGGGCTGATCACCGGCGTCGCCTCGAACATGTTCAACAAAGGCGACGGCATCCTGATCGTGATGCAGAACGGCTACGCCTCCGCCACCGGGCAGCAATATCTGCCGTCCAGCGTTGCGAACCGCTCAGGCTCACCGACCGGCATCAGCATCGAGAAGACGCTGCGTGCGCTGGGGGTCAATTGGCTGCGCACGGTTCGCACCTACAGCGTGTCGAAAATGGTGGCGACGCTGATAGAAGCGATGCGCACGGCCGAGCGCGGTCTGAAGGTGATCATCGCCGACGGCGAGTGCATGCTGGCGCGCCAGCGCCGCATCCGCGCCGACGATGCCGAGAAGCTCAAGCGCGGCGAACGGGTGGTGAAAACCCGCTACGGCGTCGACGACGAGATCTGCACCGGGGACCACTCCTGCATCCGGCTCTCCGGCTGCCCGTCCTTGACCGTCAAGCCCAACCCCGATCCGCTGCGCTCCGATCCCGTGGCGACAGTGGTCGAGAGCTGCGTCGGCTGCGGGCTGTGCGGCGAAGTCGCCCACGCCGCCGTGCTCTGCCCATCGTTCTATCGCGCCGACGTCGTCAGCAATCCGAGTTGGTGGGACCGCACGTTAAGCGATGTAAGGGCAAAGGTTATCGCCTGGATAAGCGGTGCGAAGAGCGTGAACTCGGCTGCTCCCGTGATAGGGAGGTCGCCGAGTGAAGCGAGGCGGGAAGGAAATGACCTCTCGCAAGCGCAAGTTATGAGCGCCCTCCCTGCCGCTCCGCCTCAAGGAGGGATGGAAGGAAACTCAGTCCGGCCGCTCACCCTTCTGATCGCTGCGCTGGGCGGCGAAGGCGGCGGCGTGCTCACCGATTGGATCGTCGCCGCGGCGGCGAGCCAGGGCTTCCCGGTGCAATCGACGTCGATCCCGGGTGTCGCCCAGCGCACCGGCGCGACCACCTATCACGTCGAGATGGTTCCGGCGCCGCAAGCGGCGGGCGCGCTGCATCCGGTGTTGGCGCTGGCGCCCGGCATCGGCGATGTCGACCTGGTTGTCGCCAGCGAGCTTCTAGAAGCCGGCCGCGCCATCGCCAGCGGCTTTGTCACGCCGGATCGCACCACGACGATCGCCTCGACCAGCCGGTCCTATCTGACGGTCGAGAAAATGGCGATGGGCGACGGCCGCTACGACCCGGATCGGCTGATTGCCGCGGTGGAGAAGAATTCGAAGGACGCGCTGCTCCTCGATCTCGAGACGATCGCACGCAACAGCGGCGCGATGATCAACGCCGTGATGCTCGGGGCCATCGCCGGCGCCGGTGCGCTGCCGATCCCGGCCGCAGCCTTCGAGGCGGCGATTCGCGCCGACGGCAAGGCGGTCGGTGCCAATCTGGGCGGCTTCCAGGCCGGCTTTGCCGCCGCTCGCGCCGGCTCGCAGCGGCGCGAGGAACCGAACAAGCGCCAGCACGTAGCGGCGTCTTCGTTCGCCGATCTGGAAAGCGACATCGCGGCCATGCCTGAAGCGGCGCGTTCAGTTGCGACCGAAGGCGTGCGCCGGCTCGTGGCCTATCAGGACCTCGATTATGCGCGGCTCTATCTCGACCGGCTTAAGCCGATCGACAACGCCGATACCAAAACCGGCGCCGGCGGACGTATCCTCGCGACCACGGCACGCAATCTCGCGGTTCGCATGTCCTACGAGGACGTGATCCGCGTGGCCCAAGCCAAGATCGATCCGGCGCGCATCGAGCGCGTCCGGCGCGAGCTTGGCATCAAGCCTGAGCAAACCGTGACCGTGAGCGAATTCCTCAAACCGGGCGTCGACGAATTCTGCTCGGTCATGCCGGCCTGGCTCGCGCGTCCCATCCTGCGCTTGGCCGAGCGCTATCCGAAGTTCGGTCGCGCGCATTGGGGGATGGCGATCAATACCGCGTCAATCTCGGGGTACTTCCGTTTCTACGTGCTCGCCAGACTGCGTCCCCTTCGGCGCAAAACCTTCCGCTTCCAGGAAGAGCAGCGGGCGATCGAAGCGTGGCTGCATGCAATCGCGCAAGCCACACCGCTCTCCGCCGATCTGGCAATCGAAATCGCCGAATGCGCACGCCTGATTAAAGGCTATGGCGATACCCATAAACGGGGCAGCGACAATTATCGGACCATCGAACGCGAACTCATGCAGCCGGCGCTTGCCGGTGCGGCCCTGCCCCGTCCGTCCGCGGAAGCGATCGCCAATGCCCGTACCGCGGCGTTGCTCGATCCCGAAGGCGAAGCGCTGGCGAAGTGCCTCGCCGACATTCAAGCGCAGTCGAATTATCGAATCGCCGCCGAGTAGGCTGCACGCGGCTAGTCCCGACGACTGGAATTCGTCCCGTCGATACCGCCCGATTGCAGGGAGCGCCACTGCCCGCCTTGGTTGTCGGCGGCCAAACAGCCGCCCGGCGGAATTTTACCCGGTATTAACCGAGGAGTTTAATCCTGCGCCATCCCGGATGGTCGGACGATGGCGAGCCTCGATCTGTCGATACGCACGAAGCTCGCGATTTGGGCGGCGCTCGGCATGCTTTTGGTTGCCGGAATGCTCGTCGAGCAACAGATCGGGGATCGCTCGGCGGCGCAGCTGCGCCAATCAGCGGCCAATGAGCAGCTCACGGCGGTCGAGGCGCTGCGAGCCGCCAAAGACCTCGGCAATATGCGGCTCGAACTGCGGGAAATACGTCTCGCGCTGTCACCGCACGAGGTCGACGGCGCCCTCGATCAAATGCATGCCGCCGCTGCGGCGGCGGCCAAACACATCAAACTTGCCGTCGCGCTCAGCGATACGCCTGCCGACAAGGCGCCGCTGCAAAAACTCGCGGCTCTGGCGAGCGACTATGTGGCAGTGGGCGTAAAGCTCGCCGCCGCGGCGCGCGACTACGGTGACACCGTGTCGCTGGTCCAGGCCGCCGGCCACATCGGCGACGCCATGAACGCGCTGGTCGAAAAAACCACCGAGGACCTGATCGGCGCGGCCAAGCAAAGCGAGCTCCAGGCGACCGCGGAGCGCGAACATGTCGGCCGTGTCGATCTCGGCATCGGCCTGTTCGTCATCGCCGCGCTGGCTGGAGCGACACTGTTCGGCGTCGTCGCCATCATCGCGCCGATCCGCCGCATCGGCGATGTCTTGTTCGCCATCGCGCACGGCGACAAGGATGTCGCGATTCCCTATATCGGCCGTGCCGACGAAGTCGGCGATACGGCGCGGGCGGCGCAGACGTTCAAGGAAAAGCTGGCCCGTATCGAGCAATTGGAAATTGCGGAAAAGGAGACGGCGCGGCGCATGGCCGAGCAGCGCCGCGCCGACATCGATCATGTCGCCGGCACCTTCGAGACCACCGTCGCCAGTGTTGTCCGCTCGGTATCGTCTTCGTCGACGCAGCTCGAGGCCGCCGCCGAAGCGCTCGGTGAAATGGCGGAAGCAACGCGTGACTTGTCCGGGAAGGTGCTCTCGGCATCAACCCAGGCCGCGGAGAATGTGCAATCCGTATCGCATGCCACCGAGCAGCTGATCGTCTCGGTCGGCGAAATCGGCCGGCAGGTCCGCGAGTCGACCCGGATCGCGCACGAGGCGGTCGCTCAGGCCGGCAAGACCGACGGCCGTATTGCGGAATTGACCCGCGCGGCGGCGCGCATCACCGACGTCGTTAAGCTCATCACCGACATCGCCGAGCAGACCAATCTCTTGGCGCTCAACGCCACCATCGAGGCGGCGCGCGCCGGCGAGTCCGGTAAGGGCTTTGGCATCGTGGCGCAGGAGGTCAAAGCGCTGGCGGCGCAAACCGCAAAGGCGACCAGCGAAATCGGCATGCAGATCGCAGGCGTGCAGGCGGCGACCCAGGATTCGGTCGTCAGCATCAAAGAGATCGGCGACACGATCAGCCATATCGCCGAGATTGCCGCCGTCATCACGGCGGCCGTGGAAGTCCAGGAGGAGACTACGCGGCAGATCGCGACCAATGTGCGGGCGGCGACCGGCAGCGCCGCCCATGTCGCCGCTAACATCGCCGAGGTCAATGACGGCGCCGGCGGTATTACGTCCGCTTCAACCCAAATTTTGGCTTCGGCGAAGTCGTTGTCGCACGAGGGCAGCCGCCTATCGATCGAGATGGAACGGCTTCTTGCCGCCGTCTGCGCGGCCTGAAAGTTGGCTTAAACTTTTTAGTCGCTACGCACCGGGCAAAAGAACGTCCCTTCGACCTCGACGATATCGTCTTGATTGAGCCGTCGCACTTCCACGATTGTGCGTGGCGGGTAAGGGCCGCCCGCCCAAAACTCTTCCTGGACCATGTTCACGATCGGCCGGTGACGGTCCATGTCGGTGACATAAACCACGAGCCGCACTGCGTCTGCCAGCGTTGCGCCGGCCGCTTCGGCGATCGTCTTCATGTTGAGAAAGGCTTGGCGAATGCGGGGTTCGTCCCCGTCGGTCAATCTATTGGTCGCAGGATCGATCCCGCGCATGCCGGCAACAAAAACGAAATCGCCGGCGTGCACGCCGAGGCTCCAGGGGCCGGTCGGCTTGATCGCGCCGGGCGGGGCAAGGACGTCGATCCTGGCCGGCGGCATGAGTTGTGAACTGCTTTTGGAGTTGGACATCGGTTTGTCGCGCCCTTGCCGGGTGCCGTCCGGCTTCGTTATCCTGCTTAGCATCGCGGGCGTAGTTCAGTGGTAGAACATCAGCTTCCCAAGCTGAGTGTCGTGGGTTCGATTCCCATCGCCCGCTCCATCCTTGCGCCTTCGCGTCGTCGCAGCATACGGCTGTTCTAGCATCATTTGCATCGGGGAGCCGCGACGGAGCTGCCCCGGTGTCCGGGGCGTTTTTCCTGGTTTGGCGACTTTTTTCTTGATCGGCGTGACGCAGCGGCTAGCATGCCGGGCAAGAGTCTCGAACGGCTCGCCGGGGGAGAAAAACCATGGAATCGCAAACCGAAACGCGTGGCTGGAACTGGTGGTATCTGCTCTTTGTCATTCAGTTCATCGCAAGTTTGTGGGTGCCGTTCTACAACGCGGCCGAGCCGTCCTGGGCCGGCATTCCGTTTTTCTATTGGTATCAAATGCTGTGGGTCATTCTCGGCGCGATTTTGACCGCCGTCGTCTACTTCGCGACTGAGGCCTAACGCTTGAAACTGGTGCCGGGCTCGCGCGCCGACGCGGGCCAGCGTGTCAGAAAAAAGTAATGCTGGGGAGGCTTGCCGTGCAGGATATCAATTGGACCGCTCTCATCGTCTTCGTGGTGCTGTTCGGTTTTATCACATGGCTCGGATTCGCGGCCGCGCATTGGCGCAAGGGCGACCTCGATCAGCTTCATGAATGGGGCCTGGGCGGCCGGCGCTTCGGTACAATCGTCACCTGGTTTCTGGTCGGCGGCGATCTCTACACCGCCTATACCTTCATTGCCGTTCCCGCGCTTGCTTTCGGCGCCGGCGCCATTGCGTTCTTCGCGGTGCCGTACACCATCATGATCTATCCGATCCTGTTTCTGGTGTTTCCGCGACTTTGGCATGTCTGCCACAAGCACAACTACATCACGCCCGCCGATTTCGTGCGCGGCCGGTTCGGAAATCGCTGGCTGGCGCTCGCGGTGACCGTCACCGGCATCGTGGCGACCATGCCCTACATCGCCTTGCAACTCGTCGGCTTACAGGTCGTCATCGGCGCGATGGGCGTATCGGGCACCGGCTATGCGGCCGATTTGCCGCTGATTATCGCCTTCGTCATTTTGGCGGCCTTCACCTACACCAGTGGGCTGCGCGCGCCGGCGTCGATCGCGATCGTCAAGGATATCCTGATCTACATCACGGCCTTTGCCGCCATTATCGTGGTGCCGATCGAGTTGGGCGGCTTTGCCAAAATATTCGCCGCCGTGCCACCGGCGAAATGGTTGCTGGCGGTCCCCGGCGCCAATACCACCGGCGTCTACGGCGTCTATGCCACGCTCGCGCTCGGGTCGGCGCTGGCGCTGTTCCTCTATCCGCATTCGATCACCGGCATTTTGGCTGCATCGAGCGGCCACGCCATCCGCCGCAACGCAGCGCTGTTGCCGGGCTACTCCTTCATGCTCGGTCTATTGGCGCTGGTCGGCTTTTTCGCCATTGCGGCAGGCGTCAGCGCGATGCCGGAGTTTGCCGCGGGCTTCAAAGAGTTCGGTAATAACTTCGCCGTTCCGGCCCTGCTGTTGCATAGCTTCCCGTCATGGTTCGTCGGCATCGCCTTCGCGGCCGTCGGCATCGGCGCACTGGTGCCGGCCGCGATCATGTCGATCGCCGCCGCCAATCTTTACACCCGCAACATCCATCGCGAGTTCATCAATAAGAATCCGACCGACCGCGAAGAAGCGCAAATGGCGAAATGGGTGTCGCTCGTGGTCAAGCTCGGCGCGCTAGTTATCATCCTGTTCGTGCCGACCAAATTTGCCATCTACCTGCAACTGCTTGGCGGCATTCTGATCATCCAAACGCTGCCGTCGGTGATGCTCGGCGTCTACACGCGCTGGTTCAACGACTGGGCGCTGGTCGTCGGCTGGGCGGTGGGAACCGTGGCCGGCATCTGGATGTTCGTTGCGGCGAACTTGACGCCGAACTACCCGCTGGCCTTCGCCGGCCACACCTTCCCCGGGTACACCGCGCTTTACACCGTGATCCTCAACCTCGTCATTGCAATCGTGCTGACGCCCATCTTCAACGCGACGGGTTCCAAGCAGTACGACGAAACCGTGCCGGCCGATTACCGCTAGCACGCTGCCGTCATTGCCGACGTCGAGCCGATCGTGGCACAGTATGGCAGCCGCGCCAGTACTGGTTGCGCGTGAAATGGCATTCGAGGGAGAATGAAATGTCCTGGGTCAAGGTGAACGACATCGCCTATGGGCGCATGCGCGCTCCCGATCTCGATGTGATGGAGGAGTTCCTGACGCGATTCGGTATGCACCGCACCGAGCGCACCAGCACCGCGCTTTATATGCGCGGCACCGATCCCAGTCACCATATCCACGTCACCGAGAAGGGCGACGACTCGAAGTTCATCGGTCTCGCCTATTCCGTCGACAGCGAAGACGACCTCAAGCGGCTGGCCAAGGCCCCAGGCGCGTCCGGCGTCGAAAATATCGATGAGCCCGGTGGCGGCAAGCGTGTGCGACTGACGGAGCCTAACGGCTACCAAATCGAGGTCGTGTGCGGCATCGCGGCCGTGCCCGAAATCCCAGTGAAGCGGCAAAAGCTCAACTCCGGCGAGGCGCCGACCGCGCGCGCCGGCGAGTTGATGCGGCTGCCGAAGGGGCCGGCCCACGTCAAGCGGGTCGGCCACGGCGTGATGATGACGCCTCGCTTTCGCGAGACGGTTGATTGGTTCCGCGACACCCTGGGGATGATCTGTTCCGACGATGTCTATGTCGAGAACCAGGACAACCTGATCGGATCGTTTAATCGTTGCGATCGCGGTGACGCCTATGTCGACCACCACGTTTTCTTCTGCCTTCGGCACGAAAAGACCGGATTGAATCATCTTTCCTTCGAAGTGCCCGATATCGACGACGTCTGCATGGGCCACGACTATCTCAAGTCGTTCGGCACCTACGAGCATATGTGGGGCATCGGCCGCCACGTCCTCGGCAGCCAGGTCTACGACTACTGGGCCGATCCTTGGGGACGCGTGCACGAGCATTGGGCCGACAGCGATCGTCTCAACCTCGCCAACGGCTCCCATCTCATTTCGGCCGACGATGCGCTGCGGTCGCAATGGGGCGAACGGCCGCCGGAAAAGTTCATCAATCACGCCAGTCCGTAGAGAGGCGCGCGTCTCCCCGACTTCGGCGCGGTGCCTCGCACCGCGCCGCGCCGCCTAGCCGCGTTGACCGAAAATGCGCGGCTACAGCTTCGTGACGCGCACGTGCAGAAGTGCCGAGCGCCCACCGCGGACTTCTTTGACGCAGCGTGCGAGCGCCGCCGGAACCTCGGCCGGATCGCTGATTTCTTCGGCATGGGCGCCGAATGCCTCGCCGATCTTGGCAAAGTGGACGTTGGGTGCGAGTTCCGCCTCGAAGCTGTTCGTGGCGTGGGCTTCGCCTTCGGGGAACACCCGCAGCGTCGACTGCTTCACGGCGTTCCAGCCGGTATTGTCCATCACCACGGTGAGAATCGGCAGCTTGTACTGCTGCGACACCGCCAAGATCGAAGCTGGATTGCCGAAATAGAAGCCGCCGTCGCCGCAAACTTGCACCGCGAGCCGGTCGGGAGCGGCGAGCTTTGCGCCCAACGCCATGCCGCCGGACCAGCCGAGCCCGCCGCCGCCGGCCCGCACGGTGGTATTGGGCACGCGGCGCGGAATCTGGCCGAGTACCGCGGCGGCGTTGGTGACCCCTTCGTTGAAGATCATGTCCTCGTCGTCGAGGAGCTTGCCCAGTTCCGCCATCAGATAATGCGGATTGACGGCGCCGGGCCGGCCGTGATCCGCCGCAAGCTTGGCCGTGCGCGCAATGCGCTCGTCGCGGGCGGCCTTGATGCGAACGAGGCGGGCTGCCGCCGCTTCCTTGAATTTCGGCGTCGCTTTTGCCTTTAGTTCCGCCAACACCTGCTCAAGGATGTGGCCGCTGTCGCCTTGCATGCGGATGTTGCCGGGGAACGTCCACATCGGCGAGCCGGGTTTGAGAATATCGATGTCGATATGCGCCCAGAATGTATCTTCGTTCGCCTCCACGGCGCTGGGGAACCACGGCACGTCGACGTCGACCAACAGACCGACATCGGCCTCCGGAACGGCCTTGTCGGGCGAAAAGCCGACGAAACACGGGCTATCGTGCGAGATATTATTGGTCATATTGGCTTCGTAGACGGCGATGCCGGCAAACCGGGCGATCGCGTCGATGGCCTGCGACGCGTGGGCATGACGGCCGGCGTAGCCGGTGATCAGGATCGGGTTTTGCGCAGTCAATAGTTTGTCGGCAAGCGCGGCGACCAGCTTGGGATCGGCGCTGCCGCCCGAGGAGGCGGCAAAATGATCGCCCGAGTAACGCCGGATCTCGTCGGCCCGCCAATGCTGCGTGAGGGTCTCGCGCTGCATCATCAGATAAACCGGCCCGCGCGGCTCGCTCTGCATGATCGATGACGCGCGCCGCAGCGCCTCTTTGACGACCACGCCCGACGGCAGCGTCCACTCCCATTTCAGATAGGGCCGCACCAGGCTCGCCTGATCGAAGGGTTCCTGCACGAAATGAACGTAAGTATCGCGCGAGCCGACCAGTTCGTCGTTGGCCGTATAGGGCGCTTTGCCGGCCATCAATAGGACCGGCAGCCGGCTGCGGAACAGATTATGCATGCCGTTTGCGGTGTTGGCCGTGCCGACATCGACGTGAACCAGCACGCCCTGGCCGCGCCCGGTCACCAGTGCATAACCGGCCGCCATGTGGGCGGCGGTGTTTTCGTGCGGGCAGCGCACGACGCTCGGCATTGCCTCGCCGCGTTTGCGCCGGTGCGCCATCTCGTCGATGATCGGGGCGTGATCGGTTCCGAAGTTGCAGAACAAATACTCGACGCCGATCTCGTTTAATCCTTCGAGGAAATAGTAGGCGGTGGCGAAATTCGGAACATTGGATTGTTGGTCTGCCTTGCGTACGGCCGAGGTATCCATGGGTGAGCACTCTTCTGGTTTTTCGTGAAAGCTTGAACGTTTCCAACGGTTCTAATGGACTATAGCATCCCTTGTGGGAACCGTGCGCGCGGCCAGGGATGATCTTTTCGGCAGGAGGAGGGGGAATCCCCGAACTCTTGCCACAATGCCGGGGAATACCAGGGGCGATTGAGCGGGGAGAGGTTACTCATGAAATGGCAGGCGGTTCTGGCCGGTGCCTTGGCGACGGTCTTCATGACGTGTGCGGCATCCGCGGATGTTCGTATCGTCAGCGATCCGGGGGGCGAGGTTGCTTCCTATATCCAAAAGTTCCGGCAGGTGCGAGCCTCCGGCCAGCGTGTGGTCATCGACGGCCCATGCTTGTCGGCCTGCACCTTATTGACCGGCATTATTCCGCGTAATCGCATCTGCGTCACCAGCCGCGCGGTGCTGGGCTTCCATGCGGCATCCTACTATGACGATGCATCGCGATCGCTGGTGCCGACGCGCCGCGGCAGCCGCCTGGTCATGCGGTTTTATCCGCAGCCGATCCGATCGTGGATCGATCGGCATGGCGGCCTCACGCCACAGCTCATAACGCTACGCGGTCCGGAATTGTCGGCGCTCTATCCGACCTGCGAATAGGCCGGCTGACGGCCGATGAGACCGCCCGACGGCATTGTCGGCGGTCCGGTTCCGGCCTATTGAAACGGCGGGGTTGCAGCCATGCCGGATGTCGTCGCCCGCCCGCATATAACCATGCCGGTTCTTGCCATCGGCGCCGTCGTCGCGCTGGCGCTGGCCGGTACCGTTTTGCTCTGGGCGCATTACGGGACGACTGTGTTCTTCGAAACCATCCGGGTTGGATTTTCGGCGTGTTTCGGTTGATGAAGTGGCGGCAATGCGTACAAAACACAGCGCCCAGGCACCGCGCCTCCTGATGTTGCTGGCGGCGTTTCTTTGCGGGCTGTTCCTGATCTTCGGCGCCGTCATCCTCGTCACCGGAAGCGCATTGTCGCCGATTGGGCAGGCGGTTGCCGCCATTGGCGGACCGCTCGATCTTCAAGATCAGAACGGCAAACCGTTCAGCGATGCGCAGATGAGGGGAGAGCCGTTTTTGGTCTTCTTCGGATTCACGCATTGTCCCGACATCTGTCCGACCACCTTGTTCGATATGTCGCAAATGATGAAGGCGCTCGGCCCGGATGCCGGCCGTGCCGGCGTATTGTTTATCACTGTCGACCCGGAACGCGACACCGCCCCCGTACTGAAGGATTATCTGTCGAATTTCGATCAGCATCTTCGCGGGCTGACCGGCAGCCGGGCGCAAATCAATGCGGCGATTAAGGAATACCGGGTCTATGCCAAAAAGGTGCCGCTGGAGAATGGCGACTACACGATGGACCATACCGCCATGGTCTATCTGATGGACAAAGACGGCCGTTTCGTCACCCCGTTCAATATGAAGCGCACGCCCGAGGCGGAAGCTGCCGATTTGCGCCGCTATATGTAAGCCGTGGGCCTGGCCCGCTTTAGGCTTCGTGCATCGGGGCTCGCGCCGTTCGCATGATCCCCATAGGGGCAATCGCGGCGCCCGGGCGCATCGCGGCGTCCGAGACAAGGGATGACTGACCGGGTCTGGGTTGCCGCCGAACAAACCCCGGCTGTTGATCCGCGCCGATGCGCGAGGTTTTTGCCAGCCCGTGTTCGGTTTTTTCCCAATATTGCGGATCGTAAATAAGCTGAAATACCGCCCGCCAGGCCGCCAGCGAAAGCAAGAGCCAATGCAGCGGCGTCAAAGCGAGCACCCAGGCATGGCGCAGCAAGCCGCGCCGCCGCAAGCCGATCAAGTCCACAAGGATCGTCGAGGTGTAGCCGGAGAAAAGACTCGCCGCAAAGATTGGCGCTGCGCTCTCCAACACGATGTTCGCCCACGGCGTCGGCAACTCATAGAGCGCATAGGCCAATCCCGCCATAAAGAACGGATGGATCAGAGCCGCTATCACATTCGCGGCGAAGCATATCTGGAAGGTGATCACTCCGGCGACGCCAAGCTCGCGCAGCAACCGTTTGGGGTGGCGCATGTGCACGCACCACGTTTGCATCCACCCTTTGTACCAGCGCGTGCGCTGCTTGAGCCAAGGCACGAACCGCGCCGGCGCTTCCTCATAGGTCGAGGACGATATGGCGGTGGTCTTGTAGCCGAGACGCGCGAGCCGAATGCCAAGGTCGGCGTCCTCGGTGACGTTATGCGGATCCCAACCGCCGGCTTTGCGCAACACCGCGGTGCGAAAATGATTTGACGACCCGCCCAGCGGAAAAGGAAGTTGCAACGCGGCAAGCCCGCGCAGGAAGACATCGAACTGCCCAGCGTAATTGGCGGTGAACATCGCGGTCAGCCAATTGTCGGCGGTATTATCGATGGTCAGGCTTGCCTGCACGCAGGCGAGCCGCTTGCCGCCGCTGCGAAAAGCCTCGATCGCCCGCCGGAGTTGATCAGGCTCGGGCTTGTCCTCGGCGTCATAGACGACCGTGTAGATTCCGCGAGCCAATGGCAGCGCGACGTTGAGTGCCTTGGGCTTGGTGCGGGGGCCGACAGGCGGGGCAACAATAATCTCAAAGGGTGGACCGAGATTGAGCCGCTGCAAGGCCTCACGGGTGTCGCGGTCGTCGGCTTCGAGAACGAGTTTCACATCGAGTTTCTCGGCCGGATAATCCGGTATTATGGCGCAAACGCCACAAGC
>DATAWA010000059.1:0-2997 GCA_036267435.1 Xanthobacteraceae bacterium | reverse complement strand
ACTATAATTCAGAGCATTGGACAGGGCGGAAACGGACACAGGATCATGGGCGACGCCGAGCACACCGCACCGCGCCCGCTGGCGAACGGCAAGACCCGGATCGACTTTCAGACCGACCCGGCGCGCTATCGCCATTGGAAGCTTGCCGTCGACGGCGAGGTCGCCACACTGACCATGGACGTCGACGAGAAAGCCGGCCTGTTCGAAGGCTATGAGCTGAAGCTCAATTCCTACGATCTCGGCGTCGACATCGAGCTTGCCGACGCCATCGACCGGCTGCGCTTCGAATATCCGCAAGTGCGCGTCGTGGTAATGCGCTCGGGCAAGCCCCGGGTGTTTTGCGCCGGCGCCAATATCCGAATGCTCGCCGGCTCAAGCCACGCCCACAAGGTCAACTTCTGCAAGTTCACCAACGAGACCCGCAACGGCATCGAAGATTTAAGTACGCATTCCGGCGTGAAATCGATCTGCGCCATCAACGGCACCGCGGCCGGCGGCGGCTATGAGCTGGCGCTCGCCACCGACCACATCATGCTGGTGGACGACGGCGCGGCGGCGGTATCGCTGCCGGAATTGCCGCTGCTCGCGGTGCTGCCCGGCACCGGCGGGCTCACCCGCGTGTCCGACAAGCGCAAAGTGCGCCGCGATCATGCCGACGTGTTCTGCACCACCGAGGAAGGCGTCAAAGGCAAGCGCGCCGCCGAATGGCGGCTGGTCGATGACGTCGTGCCGGGCTCGAAATTCGACGTAACGATCGCCACACGCGCCAAGGAATTCGCGGCGCAATCGCCGCGTAACGGCGCAAGTACCGGCATCAAGCTTACGCCGCTAACCCGCGCCTTCACCGCCGACGGCGTCGACTACGGTTCGCTATCGGTCGAATTCGACCGCGCCGCGCGGATCGCGACCGTGAGTTTGCGCGGTCCCGCCTCCCCGCCGCCATCGTCCGCCGACGCCATGGCGGCGCTTGGCGCGGATTTCTGGCCGCTCGCGCTCGCCCGCGAACTGGACGACGCCATCCTCCATATCCGGATCAATGAGCTTGATGTCGCCGCGATCGTATTCAAATCGTCGGGCAATCCGGCGCAGGTGCTGGCCTATGACAAGTTCCTCGACGCCAACAAAGAGCACTGGCTGGTGCGCGAAATCCGGCTGTTCTGGAAGCGCGTGCTCAAGCGCGTCGATCTCACCTCACGCTCGCTGGTCGCGTTGATCGAGCCGGGCTCCTGCTTCGCCGGCACGCTCGCCGAATTGTGCTTTGCCTCCGACCGCTCCTACATGCTTGCCGGCGCCCGCGACGGCGACAACAAGCCGCCGGCCGCGATCGCGCTTAGCGATGCCAATTTCGGCGCCTACCCGATGTCGAACGGGCTGAGTCGCTTGCAATGCCGTTTTTTGGCGAACCCGGACGCCGTCGAGACGGCGAAAGCCGCGCGCGACACCATGTTCGACGCAGCCCGCGCGCTCGAGTTCGGGCTCGTTACGTTTGCACCCGACGACATCGACTGGGACGACGAGGTGCGCGTCTTTCTGGAAGAGCGCGCCAGCTTCTCGCCGGATGCGCTGACCGGCCTCGAAGCCAATCTGCGCTTCGCTGGACCGGAAACGATGGAATCGAAAATCTTCGCCCGGCTGACTGCGTGGCAGAACTGGATTTTCCAGCGCCCGAACGCGATCGGCGAAGAGGGCGCCCTGAAGCGCTATGGCACCGGCCAGAAGCCGGTATTTGATACGCGCAGGGTGTAACCGAGCCAGTGAGCGAGGCGACCATGGACATCCAGAACGTCGACTACACCACCAAAATCCCGAACAACGTCAATCTCGCCGAAGATCGTCAGGTGCTGCGCGCGCTGGAGAGCTGGCACCCCGGCTATATCGACTGGTGGAGGGACATGGGGCCGGAAGGCTTTCAGGAGGCGCTGGTCTATCTGCGCACCGCGGTGTCGGTCGATCCCAAAGGCTGGGCCAAGTTCGATTACGTCAAAATGCCGGATTACCGCTGGGGCATTCTGCTGGCGCCGAGCGAAGAGGGCCGCACAATTCCGTTCGGCCGACACTACGGCGAACCGGTCTGGCAGGACATACCGGGCGAATATCGCGCCATGCTGCGCCGCCTCGTCGTCATCCAGGGCGACACCGAGCCGGCCTCAGTCGAGCAGCAGCGCCATCTCGGCAAGACCGCGCCGTCACTCTACGACCTGCGCAACGTGTTTCAGGTCAATGTCGAGGAAGGCCGGCATCTGTGGGCCATGGTCTATCTGCTGCAGAAATATTTCGGCCGCGACGGCCGCGAGGAAGCCGCCGAATTATTGCAGCGCCGCTCCGGCGACGCCGACAAGCCGCGCATGCTCGGCGCCTTCAACGAGGCGACGCCGGATTGGCTGTCGTTCCACATGTTCACCTTCTTCACCGACCGCGACGGCAAGATGCAGCTGGAAAGCCTGGCGCAATCCGGCTTCGACCCGTTGTCGCGCACCTGCCGGTTCATGCTGACCGAGGAGGCGCACCACATGTTCATCGGGCAATCCGGCATCGGCCGCGTGCTCGAGGCGACCTGCGCCGCGATGAAGGCCGCCGGGATCGACGACCCGTATGATGTGGCGCGAGTACGGAAGCTCGGCGTCATCGACCTGCCGACGATGCAGAAGCGGGCCAACTTCCACTTCTCGTTGACCCTCGACCTCTTCGGCAACGAGCTGTCGTCGAACGCCGCGAGCGCCTTCCAGGCCGGGATCAAGGGACGCTATCTCGAAGACCAGATCGACGACGATCACCTCCTCACCGGCGCCACCTATCCCGTGCTGCGCCTCAAGGACGGGGCGATCCTGCGCGAGGATGTGCCGGCCCTCTCGGCGCTCAACATGCGGCTGCGTGACGATTTCGTCGCCGACGCGGAAAGCGGGGTTGAGCGCTGGTGGAACCGCATCATCGCCCGCCACGGCATCGATTATCGCCTGAAGCTGCCGCACGTCGCGTTCAACCGCCGCATCGGCGAGT
>DATAWA010000058.1:0-38772 GCA_036267435.1 Xanthobacteraceae bacterium | reverse complement strand
CCTGGCCGCGGAATTTGACAGTGCCGACGACGGACCCGTCGGGGAAAATGCGACCCATCCCAGCAGTGCCCTCGAAGCAGGTATAGGCGAACAGTTTCCCCACGACGAAAGCGCGGGCCTGTTCCGGTCCAAGGTCCTCGGCGAGGGCCAGACTTATGCCCAAGATTCCCGTCACCAAGACACACGCACAGACGACAGCCACGCGCCGTAACATTGACGACTCCACTCCCGTAACTAGGGCAATGTTAACAAGACTTCTTAACCGTCCCCTTACCATAGCGCCCCCGCAGGACGGCGAAAAGCCGTCGCGAAAGTCTTCGCCCTTAGCTTGGCCCTTAGCTTGGCCTTTACCCGACTTTTACCGCGATGCGGCCGCGCACCTGTCCCTCGACGATACGCGCCCCGGCGGCAATAACCTCGCCAAGCCCGATTTCGCTCGTCATCGCCGCGATTTTAGACCGGTCGAGGTCGATGGCAAGCCGGTGCCAGGCCTCTTGCCGTAACGGCAGCGGGCACATGACGGAATCGATGCCCAGAAGCCAGACGCCGCGCAGAATGAACGGTGCCACCGAACCCGGCAAGTCCATTCCGCCGGCAAGTCCACACGCGGCCACCGCGCCACCGTAGCGCGTCATCGACAGCACATTGGCAAGCGTGGTCGAGCCAACCGCGTCGATGCCGCCGGCCCAGCGCTCCTTGGCGAGCGGCCGGGCGGGGCCCGACAATTCCTTGCGATCGATCACCTCGGCGGCGCCAAGCGCCTTGAGATATTCCGCCTCGTCCGGCCGCCCGGTCGAAGCGACGACCGCGTAGCCGAGCTTGGCGAGTAGCGCGACGGCAACCGACCCGACGCCGCCGGCCGCGCCGGTGACGACGATGGAGCCGCGCTCAGGCTTAAGCCCGGCCCGCTCCAGCGCCATGATTGCGAGCATCGCTGTATAGCCGGCGGTGCCGATCGCCATGGCGTCGTGCGCGGTCATGCCCGGCGGCAAGCGCACCAGCCAGTCGCCTTTGACCCGCGCTTTTTCCGCGTAGGCGCCGAGATGGGTCTCGCCTAGGCCCCAACCATTGAGGATGACCTTATCGCCCGGCTGCCAGCCGGCATGCGAGGACGATTCGACCGTACCGGCGAAATCGACCCCGGCGATCATCGGGAAGCGGCGCACCACCGGCGCCTTGCCGGTCAGTGCGAGACCGTCCTTGTAATTCACCGTCGAATATTCGACGCGGACGGTAACGTCGCCCTCCATCAGGTCCTTGTCGTCGAAATCTGTGAGCCGCACCGTCTGTCCGGCCGCGGTCTTGTCGATGACGATCGCCTTAAAGGTACTCATGCAAATACTCCCGGCTCCAATGTGTCACGGCCGGGCATGGCGGTTCAAGGAACGGCGGAGGCTGCTCGGCATGCCCTGACAGGGCGGATCGCGCCGGCACGGCAGCCATGCGCGATGGTCAGTCGACGATGGCGCATAGGTTTGCCACGACCGGTTTGCCACACCGACGCGCAGCGATTATGGATTTGCCGCAAATGTCGCTCCTCTGCCCCGATGCCTTTGTGTCCCCGCTTGAGATCGAAGCGGCGGTTCTGCGCGCGCTCGAAGAGGACCTGGGCCGCGCCGGCGACATCACCTCGATCGCAACGGTGCCGGAGGACACGCAAGGCCGCGCCGTGGTCAACGCCCGCCAAGCCGGCAGGATCGCCGGACTGCCGCTGGTTGAGGCAGCGTTCAAACGGCTGGCGCCGGACATCGATATCGCCGCGCATGCCCGCGACGGCCTGACGATCGCGGCCGGGACCAGGCTGATGACGATTTCCGGCAATGCGCGCGCCATCCTCGGCACCGAGCGTGTCGCGCTCAATTTCCTCGGCCACCTCTCGGGCATTGCCACCGCGACCGCCGCTTTCGCAGCCCGCATCGCTCATACCAAGGCGCGCGTCATCTGCACGCGCAAGACCACGCCGGGATTGCGCGCGCTGGAAAAATACGCGGTGCGTTGCGGCGGCGGCACCAATCATCGCTTCGGCCTCGACGACGCGATGCTGATCAAGGACAATCACATCGCGGTCGCCGGCGGCATCGCGGCCGTGCTCAAGCGCGCCAAAAGAGCCGCCGGGCATCTGGTCAAGATCGAGATCGAAGTCGATTCGCTCGATCAACTCGCCGAAGTGCTTGAGGTCGGCCTCGCCGACGTGGTGATGATCGACAATTTCGATTTGGCATCGATGCGCAAGGCGGTAGCCCTCGTCGCCGGCCGTCTTGTCATCGAGGCCTCGGGCGGCATCGCGCTCGACACCGCCGCAGCGATCGCCGAGACCGGCGTCGATTATCTGTCGTCGGGCGCGCTCACCCACTCGGTGACGAATCTCGATGTCGGCTTGGATATCGAGATGTGAGTGCCGTTCCGGGCCCCGCGACGTTCCGTGCGGCTGCGCTGCGCGCGGCTTTCGGAATGACGATTACAGTTTCGCGGTGGTCAGACTCTTAGCATCGCCCGCCACCGGCGATGCCGCGGCTTGCGATCCCTTCTCGACCGCTTCGTGGATTTTCGGCGGCGGCTCGGGTTTTTCCGAAAGCACTTCGGGATCCGGCCTTAACGGCTCGGCTTCGAGCTGGGCGATCCCGGCCGCACCCCAGGCCGGTTCGTCGTCGCCGTCGCCCCAGTTGCGCGGCCGATAGAAAGTGTGGACGCCGAGCTTGTACAGTCGCACCATTTCATGCACCCAGCTCGGATGCACCCAATAGGCATGGTAATGCGTGGCGTGGCCGATATCGGCGAGCCAGATTTTGCCGTCGAGCATATTCTTGGCGATCTGTTTCGCCTGCTGCCACATGTCGGGCTCGTCGATCCGGCTCAAATCCTTGCCTTCGCAGGCGAAGGTGAACTGGCAGGCGAGGTGCCGATCGGCGTTCTGAAATACGACGCCGCAGACGTCGTGCGGATAGTAGCCTGAGAACACGCGGTTCATGACGACCTGCGCGACCGCTTCCTGGCCTTGATACGGCTCGCCGCGCGCCTCGAAATAGATCGCCTCGCTCAGACATTTCTCGGCCTTGGAGCGCGGCTTGCCGGCGAGGTTAAGACGCTGCGCCGGGCTTTGCAGCCGGCTGGTGTCGTCCTTGCCGGCCACCGAGACGCCGCCCTCGTCGGCGCTGTAATCGGCGCCTTCCAGCGCCGAAAGTTTTATGCCGGAATCCTCCGACGGCGGCACCAGGATCGGCGCCGCTCCGGGCGCCCAGGTTTGCAGGCTTGAAGGCGACCCCATCACGCCGGCGCCGAAATAAACCGCCGCACTGCGGTCGCCGGAATCGTCGTCGAGAAACGATAATTCGTCGAGCGAGGACAGTCCGCCGTCGCCCGCGGCAGCGACCGCGGACGGCCGGTCGGCCGTGACCAAATCGTCGTCCGCGTCGTCGTTGGCCGGCGCCAAGGCGACGGAAACGTCGTGGTGAACATCCATTTGCACGACAAGCGGCGCTGCGGCGTCGGCTTGCGCGCGCTCCCCGGGATTGGCGCCATCCGCCCTGGTTTCCGTCTTCGCCGGCTGCTGCGGCAAAACCGGCACCGGCGCCGCAGCCGGTGCGCCGATCGGCTGCAATTGCGGCAGGCTTGCCGGATTGGCCGGTGCGGGCGCGCTGTTGGCCGCCGGCAGCCGGTCGCCCTTATGCGCACGATTGACACTCGGATATTCGATCTGCCGCGCGGGGCGCGCCATCGGCGGCTCGTCGATCTTCCAGGCATAGGCATCGAGCGCGCGCGGGTCGAAATTCACATTCTCTAAGCCGAGCGGCTCCGGCATTGTTGTGCCGATCGGGCGCGTATAGCGAAACGTTGGGGTCTCGACCGTGCCGAGCGGCGAAGCGATCAGGTGCCAGCTTGAGGAAGCGCCGCGCTCGTGCGCGATGAGCGAAGCGAGATCCTGATATCCGATCGACGTCGGCATCAAGGCGGCGCAGCAAGCGCTGAACCAGAATCGCGCCGTAAACGACGCGCCCAAGACTCGGCTACGCGACACCCCGTTACGCGACGCCACAATCACCCCTTACGCCCACACGCATACGCAACGCGTCGTCGGATTACGGAAACGCCACCGCAGTGGCTCGAATGCGACAGGCTTATTTATTGTCGGGTTAACGTTGCGAAGGCGTTAACCGCGCGGCAGCCGCGCCGATCTGCGCGGAGCGAAAGAAACCATGGTGAATGCCGCATTGCATTGCTGCGCCGTTTCGCGCGATCACGGCGATTGCGTTGGAAATTTGTTAACCACGATCAAGTGCGGATGGAACTTCGCGGGTTCCGTCGCTGCTACGAATCGGCGCGCTTGCCCAGCGCGGCCTGTGCCGCCGCGAGCCGCGCGATCGGCACCCGGAACGGCGAGCACGACACGTAGTCGAGCTCGACCTCGTGGCAGAATGCGACCGAAGCCGGATCGCCGCCGTGCTCACCGCAAATTCCGAGCTTGAGTTTCGGCCGCACCTTGCGGCCGCGTTCGGTGGCGATGCGGATGAGTTCGCCGACGCCCTCGCGATCGATCGAGACGAACGGGTCGGCCGGCAAAATGCCCTTCGCCGTATAGATGCCCAAAAAGCTCGCGGCGTCGTCGCGGCTGATGCCGAAGGCGGTTTGCGTCAGATCGTTGGTGCCGAACGAGAAGAACTCCGCGGTGGTGGCGATCTCGCCGGCCATGAGCGCCGCGCGCGGCAATTCGATCATGGTGCCGACCTGATAATCGAGCTTGCTCTTGGTCTCGGCGGCGACGATTGCGGCCATGGCGTCGATGCGCGCCTTGACGATGTCGAACTCGGCTTTGCCGGCGATCAGCGGCACCATGATTTCCGGCGCCACCGTCTTGCCGGTGGCGCGTCGGGCTTCGACCGCGGCCTCGAAAATCGCCCGCGCCTGCATTTCGGCGATTTCGGGAAAAGCGATGGCGAGCCGGCAACCACGGAAGCCGAGCATGGGATTGAACTCATGCAGCTCGCGCGCGCGATCCGCGAGTTTTTGCGGGTCGGCGCCCATCGCCTTTGCCACTTCGGCAATCTCTTTTTCGCTATGCGGCAAAAATTCGTGCAGCGGCGGATCCAGGAGCCGGATGGTCACCGGCAGATCGCCCATGATCTTGAACAGCTCGACGAAATCGGCGCGCTGCATCGGCAGAAGCTTTGCCAGCGCAACGCGGCGCGCCGCTTCGTCGCCCGCCAGAATCATCTCGCGCACGGCGCGGATGCGTTCCTCCTCGAAGAACATATGCTCGGTGCGGCAAAGCCCGATGCCTTCGGCGCCGAATTTGATGGCGGCGCGGGCGTCGGCCGGCGTATCGGCATTGGCGCGCACTTTGAGCTTACGCACGCGGTCGGCCCATTGCATCACGGTGGCGAATTCGCCGGCCAGAGCCGGCTCCAGCATCGCCACCCTGCCGGCAATCACCTGACCGGTCGAAGCGTCGATGGTGAGCAGGTCGCCTTTTTTCAACACCGCGTTGCCTGCCGTCACGGTCTGGGCGCGGTAATCGACGCGCAAGGAGCCGGCGCCCGAGACGCAGGGCTTGCCCATGCCGCGCGCGACCACCGCGGCATGCGACGTCATTCCGCCGCGCGTCGTCAAAATTCCCTCGGCGGCGTGCATGCCGTGGATGTCCTCGGGCGAAGTCTCCATCCGCACCAGGATGACGCTGCGTGCCTGGCTCTTGAGGAGTTCGGCGTCTTCGGAGGAAAACACGATTTCGCCGCTCGCGGCGCCCGGCGAGGCCGGCAGCCCGCTGGCGATCACCTTGCGCTCGGCTTTGGGATCGATGGTCGGATGCAGGAGCTGTTCGAGGGCCGCGGCATCGACCCGCCCCACCGCCTCCTCTTTGGTGATCAATTTCTCCTGCGCCAATTCGACCGCGATGCGCAATGCGGCTTGTGCGGTGCGCTTGCCGTTGCGCGTCTGCAACATCCACAGCTTGCCCTGCTCGACCGTGAATTCGAGGTCCTGCATGTCGCGATAATGCCGTTCGAGCTTGGCGTGGATGCGCAGCAATTCGGCGAAGGCTTCAGGCAGTGTCGCTTCCATCGACGGCTTGTCGGAACCGGCCTCCTTGCGCGCGGCTTCCGTGATGTCCTGCGGCGTTCGGATGCCGGCGACCACGTCTTCGCCCTGGGCGTTGATCAGAAACTCGCCGTAAAGCTTCTTCTCGCCGGTCGACGGATTGCGGGTAAAGGCGACGCCGGTGGCGGAGGTCTCGCCCATATTGCCGAACACCATGGCCTGCACGTTGACCGCGGTGCCCCAGCTTTCCGGGATGGCGTGCAGACGGCGGTAGGTGATGGCGCGCTGGTTCATCCACGAGCCGAACACCGCACCGATCGCGCCCCACAATTGCGCGTGCGGGTCTTGCGGGAACGGCTTGCCGGTCTCCTCCTCGACCCGCTCCTTGTAGCGCGCGATCACTTCCGACCAATCGGATGTGTTGAGCTCGGTATCGAGCGAGTAGCCGTTCTTGTCCTTGTGGTCGTCGAGGATTTCCTCGAAGTGATGGTGCTCGATGCCGAGCACCACGTCCGAATACATCGTAATGAAGCGGCGGTAACTGTCCTGGGCGAAGCGCCGGTCGCCGGATTTCTCGGCAAGCGCATTCACCGTGACGTCGTTGAGCCCGAGATTGAGCACGGTATCCATCATGCCCGGCATCGAAGCACGCGCGCCGGAGCGCACCGAGACCAGAAGCGGATTTTCCGCATCGCCGAATGTCTTGCCGGTGATGCGGCCGACCGCGACAAGCGCCGCCTCGACCTGGGCTTTCAGCGTTTTCGGATAGGTTTTGCCGTGCTCATAGAAATAGGTGCAGACCTCGGTGGTGATGGTAAAGCCCGGCGGCACCGGCAGGCCGAGATGCGCCATT
This sequence comes from Xanthobacteraceae bacterium, assembly GCA_036267435.1. Lineage (GTDB taxonomy): Bacteria > Pseudomonadota > Alphaproteobacteria > Rhizobiales > Xanthobacteraceae > BOG-931. Next base: position 31,889 of record DATAWA010000058.1, on the reverse strand, counting down.
TCGGCGAGGCCCGCGCCCTTGCCGCCAACAAGATTGCGCATCGAGGCGCGCGCGTCGGCCTTGCCGCCGCCGAAGGCATAGACCCATTTGCCGCGGTCAGCGGCCTGGCCCCCTTGGTTGCCCGATTTCGTCGCGCGCTTTGCCGCGGGCTTGCGCGCGGATTTAGCTGCGGCTCTGGCCTTGGATGTCTTGACCGGCCGGCGAGAGATTTTGGAGCGCGATTTGGCCATTGCGTTCTGACGTTTGGTTTAAAGCGTCGCTCTCAAGCGAGCCCGGCAAGGGCGGATTTGCCCATTTCATTGCCACCCTGTGGCAACTCCCGGCGGCCGGCGCAAGCCGCACCGGCCCCGCCTTTGCGCTGACCCCTTAATGGATGAAGTGGTGGATGGCATTGAGCCCGATCAATCCCACAATAATGAGATAGATAGCGACGATGAAATTGAGGAGCCGCGGCACGATCAGGATAAGAATGCCAGCAATCAGTGCGATCAGCGGCGAGATTTCAGTGGCGGTGAGAACCATCGGAGGACCTCGGGTTGGGAATGGTTTGGTGGGGAAGCGGCGTTAGCGGAAATGCACAGACTTTGAACGCACAAACCGCCGTTCGGTTCTATGCGACAAAAGCAGCGGGCGAAAGCCCGCAAACCTGATTTCAAGTGCGGCGGCGTGCGACTCCTTCTCCCCGCGCGCGGGGAGAAGGTTGGGATGAGGGGCCTCTCCGCCGGGCGCAGAATTGCGGCGCTCAGAATCGCGGAAACGCCCCCTCACCCTCGTTCGCTACGCTCACACGACCTCTCCCCGCGCGGCGGGGAGATATTCACCCCTCGATCCTGGAGAAATCGGCCACCGCGCGGGTGGCGGCGCGGATTTCGTTGAGGAGTTTCAGGCGGTTTTCGCGCAGCGCTTTATCCTCAACATTCACTGTAACTTTGTCGAAGAAAGCGTCGACGCTGGGGCGCAGTTTCGCCAGGGCGGTCATGGCGGCGGCAAAATCCTCTTTTTCGACGGCGCGGGTCGCTTCAGCCTTGGCGGCATCGATCGCAGCCGCCAGCGCCGTTTCCTCATCCTGTTTATAAAGAGCCGCATCCGGCGCGCCGGTAAAGCCCCGCGAATCCTTCTTCTCCTCGATGCGGATGATGTTGGTGGCACGCTTATAGCCGGCGAGCAGGTTCTTGCCGTCCTCAGTGTCGAGGAATTTGCCCAAGGCTTCGACCCGGCGGACGATGAGGAGGAGATCGTCCTGGCCTTCGAGGGCGAACACCGCGTCAACCAGATCGTGCCGCGCACCCTGCTCGCGGAGCTGAACTTTGAGGCGGTCGGCGAAGAACGAAAGCAAATCGCCACCTTTAGAAATTGCATTCAACCGAAGCCGCAAGTCGTTTTCGAGAACGATCCGAATAACTCCAAGCGCTGCCCGCCTGAGCGCATATGGGTCCTTGCTCCCGGTCGGCTTCTCATCGACGGCCCAAAACCCAACCAGGGTGTCGATCTTGTCCGTGAGCGCCACCGCGATCGAGACCGGATCGCTCGGCACCAGATCGTCCGGCCCTTTCGGCTTGTAATGATCCTCGATGGCGTGGGCGACCGCTTCGTCCTCACCCTGCGCTTCGGCGTAATAGCGGCCGATGAGGCCCTGCAGCTCGGGGAATTCGCCGACCACTTCCGTCAGCAAGTCGGCCTTGCACAGCCGCGCCGCACGTTTTGCTTTAACAGGGTCGGCGCCGACCAATGGCGCCAATTCTCCAGCCAATCGTTCAATCCGCTCAATGCGCTCGGCTTGCGTCCCAAGCTTCTCGTGAAACACGATGTCCTTGAACTTTGGCAGCCGATCTTCGAGCCGCATCTTTAAATCGGTCTGATAGAAAAACCGCGCATCCGACAGCCGCGCGCGGATGACGCGCTCGTTGCCGGCGACGATGGCTGCCCCGCCGTCGGCGGCATCCATGTTCGACACCAGAATGAACTTGTCGACGAGCTTGGCGTGGGCGGCGTCGCGCAGCACGAAGCATTTCTGGTTGGCGCGGATGGTGGCGCGGATCACCTCTTCCGGGATTTGCAGGAAGCTCTGATCGAACGAGCCCATCAGCACCACCGGCCATTCGACCAGACCCGCCACCTCGTTGAGCAAAGCCTCGTCCTCAACCACCTCCAGCCCTTGCGCGAAGGCGAGTTGCTTCGCCTCGGTGCGGATGATCTCGCGCCGCCGCTCGGCATCGATCTCGACCTTCGCTTTGCCGAGCTTCTGCTGATAATCGTCGAACCGGCGCACGGTGAAGGGCTCCGGCGCCAGGAAGCGATGGCCGCGCGTGACGTTGCCGGCGGCGATGCCGCCGATCGAGAACGCCACAATGTCCGGCTCCTCGGTCTCCGGCCCGAAGGTGGCGAGGATGGAATGCAACGGCCGCACCCACGTGAGCGCGCCGGGCGTCGCCGAGGCCGCGCCCCAGCGCATCGATTTCGGCCACGGAAAGCTTTTGATCACCGCGGGCAGAATCTCGCCGATCACCTCGATCGCGGCACGGCCCGGCTTCTGGATCACCGCGACATAGAAATCGCCCTTCTTGTCGGGCTGCACCTTGGCGTCGTTGATGGATTTCAGTCCGGCGGCTCTGACAAAGCCGGCGATCGCGCCCTCCGGCGCGCCAACACGCGGGCCTTTCTTCTCCTCGCGGATGTCGGGCTGGCGCACCGGCACGCCATGCACCGACAAAGTAAGCCGCCGCGGCGTGACGAAGGCCTTGGCGCCTTCATAGACAAGCCCAGCCTCAACCAGCCGGTCAGTGACCGCTTTACGCAAATCCTCGGCGGCGCGCCCTTGCATGCGCGCCGGGATTTCTTCGGAGAACAGTTCGAGCAAGAGGTCGGGCATGGCACCCTTTGCCGCCAATTGGAGCCGTTTCCGGCACTCCGCTGCGGGCGGTGTAGTCGATACGGGCGGTTGTGTCATTACGCTTTCGATAGCAATGCATAGGTACTATAGTTGCACATTAACCCGCGATTGAAGGCAATCGCCTGCCATGAACACAAACGACCTGCTTGCTCGAATTGGCTCCGACCCTGCCATTTGCGGCGGGCGACCGTGCATCAAGGGCACGCGCATGCGTGTCACCGATATTGTCGAAGCGATCGCGCAGGGTGCAAGCCAGCAGGAATTGCTTGCCGATTTCAACTATCTCACTGCGGATGACATTGCGGCGGCATTGCTCTACGCGGCGCGAGCGACGGAGCACCGTATCGTCCGTACGGGGTGATGATCCGTTTTCTCATCGACGCACAGCTTCCGCCGGGGCTGGCTCGCCGGCTCGCCGCGCGCGGATTTGAGGCGGAGCACGTCAATCGCATAGGCCTAGGACCCAAAAGCGATCTCGATATTTGGCGTCATGCCGACCGAACCGGCGCTTGCCTGATCACCAAAGACGAAGACTTTGTCGCGCTCGCCGGCAAAGAGACAGGCGGTCCGAAAGTCGTCTGGATCCGGATAGGCAATATCAGCAATGCCGCATTGTGGCTGGCGCTCGATCCGCAACTCGACGAAATCGTTCAGGCGCTGAATGCAGGGGAAAGAATCATCGAAGTGGTCTGAGCAATCTCCACCTCTTCCGCTGCCCACAAGGGGGAGGGGAAGAGGATCACAGCGATTTATGACTGCCGTCGCACATCGGCTGATGCTGCGAGCGCTTGCAGGCGCAGAACCAGACTTCTTCGCTGGCGGTCGCCTTCCATTCCTGCGGACGGAATTCAGTGCCCTTGTGCGAGCCGTCGCAGAACGGCTGTGACTTTGAACGCCCGCAGGCGCACCACCAATAACTTTCGCCGGCCACGACATTGATCGGTAGCGGCCGCCGGCCGCCGATTTCAGGTTCGCTCATATTGCCCTCTCCGGTCCGCTGATGCTTGTGCCGCCGCCTTCGGTCGCCAGCCATGCTTGCCCGCACGCTCGCGCCAATTCGCGCACGCGCAGAATGTAGCTCTGCCGTTCGGTGACCGAAATCACCCCGCGCGCATCGAGCAGATTGAAAACGTGACTGGCCTTGATGCACTGATCGTAGGCCGGCAGCGCCATCAGATGGCGGCCGCGATTCGAGCGCTCGCCGCTGCCGTCGGTCTGCCAGCCGGCATCGAGATATTTTTTGCATGCGGTCTCCGCCATGCGGAACTGCTCGAACAGCATGTCGGTGTCGGCATATTCGAAATTGTGCCGGGAATATTCCTGCTCGGCCTGCAGGAAGACGTCGCCGTAGCTCACCTTTTGCGCGCCGTCACGGCCGTTGAAATTGAGCGCGAAGACGTTCTCGACGCCCTGCACATACATCGCCAGCCGCTCGAGGCCGTAAGTGAGCTCGCCGGCGACCGGCGCGCATTCGACCCCGGCGACCTGCTGGAAATAGGTGAACTGCGAGACTTCCATGCCGTCGCACCAGCATTCCCAGCCGAGTCCCCAGGCGCCGAGCGTCGGGCTTTCCCAATCGTCCTCGACGAAGCGGATGTCGTGGATTTTCGGATCGATGCCGATGGCGTAGAGCGACTTCAGGTAAAGCTCCTGCAGGTCGTCCGGCGACGGCTTCAGAATCACCTGGAGTTGGTAGTAGTGCTGCAGGCGGTTCGGGTTCTCGCCATAGCGGCCGTCCTTGGGACGCCGCGACGGCTGCACATAGGCGGCGTTCCACGGCTTCGGTCCGAGCGCCCGCAGCGTGGTTGCCGGATGGAAGGTGCCGGCGCCGACCTCCATGTCATAGGGCTGCAAAATGACGCAGCCCCAGTCGGCCCAATAGCGCTGCAGGGCGAGAATAAGCCCCTGGAACGAGCGCTCGGGACGCATATGCGCTGGCAAAGCTTCGGTCATAGGCCGTTGTTGGTGGAACGCCCGGAGAAGGTCAAGCCCGGCCGGCCGGGTACCAGGGATCAAGCATCAAGACTCGATAGCGAATTCCTGATACGGCAATTCGCGAAAACCATACTCATAAAACCAAGACCCATCACGACCCATAAGGGGAGGCAAAGTGTGACTAGGTTTGGAGCAGCCTTGATCGGCATGACCGCGCTCGTCGCGGCCGCCGCGCCGCAAATCGCCAAAGCGCAGGACTTTCCCACCCGGCCGGTCCGCATCGTCGTGGCCTTTCCGCCCGGCGGACCGACTGATTTCGTCGGCCGCATCGTCGCCGACAAGATGACGCAAATCCTCGGCCAGCGGGTCTATATCGACAACAAGCCGGGAGCCAACGGCACGCTCGGCGGCGGCGACGTCGCCAAATCCGATCCCGACGGCTATTCGCTTTTCCTCACCACCGCCGGTGCGGTGACAGTCTCGCCCCACATCCAGGTCAATATGCCGTTCGATACGTTCCGCGACTTCGCGCCGGTCGCGCTGGTGACGACAGTGCATGAAGTGCTGGTGGTATCGCCGCAGCTTGGCGTGAAAAACGTCAAGGAGCTGGTGGAGCTCGCCAAGAAAAAGCCGGGCGGCATCACCTTTGCATCGACCGGCGTCGGCTCGCCGCCGCATCTTGCCCAGTTACTGCTCGATGCGTCGGCCGGCGTGAAATTCCTCCACGTGCCCTATCGCGGTGCGGCGCCGGCGCTAACCGACTTGCTCGGCGGCCAAGTGCAGGTTGTGGCGTTGGATATTCCGGTCGTGATTGCGCAAATCCAGGCGGGCAAACTCATTCCGATCGGCATTGCCGGCGACAAGCGGGACGCCGTTCTCCCTGATGTGCCGACGCTTGCCGAACAGGGCTACCCTAACACCGACGCTTCGAACTGGTATGCGCTGTTGGCGCCGGCCAAGACGCCGGCAGCGGTGATCGCCAAGCTCAACAAAGCCGTCGACGACGCGCTCAACGATCCCGCCGTGCACGACAAGCTTGTCAAAACCGGCGCAACACCGGTTGGCGGCACGCCCGAAGCGCTCGGCACCTTCATGAGGGCCCAGTACGACAAGTGGGGCCGTATCATCAAAGAGAACGGCATCAAACCGGAATGAGACCATAGAGCATAATCGCTTCAAAGAGCATAATCGCTTCAAATTGAATCGATGGGCGCTCTAAGTTTTTGGTGAGGCATGATCCCTCGGGTCGAGCACGAGGGCATGCTTTTCGGAAAACCCGCTTCCACTTTTCCGGATCATGCTTTAGCGGCTCATTCACCCCGGCCGGTATTCTCCGGTCTTCGGATCAGGTTTCAATTGCGGCAATGTCGAGCGGTCGAGCGGCTCGGCCGGCGCCCGGGCGCGCACTTCGTCGAGCTGGCTATTGACGCGTTGCACCTCGCGGGCGCACCAGCGCACTGCCACAGCCGCTCCCATGACTCCAAGCGCGAACAGAACGAGCGGCGGCATGCGCGACCTCCAGGGACCCGGCGATCAGAGACCATAACGCGCCCAGATGGCGCGCGCTTCAAGGGCCGAAATCACATCCTCGGCAAAACCGGTGCGTCCGCCGATCGCCATCGCCTCGGCCGGGGCAACACCCAGGAGCCGGCGGCCGAGAAAGCCGCGTTCGGCCGCGATCAAGGGTGTCGATACTTTCTCACCAAATCGTTGGCGCAGCACGGCCCGCAGGTCGCCGATGGCATCGACCAGACCCAGTTCCAAAGCCTTCCGGCCGGTCCAGTATTCACCGGAAAATAAGTCATTTTCCGGACCTGTCAGCTTGGCGCCGCGCCGCGATTTGACCAGCGCAATGAAGTCCTCGTGAATGGCGCGCTGCAATTTCTTCAGGCGTTCGACATCGTCGGGGTCTTCCGGCAGAAACGGATCGAGCATCGCCTTGTGCTCGCCCGAAGTATAGAGCCTTCGCTCGACGCCAATTTTGGCGATCAGCTTGTCGAAACCGAACGAACCGCCGACAACGCCGATCGAGCCGACGATGGAGTGCGGATCGGCGACGATTTCGTCCCCCGCGCAGGCGATCATGTAACCGCCTGACGCGCCGGCATCTTCGATGAAGGTAATAACTTGCCGCTTGTGCTCGTCGGCGAGTTCGCGAATGCGCCGAAAGATGAGGTGCGATTGCACCGGCGAGCCACCGGGCGAATTGATGCTGACCGCCACCGCCGCCGCGCGGCGCATGCCAAAGGCCCGCTCCAGCGTACGCGCCACGCCGGCGAGCGACAGCCCAGGGCGCAACGGCGTCGAGAAGCCAATGACGCCGGTAAGCCGCACCACGGGAACAACCGGGCGGTCAAAGCGAAAACGCTGGGGAATGAGTGGCGATAAAGCGGCAAAGGTGCGGCGCCCGACGCCGCGGACGCCGTTTTCGCTTGCTGCTGCTGGCCCGGTTTCGGTCATGAAATAATCAAATAGGACTGATCACATCAACGCTCAAGTAACCGTTTCTTAATGCATGGAACGCTTTTTGCTTAGTCGACGTTTGCCGTGAACAAAGGCGGAGGCGAATACGTGAGCAAGATCGAATTTTTGGTGATGCTTATCAGCGTATTTGTTGGTCTTTCCTATGTACCGATCCGCACCGAAGCGAAGAAGGCCGTACCGGGCCGCCGCATTCGCCGCCAGCGCGATGCCTAAGGGCTGAGCAATAATTAGCGTTCCACTCCCCCTATCAATTCGGGTAGTCGGCGTCCAGTTCCAGTCCGATCGCGGCGCTTAGGGAAATGCCAGAGCGGCGCCGTCACGCAGCACGGACTCGGTTTGGGGTGTCGGCTTGCCGCTTTTGTCGGCGAGCGTGAGGCCGGGTAGAAGCGACGACGGCGCCTTGCTGTCCTTGCTCGCACTCACGAGTACGCGGATCGCAGGCGCGTCCGGCTTGGGATAGACCGGCATTATCGTAATACCGGCAAAGTCCGCGGCGAGCGCAGTGAGGACATCGCCCAAGTCGTCCGCGCGCCAGATCAGCGTCACCGTGCCGCCGGACACAAGAAGCCGCGCCGCGGCGGACAGCCAAACTGGAAGCAGGCCTGCTGAAGCGGCATGCGCCCTGCGGCGGCCGTCATCGGGCGACGCACTTTGCCGGGTGTTGAACGGCGGATTCATCAGAACCCGATCGGCCGATCCAGGCGGCAGTCCGGCGGCGGCAAAAGCAGCCGGCGGAGCCGCAACGTCGGCCGATCCAGGCGGCAGTCCGGCGGCGGCAAAAGCAGCCGGCGCAGCCGCAACGTCGAGGCAGATCGCGCGTACGCGCGCACCAAGGCCGTTCTCCGCCGCATTGTGTTGCGCCAGCGCCGCGAGCGCGGGATCGATCTCGACCAGCGTGACCGCAAGACGCTCAACGCGCCGCGCCAAAGCCAGACCCGCCGCGCCGACGCCCGCGCCGAATTCCACCGCCCGTTCTCCCGGCCGTGCCGGCGTCGCGGCGGCAAGTATAATCGCGTCGTGGCCGAAACGATGGCCGCGCCGCGGCTGACGCAACTTCAGCCGACCGCCGAGAGCAGCATCGTCGCTGAAAGCGCCGCCGTCAGCGGTCATCGGGGCGCAGCTCATGGCCGAAGCCTGCATCCTGCAGCAGCCGCCGCGCTCCGTCGACCTGATCGTCGGCGACCAGAATCCGCCGCGGAAAGATACCGATCGAGCCTTCCATGACGCTCATGTTTTGATCGAACACCACGTGCTCGATGTGCGCGCTGTCAAGCAGCGCGCCGATCGCGGAAATCAGCACCGCGTCGTTGGTCCGAACGAGTTCACGCACAGTTCAGCTCCGCTGCCGTTCCTCGCCCGCCGCGCAATGCGAGACAACTTTCGCGCCGGCCGCGCCTCACCGTATCGAGAATAAAACCGCCAGCAAACGACAGAAAGGCGGGCAGCCTGGCAGCCGCCGCGGTGCCGTCGGCCGAATTCTTGTCATAAACGTGGATCGCGGCCGCCGGCAGTGCGGCAGGAAACTCGGCAACCACTTTGGCGATGGCGTGTTCTTCGTTGTAGCAGGGCGCCGGGACCGCCGCGTCCACCCGGCCGGTGTGGCTAATACCTAGGCGATTGGCGGGGTTATTGCTCGACATGGCGTTTTCTTGGCGTTACCCGCCCCCCGTTCAGCCGATGGCATACCGTTAGCGATGGATTGACCTGATGCCGACCAAATTATACATGCCGGCACAGCGGCGCCGGCCATACTTGTCGTGTCACCTTAGCGTTTCTATGCTTCGCCGTCCTGCCTGGAGAGTGCCCCCGTGGCCGTGATCGTCCCATTCGAAGCGTGTGAGCCGTCGATCGAACCGCTGGTCGATCTGGTCGCCGGCGACATGGAGCGTGTCAACGCCACCATCATCTCGCGCACCGGCTCGGACGTGACGATGATCCCGGAGGTCGCCAATCATCTCATCAATTCCGGCGGCAAACGCCTGCGGCCCATGTTGACGCTGGCTCTGGCGCGGCTCGCCGGCTATGGCGGCGACGGCCACATCAAGCTCGCCGCCGCGGTCGAATTCATGCACACGGCGACGCTCTTGCACGACGACGTAGTCGACGAGAGCGAACTGCGGCGCGGACGGCTTGCCGCGCGCATGCTGTGGGGCAATGAAGCAAGCGTGTTGGTCGGCGATTTCCTGCTCGGGCAGGCGTTCAAGATGATGGTCGAGGTTGGCAGCCTCAAAGCGCTTGAAATCCTGTCGTCGGCGGCGGCAGTGATCGCCGAGGGCGAGGTCATGCAGCTTGCCGCCGCAAAGAATACCGCCACCACCGAGGATGAATATATTGCGGTGATCCGCGCCAAGACCGCCGAGCTGTTCGCCGCCGCCTGCGAAATTGGCCCGGCGCTGTCGGCCCGGCAGAAAGCGGAAGCCGCCGCCAGCCGCTCGTTCGGCATGAATCTGGGTATCACCTTTCAATTGGTGGATGACGTACTCGACTACGGCGGCGCCGCGGCGCGGCTCGGCAAGAACATTGGCGACGACTTCCGCGAGGGCAAAATCACGCTGCCGGTGGTGCTCGCTTTCCGGCGCGGCAGCGACGAGGAACGCGAATTCTGGCGGCGTACGCTGGAGCGGGGCGAGACCAAGGAGGGCGACCTCGACCACGCTATCGGACTGATGGTCAAACACCGTGCACTCGAAGACACCATCGGCCGCGCCCATCACTACGGCGCCATTGCCCGCGACGCGCTGGCGTTGTTTGCCGATTCCGCCATGAAGGCGGCGCTGGTCGAAACCGTGAATTTCTGCGTCGCCCGGACGCATTAATCCGCTTTGGCGCATTCCTCAAAGAATTGAACGGCTTATCCGCCGCGGCGGATGGAACTCGGCCGGCTTGCGGCGCGTTGTCTTGCGAGCCCTGCCATTGGCGCGAGCCGGCCGCATGCAATCCCACGACCCGCCTCGCGAAGAACCTCACGAGTCGCAGGCAGCCAAGCCGGAGACGGCCGCGGCGGCGGAAACTCCGGACATTGCGAACGCAGCCGCGATCGATGCACTGCCCGCCTCGGCGTTGGTGACAGCGCTCGGCAAACGTGCCACCCGGTTTGCCCGCCATTCCGTGCACGCCATCGCCGGCGCTATCGCGCGGTTGCGTATGGCAGTGGATCGCCGGCGTGCACAACGCCTCGAGGCAGCAGGCGGCGCGGCAGCATGGAGATTTAGCCCTCGCCGCGGCCCCGTTGTCGCCGCGGTCCTGGTCGCCATTCCGGCCGCCTATTTCGTCTATTGCGTCGCCACGATACCGTTTGCCGGCAGTGCGCCGGTGCAGGCTACGCCGAGCGCCATGGTATTTGACGGCGAGGATGGGCAGCCGTTTGCCACCCGCGGCATCGTCAAGGGCCAAGCCATCACCGCTGAGCATTTGCCGCCGCTTCTCGTCAAAGCCGTTGTCGCGATCGAAGATCGTCGCTTCTACGAGCACGGCGGCATCGACCTGCACGCCATTGTTCGTGCCGCCTGGAACGACGCGACCGGCCACAATCTGCAAGGCGCCAGCACCATCACCCAGCAATTGGCACGACGGCTTTATCTCACGCCCGAGCGCACCCTCAAACGCAAGGTGCAGGAGGCCGCGCTCGCGGAGTGGCTCGATCTGCGTTACTCGAAAAACCAGATTTTAGCGCGTTATCTCAATACCGCATATTTCGGCGACGGCGCCTATGGCGCCGACTCTGCCGCGCAACGCTACTTCGGAAAGTCCGCGCAGCAGCTTTCTCTGGGCGAAGCGGCGATGCTGGCCGGTCTTATCAAGGCGCCGTCGCAGCTCGAGCCCGATCGCAATCCGCAGGGGGCGCAGCAGCGCGCCGAAGCGGTGCTCGATGCGATGGTGCAATCCGGAGCGATCACCCAGCATGAAGCCGATGCGACGCGCCAAGCGCCCGCGGCGATCCGTTCCGCAGCGGAGACGCCGCCCGGCGCCAATTATTTTCTCGACACCGTGGCTACAGAGGTCAAAGCGCAGGCCGGCCAAACGACCGACGATTTGACGGTTGCGACAACGCTCGATCCGCGGTTGCAGCATATCGCCGAACAGGTCGTTGCGCGGCATCTGGCCGCCGCGGGACAAGCAAGAAACATCCAACAAGCCGCGCTCGTCGCCATGCGGCCCGACGGCGCGATCCTCGCCATGGTCGGCGGCCGCAATTACGAGGGGAGCCAGTTCAACCGGGTGACGCAGGCGCGCCGGCAACCCGGCTCGCTGTTCAAGGCCTTCGTTTATTTGACCGCCTTGCGCAAAGGCTACACCCCGGATTCGGTCATGATCGATCAGCCGGTCCGCATCGGCGATTGGGAGCCGGACAATTTCGGCGACCATTATCTGGGACCGGTGACGCTGCGCACCGCCTTCGCCCATTCGCTCAACAGCGTCGCCGTCCAGCTTGGGCAGGCCGTCGGCATCCAAACCGTGATCGATACCGCGAAGCAATTCGGCATCAAATCCGAAATCCCCGCCGTCCCGAGCGTGGCGTTGGGTTCCGGCGCGGTCACGCCACTTGAAATGACCCGCGCCTTCGCCGCCATCGCCTCCAACAGCGTCGGGACGCAGAGCTATTGCGTCCGCTCGATCAGCGACGGCGGCAAAGCCGTCTACACGCGACCGGCGGCCGCGAAGACTGCGATCGACAACCCGACAATTCACGCCGAAATGCTCGATCTGTTGACGAGCGTGGTGCGCGGCGGAACCGGTACGGCGGCGCGCCTAGACCGGCCGGTCGGCGGCAAGACCGGCACCTCGGAAGACTATCGCGACGCCTGGTTTGTCGGCTTCACGTCCGATCTGGTGATCGGCGTGTGGGTGGGCAACGACGACAATGCACCGATGAACGGCGTCGTCGGCGGCAGCGTGCCAGCGGCGATCTGGCACGATTTCGCCACTGCTGCAGAGCCTCTGCTGCAAGCCGGCGATACGCCGGGCGCGGCGACGATCAGCTTCAACAATGCGCCCGTGACCGTCGGCAACAATTTCGCCAATGGCGGGAATTATACCCGCTTCCCGTTTGGCGGCCGCCGCCCGTTCCGCCTGTTCTGGTTCCGGTTTTAAGCCCTATCAGCCGGCGGCGCCGATCTCACAGGCCTTGATCCACCAGCGCGGATATTGGCTCCCGAGCGCAAGCGCGGCTTCCTGCGCGGCGCCAGATCCGTCGAAAATCGCGAAGCAGGTCGCGCCGGAGCCGGACATGCGGGCGAGCCGGCAGTCCTGAAGCGCGCGCAAGGCGGCGAGCGCGTCGGCGATGACCGGCGCAAGTTTGATCGCCGGCGCTTCGAGATCATTGGCCTCTTGTTTCAGCAATTCGATAAATGACTTCGCGTCCAGAATGTTCTCGACCGTGGTGAGATCGAGCGGGGACGCCGCGCCGGCATTTTTTGTCCAATTGGCAAACACATCCTTCGTCGGTACCGCGACGCCGGGATTGATCAGCACTGCGGCAAGCAGCGGCAGGTTCAGGGGCGGCGACAATTGCTCGCCGATGCCCGACATCAGCCGCGGCCGCGGATCGAGACAGACCGGCACGTCGGCGCCGGTTGCGCGCGCGGCGTCGTGAAGACGCGGATCGTCGCTCGAAAGCTTGTTCGCCCGCGCCAGGAGGCGCAACGCCGCCGCGGCGTCGGCCGACCCGCCACCTATTCCTGCGGCCGCCGGCAAGTTCTTCTCGAGGGAGAATGCGCCCGAAACCATGTTGGGCAGCCGCGCAGCCAGCGCGCGGGCCGCCTTGAGCACGAGATTGTCGGCAAGCCCGCCGGCCTCGGCGGCGCGCGGTCCGCCGAGCGACAAAGTGAGTCCGCCGCCCGGCGTCAGCGTCAATTGGTCGGCGATATCGGCAAACCCGACGAGACTGGAAATCTCATGATAGCCGTCGGGGCGCCGGCGAAGCACCCGCAGCGTCAGATTGACCTTCGCCGGCGCTTTCTCGACAAGCGAAACAGCCAAGGCGGATGCTCAGCCGCCGTTGCCGGTCTTCTTCGCCTTGTCGGCGTCCGCAGCCGAATCGCTCTTGTCGCTGTCGGCGGCGCTAGTCGGTTTGCTGTTATCGGCCGCCGACGAGGTATCCGAGGGAAGCCCATGTTCGAGCTTGGCCTGAAGCTTGGGCAAGTCTTCCGGATCGGGCTTCAAATCCACGGCCTGCGACCACTGGAAATGCGCCTCGAGCCTGCGCCCGACCCGCCAATAGGCGTCGCCGAGGTGATCGTTGACCGTCGGATCTTCGGGCTTGAGTTCGACCGCGCGCTCGAGATTCTTCACCGCTTCGTCGTAGTTGCCGGTTCGGAAATAAGCCCATCCGAGCGAGTCGACGATATAGCCATCGTCCGGCCGCTGTTCGACGGCTTTGCGGATCATGTCCATGCCTTGGTCGAGATGGACGCCTTTGTCGACCCACGAATAACCGAGATAGTTAAGGACCAGCGGCTGATCGGGATAAAGCGTCAGCGCTTTCTTCATGTCGGCTTCGGCCAGCGGCCACTGGTCGGAGCGCTCGTAGCAAATGCCGCGGAAATAGAACATGACCCAGTTCGACTTCTGCGGGTCCGGCACCGCGTCGATGGCTTTGCTGTAGGTTTTGGCGCAGTCGGCGAACTCCTTGTGGCCGCGCTGGACGTTGCCCAATTCGATGATCGCCTCGGTGTCCTTGGGATTGGCGGCGATGACTTTTTCGAGAAGCTTCTTGGACTCGTCGGTGCGGTCGAGCGAGTCGAGATCGACCGCCATCTGAATTTCAGCGTTGCGCGACAGCGGCGAACTCGCCGGCACCCGTTCATAAGCCTTGATGGCGAGATCGGGTTTCTTGAGGTCCTCGTAGAGGTCGCCAAGCGACAGCAGCGCCATGGCGTGCGAAGGCTCGAGGTAGAGTGCGAGCTGCAGATAGATGAGCGCAAGATCCTCGCCGCCGCGCCGGCCGATCGAAGCACCGAGCCCGTACAGCGCTTCGGCGGCGCCGGCCTGCGGCGTATCGATCAGCGGCGGCAGCTTCTCGCCGTCGGAAATCTGCTTCATCTCCGCGTTGATGATCGGATGGTTCGGCAGTTCCTGGGCAAAATCCTGATAGACCTTCAGGGCATCGTCTTTGCTTGCGGTGCGCGACAGATACCGGCCATAGGCCTCCACCGTGCGGAGCGCCGTCGGATCGGCCTTATACGCGCTGGCATAGCGCTTGCCGGCCGCTTTGGTGTCGTGGGCGGCATCGAGGATGAAGCCGGCATGCAGATCTTTGAAAATGCCGTACCAATCGGGTCCCGACAGCTTATCCAAGGTGTCGATCGCGGCATGTGTGTCGCCCTGCCCGGAAAGAGCCCAGGCCGACAATAGCGTCGCGGTCAGATCGGTCACCGGACCGCGAACCGACTGTGAGAAGTCGTCGCGGGCGGCGCCGTAATGCTTCTTCTTCAGCTCGCGGATGCCGATGACAAGCCGTGCAATGCGGTCGGTGTGATCGATCGCCAAGAGGCGGTCGGCGAGCTTGGCGGAGCCATCGATATCGCCATCGGTCAGCTCGGAAAGGAAAGCGCGGCTCAGAAGGTCGGAATTGTGCGGATCGAGCTTCAGCACGTCGAGGTAATAAGTTGCCGCCGCGCCTTCGTCGCGCTCGGCCGAGGCATGCCGGGCGGCGAGATAGCTGCCGGCGGCGTTCTCGGGCGAAAGTTGATCCTGAGCCGGTGTCTCGGCGGCGACCGCCGTGGACAAACCGAAACCGAGGGCGATACCGACAAGCGCGGCACGCCGGAGCAGCAAATGAATCACGAGATCTCCATTGGCGTAAGGTAGGGCTGACGAATTCTATCGGCGAAACGGGAATCGCATGCCCGACGCTCTATATTCGGGCAAGAATGATCCTTTTGCCGCAACGCCGCAAGGACGCAAAGACCGGCCCTGCCAGCGCACTATCCCGCTCCACGGTGCGCCTTAGGCCTCAACGGCGGCGAAATCGCGGCATTGCGGCCGCCGCGGCACCTACCGCTGCAATCACATATTCGGATAATTCGGGCCGCCGCCGCCTTCCGGCGGCACCCAGGTAATGTTTTGGTTCGGGTCCTTGATGTCGCAGGTCTTGCAGTGGACGCAGTTCTGCGCGTTGATGACAAAGCGCGGCTGGCCCGCGTCCTCGACCCATTCGTAGACGCCGGCCGGGCAGTAGCGCGCCGAGGGCCCGGCAAAGACGTCGTATTCCGACGACTTCTGCAAGGCCGGATCATGCACCAAAAGATGAACCGGCTGATCCTCCTCATGATTGGTATTCGATAGATACACCGAGGAGAGCCGGTCGAAGGTCAGTTTGCCGTCGGGCTTGGCATAGGCGATGCGCCGGCATTGCGACGCCGGCTGCAGCGTTGCGTAGTCGGGCTTGCCATGACCCAGCGTGCCGAACAGCGAAAAGCCCAAAGTGTTGGTCCACATGTCGAGGCCGCCGAGCGCGATGCCGGCGAAGGTGCCGAACTTGGACCACAGTGGCTTGGCGTTGCGCACCCGCCACAGATCCCGTCCGACCGCCGAGGCGCGCCAGGCGTCGTCATAGCCGGTGAGCGAGTCATTGCCGCGACCCGCTGCAAGCGCGGCGGCGACATGCTCGGCCGCCAGCATTCCCGAAAGTACGGCGTTGTGCGAGCCCTTGATGCGCGGCACGTTGACGAATCCCGCCGCGCAGCCGATCAGCGCCCCGCCTGGAAAGGCGAGCTTCGGCACCGATTGCCAGCCGCCCTCGGTGATGGCGCGCGCGCCGTAGCAGATGCGCTTGCCGCCGTCGAAGGTGTCGCGGATCAACGGATGCGTCTTGAAACGCTGAAACTCCTCGAACGGCGACAGATAAGGGTTGCGATAATTGAGGTGGACGACGAAGCCGACCGCAACGAGATTGTCGTCGTAGTGATAAAGGAACGAGCCGCCGCCGGTGCGATTGTCGAGCGGCCAGCCCAGCGTGTGCTGCACGAGGCCCTTCTGAAAGCGCCGCGGCGCGACCTGCCAGAGCTCCTTGAGGCCGATGCCGAATTTTTGCGGCTGGCGCTCGTGTTGCAGCCCGAAACGCTCGATGAGCACCTTAGACAGGCTGCCGCGCGCGCCTTCGGCGAACAAAGTGTATTTGCCGCGCAGCTCCATGCCCCGGGTGAAACCTGGCTTGGGCTTGCCGTCCTTGGCGATGCCCATGTCGCCGGTGGCGACGCCGGCGACCGCATCGTTTTCGAACAGCACCTCGGTTGCGGCAAAGCCCGGATAAATCTCGACGCCCAACGCCTCGGCCTTCGTCGCCAGATAGCGGCAGACGTCGCCCAGCGAAGCGATGAAATTGCCGTGATTGCCCATCAGCGGCGGCATCAAGGCGAGCGGGATGCGAAGGCCTCCCGAGGCGCCCAGCGCGTAAAAGCGATCGGCGGTGACCGCCGTCTTGAGCGGGGTGTCTTCGCTACGCCATTCCGGGATGAGGCGGTCGAGCCCCACCGGATCGATCACCGCGCCGGACAGGATATGCGCGCCGACCTCGGAGCCTTTCTCCACCACGACGACGGATTTATCCGGCGCGACCTGCTTAAGCCGGATCGCCGCGGCAAGGCCGGCCGGCCCCGCCCCGACAATGACGGTGTCGAATTCCATCGCCTCCCGGGCCGGAAGCTCCGCTGTGTTCATTGCCTGCTCCGTATCCCGGATGGTTGACGCCGATTGTTCGCGAAACTATTGCGATGACTATCGCCTGGAAAAGCCGTCGAAGACAATCGTCCGAATTGCACCCGTATGGCCGTGGTTCCCCACTACAAAGACGCGCGCGAACTTCTCGCGTTCTACCTCGAAGCCGGCGCCGATGCGCTGATCGGGGAAGAGCCGATCGACCGCATGGCGGATGAGGCCGTCTCTCCAAGCGTTATCGCCTCCCCGCTCGAGCGCGAGGCCGCCGCAAAGTGGCGGGAAGCGGGTAAGACTTCGGCGCCTGCACCCCTCTCGCCGGCCCTCCCCAATCGAGGAGGAGGGAGCACGAGCGTGACGCCAATCGCGCCTGACGCTGCGGTGATGGCGGCGCGCGAGGCGGCACGGACCGCGCAAACACTCGACGAGTTGCGTGCGCTCCTCGAAACCTTCGAGGGCTGCGCCTTGCGTGCGACCGCGACGCAGCTCGTCTTTGCCGATGGAACTCCCGGAAGCCGTGTCATGTTCGTCGGCGAAGCGCCCGGCTATGACGAGGACATTAGCGGCCGGCCCTTCGTCGGCCGCTCCGGCAAGCTGCTCGATCTGATGATGACGGCAATCGGGCTTGATCGCAGTTCGGCCTACATCGCCAATGTCGTGCCGTGGCGGCCGCCGGGCAACCGCACGCCGACCCCGCAAGAGACCGCGATCTGTCTGCCATTCATCCGCCGCCAGATCGAACTCGCCAATCCGGATTTTCTGGTCTGTCTCGGCGGACCCGCCATGCAAACGCTGCTCGCGATCAAGGAAGGCATTACCCGCGCCCGCGGCCGCTGGTACCCTTTCGACAGCGGTGCGCGCGAAATCCGCGCCCTGCCGACTTTCCATCCGGCCTTTCTTCTTCGCAGCCCGCTGCAGAAGCGTTTCGCCTGGCGCGATTTTCTGGCGCTGAAGAAGGCGATGGCAGCATAGCCGCTCGACCACCCATTCGCGGCATTCACGCCGCGCAGACCGGGCGGCGTTTTTTCTGTCTCTCCAGAGGAACTTCCAGGCGCTTATTGAGAGGCCCATCGCAATAGATGCAGATGGTCTCAGTCACGCGTTCGAGTGTTTCGGTGAACACCAGACGGTACTGCGCTCCGCAATGCGGGCAATCGAACGGCTGAGGATCAATCTTGCCCAATGTAATGCTCCGACAGTAGGCGCCTTTCTATAGCGCGCAATAGTTACCGAATTACAGATGCAATCTGTGCAATTTCCTGGCTATTATTTTCCAAGCGAGAACGGGAAATTCGCCGAGCGCCGGCAACGGATCGTCGAGCGCAAAATTTGCAAAAACCAACCTTCTGCGAAGGCCGGAGAAGTAATCTTTCACGCTTAGATCACCGCGCCGGATCTCTTCGAATGCCGCCATGATGTCGCGGCTGGCATGAACCCAGGCAACTCCGGTCTCGGCACGTACCGTTGGGACGGTCCGGCCGAGAGCCTGCCGCCATGCCAAATAGGGAAAATCCACACCGGCGCGCGAGCCAAGTCCGTTCCACGTCCAGAAGCGACCGTTGACGTCGAGAAGCTTGTATTGCCGATCGCGCCGATCGTACTTGAATTCGATTTCGACCACGCCGGAATAATTGAGCGACTGCAAAAGACGGCGTGCCAATATTTCGACTTCGGGCTGTTCTACGGTCTCGACGAAGGTGCTCGATCGGCCGAAATCAACCGGATATTGCCGTCTTCGTCGGGCGACCAACGACGCGGCGGCATCGCCTCGGTTCCAAAGGCCGGCATAGGAGTACTGTGCCTCGCCGTTTCCCGGAATCCACTCTTGGACGACGACCGCGTCTTCTCCAACAAGTGCCGCGGCTCGCCGATAAAGCGATAACAAGTCATCGCGGTTGTCGGCACGCCAGGCTTTTGCTCGCGTGAAGTCGTTCAGTCCATTACGGACGGCGGGCTTAAGAACGACTGGAAACTGACACTCCAACTGTTGAACTGACTCCAAGCACGATGGCTGGAAGTTCCAGGCGCAACTGATCCCAAGCGACGCCGCGCGCTGATAGGTAAGACGCTTGTCGCAAACCCACTTCGTGGTGTCCCAATCGGGCGTCATCACACGATAATGCGCCGAGAGCAGCGCATGGTTCTGCGCAATAAACCGCATGTCCTCGTCGCCTGTTGCAAACAGCACCCACCCTTTCAACCCGTGGCGAGCGGCGAGATCGACAATCGCTGCAACGGCGCTCTCGTGGTCCGCACCCGGCCATGAAATGCTGCGCTCGACGTATCGGGATAATTTTGGAAGCGGATGCTCGGTAAGCAACCACACCGGGATGCCGCGTCGCCCGAGACTGCGGGCTATGGCGACGCTGACGTGAGCGCCCCCGACAATCAGGGCGCCGGGCACTACCTGTGAATCAAAGTCGCAATCGGTCGCGGGCGGAATGTCACATGGCTGGGTGATACTCACGACCGCTGGTCCGGGATCGCCATTCCCGAACCGTTGCGGCTGAGTGGATCGAAATCACGCCCTGTCCCCGCGCGTGCTGAGCGACCAAGCGCCGCCTGGGTGATTCGACGCGCGGCAAATCCGGCGCCGGCAATAAAGCGCAATAACGGTCCGAAACTTCCGACCGCGAACGACCCGACGAAATGCAGGCCACTGACGCTCGATTCAAAGCCGGCCGACAAGATAGGAAGACCCTCGTGCCGGCGAATACGGCCGCGCAGCTGCTGATCGAGGATATCCATTCTGTCGACGTCAATTCTGTAACCGGTTGCAAGGAGAACGTGATCGACGTGTCGCGTTCCGTCATTCGTCGTCAAAACGATGCGATCGCCGTCCCGACGCGCGTCGAGAATGCGGCTTCGTTCACGAACGGCAATATCTTGCAGCCGCGGGCGAAGCCACAAAATCGCAGTGGGACGCAAGCAGTGTATGTTCAGTCGATCGCGGGCATGTTGCGGAAGATGGCTGATAATCGCGGGCGCTTCGACCAGCCAGTTGAATGGAAATGGCCCGACTTGAGACGGGGGAATGAGTGCCTTGCCCAGCATGGAGCGCACGGTCTTGCGTAGCGCGCCGCGCTTTTCCGGATCGCCGTTCCAAGCCAGAGCGCCTCGACAAATAATTTCAACGTTTGCGCCGGCCTCATGCAGTAGAGCCGCCGACTCGCACGCGCTCTGTCCACGCCCGATAACAGCCACATCGCGACCGCGAAATCGATCAGAGACAGTATGTTCGCACGAATGGCTGACCAGTTCGGATGGCAGGCCGTCGAATTGCGGCGGCCGATATTCATGATTGAGGAGGCCGGTTGCGATGATCACGCGTTCGGCGAATACGTTTTCACCGTCCTCGAGACTAAGCCGAAACCCGCCATCACGCGCCCTGATGCGGACGACCTTTCGGGTGTCGAGATCCGAAGCAATGTGCTCCTGGAACCAAACGCCATAGCCGATGAAATCCTCGACCGGCAGCAGGTCCGGATGCGGCAATTCCTTTTCAGCGAAATAGTCGTCGAGCAGATAACGGCCGAGCGGATCGGCGATATGCGTCGCAATCCATGGCGAGCGCAACTTCATGCCGCTCGGCATATTTCCGCGCCAAAATGACATTGCCTCGCCGAAGACACGCACCCGAATATTGGCGGCGCGCAAATGAGCCGCCGCCGCCAATCCATAGGGGCCGGCACCAACGATTGCCACGGTGCATCTGTTGTCGCTTAGGACGGGATTAAGATTGACGTTCATTAAACGGCCTAGCAAATTTCGATTATGAGGAAGGGAACTGCGAAATTCTACTCAGCCGCGGTTTTTTATTTATAAACGGACCACGGCGTGCAGTTGCGCAATCAAATGGAATTCATTTGAAATTAAGAGAGAATTATCGGCGCCCGACCGCCAGTTCGGATCCGGCGAACTTGGCGCGGCTTGTCGCTCTATTTACTTCGCCGGCGCGACGCTGCCCGGCCGGATCATGCCCCAGCCGACCCACAAGACCGGCAGCCGCCCCTGCACCGGCCGATCGAAGGCGCGCGGCACTTCCGGCACGAGATCGGGAAAATAGCCCTTGATGTCGGGCGGCGGCGCCGGGTTGGTGTCGGGACTGAGCCACACCACCACGGCGCCTTTCTTGCGGATGTCGTCGGCGGTGACCCAGGGCGAGCGGGCCGGATCGGCGTCGAAGAATACGCTGGGGCGGCTTGGCGCGGCGAGCGCGATCAGCGCGGCGAGGCGCGGATCGCCGGTCACCACAGCGAGCGGCTCGCCGGTACGGCGCTGGAAACTGTCGGCGAAGAACCGGCCCATGGCATTTGCCGGTTGCGCCACGCGTAAATCCATGCCGGCGGCCCAAGGCAGGGCGACGATCAAGATCGGCACGAACAGCGCCGGGACGACCAACAGTCCCACCCAGGCGAAGCCGAGGATGCGCTGGTGATGGAGCGCAATGCTGTCGCCGGCGGCAACCACCAGCGCCAGCCCCGAAAGGACGACGAGCGGCGCTGCGCCGCCGATCGGCGTGGTTCTGCCGAGCACGACCGCGACAATCGTCGCCAGCAACCCCGGAAACAACGCAAAGACTTTTACGTAGGTCGCGGCAAGGGGATCGACGGCAGCGCGTGAGAGCGGCGGCGCCGGACTCGCACGCCCGCGCGGCCAGCCACCGGCCAGAACGAGAAGGATGGCAAGCCCGGCGTGGGCGAGAATGAGCGCAGCCAGGAGGCGGAGCCACAGCGCCGCATTCGCGCCGGCGATGTCGGCCTCACGCATCCGCTCAAGCGTCGCGGTGAACCCGCCGCCCATTCCGGCGAGCCAGACCAGATGCAGAAACAGGAAAGCCACGAGCCCCAGCGCCGCGATCCAAGGCTCAAGGACGTTCAGCGCGGCGCGCCCGCGCTCGGTGGCGGCGACGAAGACGACCAAGGCGCCGAGCAGAATGAGCGCCGCGTCGCTTGTGCACAGCAGCAGCGCCGCCGCGGCGCCGGCAAAATACCAGGCGCGGCGCTCGCCGGTAATCGCGCGCCAGGAATACAACAGCACAACCGACCACGCCGCCATAGCGAGGATCGCCGGCCCGAAATCCGGTGACGGCACCGTCAGAAGCGCGATGCCGACCATCAGCAGAACCGCCATCGCGGCATGGCTCGCGCCGACAATGGCGCGGCCTAGCGCAAAAACACAGCAATAAGTCGTCACCACGCATGCTTGCGCCAGAACATAGACACCGGCCATGCCGGCCAGGCGAAACGCGATCTCCGCCAGCCAATAAGCAAGCGGCGGTCCTACTCCGGCGTCGAAGCGCAATTCATGGCCGATCGCCAGCAATTGGGCGAGGCCGCTCGGCGGCGCCGAATAAAACAAAGCCGGCACGGCGATCCACACCGCGGCTTGTGCGATCGCGGCCGTCCAGAACACCAGCCACGGCCGCGAGCGCAGCATTTCGACATAAAGGGGAACGTAGAACATCGGGGCTAAAGCCACTCCGCCCAAACAAAGCTCGGCGCGCGAGACCCAAAAATCCGTAGCTAATTGCTCCGGAACTAAGGCGCTGCTCTATACGGCGGCGGGGCTAGAGTGGCAATGCGGGGCTAGAGAGGCAATACGGCGGGCACCACCCGGCCCGCCTCATCATCGTCGGTCAGTCCCAGAGCGCCGGCGACCGGAGAGAACGACCGGCGGTGGTGTATCGTCGGGCCAAGGCGGTCGAGAGCGGCGAAATGCTCGGGCACGCTGTAGCCCATGTGGCGTTCGAAGCCGTAACCGGGATGCGCCGCGCCGAGACACCTCATCAGCCGGTCGCGGGTGACCTTGGCCACGATCGAGGCCGCTGCGATCGAGGCGACCAGACCGTCGCCGCCGATGACCGCCTCGCAATCGCAACCGGCATCGATGCGGTCGCGGCCGTCGACGAACACCAGGCGCGGTGATACCGGCAGCGCCATCACGGCGCGGGCCAGCGCCCACAGCGAGGCGCGCAAGATATTGTCGCGATCGATACGCGCCGGCGGCGCCAGCGCCACCGCGACTTGCGCTCGCGCGCAGATACGTTCGTAAAGAACTTCCCGGCGCTCCGGGGTCAGGCGCTTGGAATCGTCCAGGCCGCGCGGAATATTGTCCGGATCGAGAATGACCGCCGCGGCGACGACTGGGCCGGCGAGCGGGCCCCTGCCAGCCTCGTCGCAGCCGGCGATCGGCCAAACCCCGCGCTTGAGCGCGGTCCGCTCGCGCCGGAAGGTCGGACGCATAACGATCTCATCGCCGAGCGGCAGCCGCGAAGGCGCGGCTTGCCTGCCGTTTCGCTTCGCGCCCGCTGCGCCGTTCGCCTTGCGGCCAGTTCCATCGCCACTATTTGCAGTTCGACTCATGCCGCATCATGCGCATGCGCCGCGGCGCTCCGCAACGCCAGCGAACCGCCCGCAAGGAGCGGCTTTGTCTTAAAGCCAACACGACGAAAGCGGCTAATGCAAATCGTTCCTTTCTGGTTTCATCTTCTCGCAATCGTCATGCTGGCCGCGGGCGCGGTCATTGCCGCCGGCATCAGTGCCGACGAGGTGCGCCATCCACAGCCGATGTGGATCATGAATCTGGTCTGGCCGCTATGCGCACTGTTCGGCACGATATTTGTGCTCGCCGGTTATCTCGCTTACGGCCGGGCGCACGGCCACGGCAAGCACCGCACCACACCCTTTGCCGCAACCGTTGGCATCGGCGCGGCGCATTGCGGAGCCGGCTGCACGCTTGGCGACATCATCGCCGAGTGGCTTGCTTATCTGGCGCCCGGCGTGGCCATTGCATTCGGATGGCAGTCGCTGTTTGCCGATAAGCTGTTCGCGGTCTGGATTTTGGATTTCATCGTCGCTTTCGGCTTCGGCATTGCGTTTCAATATTACGCCATCGTGCCGATGCGAAAACTTGGCGTGGGCGCAGGACTTATCGCCGCGCTCAAGGCCGACGCCTTATCGCTCACCGCCTGGCAGACCGGAATGTACGCCTTTATGGCGTTCGCGCAGTTTTATCTGTTTCGGCGGCTACTCGGCGTGCGGCTCGAAGCCAACAGTCCGGAGTTCTGGTTCATAATGCAGATCGCAATGATCTGCGGTTTCCTCACCAGTTATCCGGTCAATTGGTGGCTGATCCGCGCAGGGATCAAGGAAGCCATGTAGCTGCCGGAGCCAGATCCTAAAACAAATCGAGCTGCTGGCTCGCCGGCCGCGGCGGCCGGAAATGCTCGGTGGTTGTCTTAACGCTCGCGCGATTGAAACCGAGCCGGTCGCAGGCGACCTCTAAGCGACGGCCGATCATCCAGGCAATCGGGCCCGAGCCGGTCATACGCTTGCCGAAGTTTGAATCGTTGTCCTTGCCGCCCCGGGTGTCGCGGATGAGCTTGAAGACATGCTCGACGCGGTCGGGAAAGTTCTCTGTCAGCCATTCGCGGAACAAATCGCGCAATTCATGCGGGAGCCGAAGCAGTACATAGCCCGCGTTACGCACTCCCGTGCCGGCCACCGCTTCCAGGATACGCTCGATCTCGGCATCGTTGATCGCCGGAATGACCGGCGCCACCAAAGTCGAGGCCGGCACGCCGGCATCGACGAGCTGCCGCAGCGCGTCAAGCCGCCGCGGCGGGGTCGAGGCGCGCGGCTCCATCACACGCGCCAATCCGGCATCGAGCGTCGTGACCGAAATCGCGACCTTGACCAGATTGCGTTTGGCCATGCGCGTGAGAATGTCGAGGTCGCGCAACACCAGCGCCGACTTGGTGACAATGCCGGCCGGATTGCCGGCGCGCTCGAGCACTTCAAGAATCCGGCGCGTGATCTGATAGCGGCGCTCAATCGGCTGGTAGGGATCGGTGTTGGACCCAAGCGCGATGATTTTGGGGACGTAACCTGGCGCCGACAATTCCCGCTCGAGCAATTCCGGCGCGTTCGGCTTCATGAACAGCTTGGATTCGAAGTCGAGCCCGGGCGACAGCCCGAGATAGGCGTGGCTCGGCCGCGCATAGCAATAGACACAGCCGTGCTCGCAGCCACGGTAGGGATTAATCGATTGCTCGAAAGAAATATCGGGAGAATCGTTGCGGGCGATAATTTTCCGCGTCGCGTCGGCGGTCACCGTGGTCTTGAATACCGGCAGCTCTTCAAGGCCCTGCCAGCCGTCGTCGAAGGCAACGCGGGCAATGGGCTCGAAACGCCCGGACGTATTCGAGGCCGTGCCGCGGCCGCGCCTTCGCTCGCGGTCTACAACACTTCCCATTTCGCCCGCCGGCGCGGAGGGCAGCAATGCCGGCGGGCGACGCAATGCGGATGAACGACTCATGGGCAACTCCTCCTCTGAATACTAATGCGAACCGCCGAACAAAACAAGAACAAAGCTGCGTGAACCTTGCCTATAAACAAGCCTTGGAGCCGCTTGGCGGACAGCCTATCCATCAGCCCGGAACCAAATATTTTGACCGCCCGATCACGGACATGCTGAGCGTCATCATCCCGACGCGGAATTCGGAACGCACTTTGGTCCCGACGCTTGCCGCGCTGGTGCCGGGAGCCACCGCCGGACTTATTGCCGAAGTGCTGATCGCCGATGGCGGATCGCAGGACGACACCGCCGGTGTCGCCGACGTCGCCGGCTGCAATTTCCTGATCGCCGAGGGCGTGCTCGCACAACGGCTTGAGGCGGCGGCCGCGGCCGCACGGATGCCGTGGCTGATGTTCGTGCGGCCGGGAATTGTGCTCGACACGCCCTGGACCGGCGAAGTCGCGCGCTTCCTGCAGCAGGATTCGCAGCCGCCGCGGGCCGCCGTATTCCGGCGCGGTACCTCGAAGACGGGGATGCACGAATTGCTGTTGAGATTTGCCGCCGCGCTAGGGGCACCGCCGCGTCCCGAGCAGGGCCTGCTCATTGCCCGAGAATTTTACCAAGCCCTTGGCGGCCATTCGGAAGCGGCAGGCGATCCCGAGCGCGATCTGCTCCGCCGCATCGGCCGCCGCCGCATCGCCAGGCTCTCGACCCAAGCCTTTGGCAGCGTCTGATCGCGAACCCGCCGCGAACGGGTTCGTCGGTCTGCAGATACTTGACTTAGTCAAGTATCTGAGTAATCCTGCCCCGCATGGCCAGACCGCTCGTCGAAAACCATGCCGAAGGCACCGTCGATGAACGCCGTATCGCCACCGTGCGTGGCTTCAATCGCTTCTACACGCGGCAGATCGGCGTCCTGCGCAAAACCTTCCTCGACAGCCCCTATTCACTGGGCGAGGCGCGCGTACTCTACGAGATCGCACGCGGCGATGGCTCGACCACCGCAAGCGACATCGGCCGCGCGCTCGATCTCGATGCCGGCTATCTGTCGCGCCTGCTGCGCAAATTCGAAAAGCACGGGCTGATCCGGCGCACCGTTTCGGCGAACGATGCGCGGCAAAGCCATCTCAACCTGACGGCACGCGGGCGGAAGGACTTCGCACCGCTCGACCGGCGCTCGCAGGACGATATCGGGGGGATGCTCGGCCGGCTTACGCCGGAGGGGCAACTACGGCTGATCGCGGCGATGAACACCATCCAGACGCTTCTCGACGGAGCAGTGGACACCGCCTCGCCGGAGCGAAACTACACCCTGCGCGCGCCGCAGCCCGGCGATTTCGGCTGGATCGTAAAGCGCCACGCCGAGCTTTACGCGCAGGAATTCGGCTGGACCGAGCCGTTCGAAGCCATCTGCACGCAAATCGTCGCCGACTTCGCCAACAAGAACGATCCGCAGCGCGAACGCTGCTGGATCGCGGACATGGACGGCGAGAATGTCGGCTGCATTTTTCTGGTCGCCGAGTCAGAAACGGTTGCGCGCATCCGGCTCTTGCTGGTCGATCCGAAAGCGCGCGGGCTCAAGCTCGGCGCGCGGCTTGTCGATGAATGCATCGCGTTCGCCCGCCGCGCCGGCTACGCCAAGATCACTTTATGGACGCACAGCGTTCTCACCGCCGCGCGGCACATCTATCAGCAGACCGGCTTTACGCTCACCAGCAGCGAAGAGCGCGTCAGCTTCGGCAAGCCCGTCATCAGCGAATACTGGGATCTGCAGCTTTAAGGGCCAACACCATGCTGTCGCTATCGCACCAACCCCCGCGTCGAGCGATGCAGCCGCATTGGTGGTCCGTTGCGGCAACGGCAGTCGTCATTATCGCGATCGAGGCTGTGGTCGCGCTGGCTCTGCTCGGCACGCGTCCATGGCCGGTCAATCCGCAGATGCATTTGCATGACACGAGCGGCGGCTTGCCGCCCGCGCTCGGAGGGCTCGGTGCGATGCCGTTGCCGCCGTCGCTCTAAATCGCAGGGCTAAACCGTGACGCCTTTAGCCTTCGGCCGGCGCAGATGCTCGTCGAGCCGCGGCATGATCTCGACGAAATTGCACGGCCCGTAACGGTAGTCGAGCTGATGCACCAGGATGTCGTCCCAGGCGTCCTTGCAGGCTCCGGGGGAGCCCGGCAGGCAGAAAATATAGGTCGAGCCGGCAACGCCGGCGGTGGCGCGCGATTGGATCGCCGAGGTGCCGATCTTGGGGAAGCTCACCACCAAGAACAGCGCCGAGAACGCGTCCATTTTCTTTTCGAACAGCGGCTCGACCGCCTCCGGCGTGACGTCGCGGCCGGTGAAGCCGGTGCCGCCGGTGGTGATGATGACGTCGATCATGGGATCGGCGATCCACGCCTTGACCCGGCCGCGGATCGCTTCGATGTCGTCGGTGACGATACTGCGTTCGGCAACGTAATGCCCGGCGGCGACGATGCGCTGCACTAACAGCGCACCCGATTTATCATCCTTCATGTCGCGCGTATCGGAAACGGTCAGCACCGCGATTTTCAGCGCGACAAATTGCTTGGCGTCGTCAATTCCGGGCATCGGCAAACCTCAACGCAACTCTTTACTTCGCCCTACGCGAGAATGAGCGAAAAATACATCGATCCGTTAATAGCTTAGGCTTCCCGAACCGTCCTGCCAAGCGCAGTTACAGCGACCCGGCCGACATCGTATCGCAGGCCGAAAGCTGCCCTGAATTGAAGCCGTTTGAGAACCAGCGCTTGCGCTGCGCAGAGGTGCCGTGGGTGAAGCTGTCCGGCACCACGTAGCCCTGCATTTCCTTCTGCAAGCGGTCGTCGCCGATAGCGGCGGCGGTCTGCAGCGCCTGATCGACATCGCCTGGGTCGAGGAAGCTGTGCTTCTGCTGGGCGTGGTTCGCCCAGATGCCGGCGTAACAATCCGCTTGGAGTTCGACCCGCACCTGCAGCGCGTTGACCTGGGTTTTGCTCGAAGCCGCCTGCTGCGCCGCCGACACGCGCGGCAAAATGCCGAGCTCGTCCTGGACGTGATGGCCGACCTCATGCGCGATCACATAGGCTTCGGAGAAGCGGCAAGCTTTGTCGCTCGAGCAGGCGTCGAACTTGTCCTGCATGTCCTGGAAGAACGACATGTCCAGGTAGATCTCCTTGTCCTGCGGGCAATAGAACGGCCCCATCGCCGATTGCGCCATGCCGCAGCCGCCGTCGAGCGCGCCGGTGTAGAGCCGCAGCCGCGGCGGGTGATAAGTCTTCCCCATAGCGGCGAAAATATCGCTCCAGCGGTCCTCGGTGTCGCCAAGCACGGCGGCGACAAAATCCTTGGTTTCGGCGGTGCGCGCATCATCGGCGGGCGGCGAGCCGTTTTGCTGCACGATCTGGCCGCCGCCGGAGAGAATCTCGGCGCCGTTGATCAGCGTGCTCGGATCGATGCCGAGCGCCCAGCCGACCAAGCCGAGAATGATGATGGTGCCGATGCCGAGACCGTGCACGCCGCCCGGCACGCCGAAGCCGCCGCCTGAGCCGCGATCGTCCTCGACATTGCTGGAACGGCGGAATTCATCCCAACGCATATGTTGCTCCTCATAAACCCGGCTCGGCAGCGTTCATCAAAACGCAACTATTTGCTCCGGTTCAAGCAAATTTGTCGAATACTTACCGGCATTTATTGCCTAGCAGAGACGTGATTTCAGTAACACGTTTTTTACTTTAGGACGGCATGATCGGTTTTGTCGGTTGTAGGTCCCGCGTCGCCGACAGCGTCGCCTGAGTCAGAGTTCTGAGTCATGGTTGTGTCGCGTCGCGGGGCGTCCGTCAGGACGCCCCGCGTGTGTTTTGAATCTGCCGCGTCCGCAGCCCCCGCGCGCATCGTCGTCGGCGATTGCGTTGCCGAGATGACAAAGCTGCCGGCGCAGTCGGTCGATCTCGTTTTCGCCGATCCGCCCTATAATCTACAGCTCCAAGGCGACCTCAAGCGGCCGGACGATTCTCGCGTCGACGCCGTCGACGACGATTGGGACAAGTTTACGAGCTTTGCGGCCTACGACGATTTCACCCGCGCCTGGCTCACCGCCTGCCGCCGGGTGATGAAACCGTCCGCCACGCTGTGGGTGATCGGCTCCTATCATAATATTTTCCGTGTCGGCGCCATGCTCCAGGACATGGGCTTCTGGATCCTCAACGACATCGTCTGGCGCAAATCCAATCCGATGCCGAATTTCCGCGGCCGCCGTTTCACCAATGCCCATGAGACTTTGATCTGGGCCGCGCGCGGTGCCGACAAGCGCAATTATACGTTCAACTACGAAGCTCTCAAGGCGGGCAACGACGACATCCAGATGCGGTCCGACTGGTTCATCCCGTTATGCACCGGCGAGGAGCGGCTGAAGGGAAGCGACGGCAAGAAGCTGCATCCGACGCAAAAGCCGGAAGCGCTCCTGGCGCGCGTCATTCTCGCTGCCTCACGGCCGGACGATCTGGTGCTCGACCCGTTCTGCGGCACCGGCACCACCGGCGCGGTGGCGCATCGGCTGCGCCGGCGGTTCATCGGCTTCGAGCGGGAAACCGGCTATGCCGAGGCGGCGCGGGCGCGCATCGAGGCCGTCGAGCCGATGACCGAACCGTCGCTTGCTACATTCATGACGGCGCGCGAGGCGCCGCGCGTGCCGTTCACCGCGTTGATCGAGCGCGGTATGATCTCGCCCGGCATCAAGCTCGTTGACGCCAAGCGGCGGCACCGCGCGCTGGTTCGCGCCGACGGCGCGGTATCTTTGGGCGACGCGGTCGGCTCGATCCACCGCATCGGCGCGCTGGCGCAAGGCCTCGAAGCTTGCAACGGCTGGACCTTCTGGCATGTCGAGACGCCGAAGGGATTGACGCTGATCGACGATTTTCGCGCCATTGTGCGATCTGAAATGTCACAAGCCGCCGAGTAAGCAAGGTGCGTACTTCTGGAATGGCCGGGTCACTTCGGCTCTCACAAGGTCCGCTTCTCCTTAAAGCAGATATTCTTGGACGCGGCGACACCTGCACCGGGGCAAATGATGAAATCCGTAAATTTGGTCCTGCTTGCCACGTTATTTCTGCTTGCTGGCTTCGAACATTCGCAGGCGCTGAACTGTCCTCCGGGCGGTTGCGGCCAGTTGTGGAAGAATGTCACGACTTGTACTGCGGCGCGACAAGCGTGTTTGCGGGAATGTGACGAAGGCAATTGCTCACAAAAATGCAGCAGCAAGCATCGAGCCTGCTTGAACAACGGCGGAACCTGGCCCGCCCGGAATGGCCGGCCTGGGATGAGCGGGTTGAAGCCCCTCTAAGTCGATGACTGGGTGGCTACGTCGCGGGTATCGTTTCGGCCAGCAATTCAAGGGCGCGCTTGGCGAAGGCCTCCATGTTGGTCATACGCTCCGCGCTGCCGGTTCGCAACGTAACGGCGCGCTCGGCCGGACCCGACACTCCGATGCAGGTGTGACCGGCCGGATCGCCGTAACGGTTGCCGGTCGGTCCCGTCGCGCCGGTTTCGCCGAGGCCCCAGACGGCGCTATGCCGTTCGCGCACACGGCGTGCGATGAATAAAGCATAAGGTTCGGTCGCCGCACGCAAGCCTTCCATGTCGGCGTCGCCGATGCCAAGCAGCGCCGCGCGCGCCGCTTTGGTGTAGACCACCGCGCCGCCGAGGAAATAAGCGGAGGCGCCGGGCACCGCGAGCAGAGCCGCGGCGATCAATCCGCCGGTGGAGGATTCGGCGATCGCGATGGTCTCGCGCCGCGCGATCAGCCGTTTCGCAATTGTCTCCGCCAACGGCAGCAGGGTTTTCATAGATCACCTCGTCCTATCTGACACAGCACGCGAAAGACGCTGACCATGGCGTCCGGAAATTGCGTCGCCAAGCGAGCGGCGACCGCGTTCGCATCTTCCTCGTAAAGCGTATCGACCATTAGCGCGCCGGCAATCTTCTTGTCGCCGCCGCGCAATTTCTCCTCCATCGACACCGGCATGCCGGCGGCATCGAGCGCCACCCAGATTTCGCCGCCGGCCACCGCCGTATCGGCCGTCAGTTCTTCCAGCGTTTGCCTCAGTGCCGGCTCGTCGGCTGTCCCGTCGAACCGGACGACGACGGCGAAAGCGCCGCGAAAGCTGCCGCCGCGGGCGACGCGCCGGCACACGGTGCGATTCATGTTGACGAACACGTCCGACATGATGGTGCGCGTCAGCGGCGTCGGATGGTCGAGCCGCTCAAGATACGGCTTCGACGTCAGCACCGCGGGCGTTTCGACCATGTAGAAATTGAAATAGCCGGGCGAGCCGGACAGCCCCTTATGACGCCGGCCGAAGACAAAGCCCGGCACCGAGAGCCGCTCGACCAGATGCTCGCGCTGAAACCAGGCTTCGAATTCGGCCTCGCGCCCGGCGCGGCAGTCGTTGAAGATCGCAAGGATGCCGGGCTCACCACTCATCGCGCTGCGACCACCATGATCTCGACTTTATAGTCGGGCGAAGCGAGGCCCGCTTCGACGGTGGCGCGCGCCGGTGCATGGCCGGGCGATACCCAGGCGTCCCACACCGCATTCATTTCGGCGAAGTTCGCCATGTCGGTAATCCAG
>DATAWA010000057.1:0-21980 GCA_036267435.1 Xanthobacteraceae bacterium | reverse complement strand
CGATGGCGCCGAGCATGGCGATCCAGTTCAATAGCTCGCCACCGACATTGCCGGCCTTGAGCATCTGGTGCTCGGTGGCCTCGGCAATCAGCCGGTAGATCTGCTGCTGTTCGAGCGAGGCGATGACCCGCGCCGCCCAATCCGGATCGGGCACGCCGTCGGAGCGGCCGGGCGCCATGCGCGGCCCGCCGACTTCGAGCGAGAAACTGCCGCTGCCCATGATCACCACCCGTAGCGGCTCCGGCCATTCGACGATCGCGCGCGCCACCGTCTGGCCGAGCGCGTAGCAGCGCCGCGCCGGCGGCAGCGGCGGCAGGTGGCCGCTGATGAAGAACGGGATCTCCGGCACCTGCATGTCGGGGGTGAGGAAATGCAGCGGCACCGTAACGGAGTGATCGACGGAGACATTCTGCGTCATGCCGCCGTCGTAGCCGGCGCCGACCGCGGCAGCGCGGATATGCGCGGCGAGCCCGGCATTGGATTTCACCGTGTAGTTCGGCACGTCGCGCGGCTCGTCGTTCGGCGCCTTGAACGCCTGGTCTATGCCGACGGCAAAGATCGGCAGGTCGTTGAGGAAGAAGGTGTTGAGATGATCGGTATCGAACATCACGATGGCGTCCGGCCGCGTGGCGGCTAGCTCGTTCTTCTGCGCGCCGAACAACTTGGCGATCTCGCAGTCCGGCCCATCGCGTTTGACGAAAAACGGAAATACCGGGGTGTGCGGCACGCCGAAACCGGCAACGATTTGCGCCATTGTCGATAAGCCTCCCGTCGTAATTGTGCGTCACGCCACCGGCTGGCCGATTTCGTCGACCTTCACCGCGCGCATCCGCTCGTTATAGATTTGTACGTTCAGGCCGCAAACCTCGAAGCGGGCCAGATAGCCCATGAGAAAGCCGTTCACGCCCATGCGGAATAATGTGCCGACATCGCCGGCAATAAGCGCCCGGCGTTCGTCCTCGGTTAGATCGAGGCTGGACAGCGCTTTCGCCGGATCGGCCTTCATGGCGGCGCGAAAGGCGTGATCGCGCAAAAGCTCGCGGCACAGATAGTTTACGGCAAAGACTGACATAACCCGGCTCCGAACGTTCCGCTCCCATGCGACAATCGTAACTTTTGCATGGCGCCGCGGCGATTGCCACAGTGGCGTTGGGTTTCGTAAGCTCCGAGCTCTGTTCGGGAGGAATGCCATGGATGCAGCCGTGAGCGTGCGGCAGGATCGCCGCTTGACCAATCCGGTCTTCAATGATCGCAAGCTCAAGCTCGGCACGTTCGGCACCAATCTCGACCGCGGCTGTGCCATCTCCACCATCGATGGCGTGCTCGAGATCAATTGGCCGAACACGTTGGAATTGGCCAAAACCTCGGAAGCGATGGAATTCGAGGCGCTGGTGCCGATCGGCCGCTGGCACGGCTTCGGCGGCGTGACAAATTTCAACGGTCCCGGTTTCGAATGTTTTTCCTGGGCCTCGGCGATCGGCGCTTCGACGCATTATTCCGGCATTTTCGCCACCTCGCATGTGCCGACCATTCATCCGGTGATGGCGGCGAAGCAGGCCGCCACCGTCGATCACGTCACCGGCGGCCGCTTTGCGCTCAATATCGTCACTGGCTGGAACCGGCCCGAGATCGAGATGTTCGGCTCGCCGCTGATGGAGCACAACGACCGTTACGATTGCGCCGCCGAATGGCTTCAGGTCGTGAAACAGCTCTGGACCCGCGACGAGCCGTTCGATTTCGAGGGCCGGTTCTACAACATCAAGAAAGGCTTCCTCGAACCGAAGCCGATCCAACGGCCGTTTCCCGCGGTGATGAATGCGGGCGGCTCGGAAAAGGGCCAGCACTTTGCCGCCAAATATTGCGACATGGTCTATGTCGTGTTTGGTTCGCACGACTTTGACGACTGCAAGGCCAAGATCGACTCTTATCGGGAACTGGCGCGCCGAGAATATGGACGCGAGATTCAAGTGTGGAGCTATGCCTATGTCGTGCAGGGCGAGACCGAAAAAGAGGCGAAGGACTATTTTACCGATTACGTCCAGGACAAGGGCGATTGGGAGGCGGCGACCAACCTTGTCGGCACCATGATCGCCAACGCCAAGACGCTGCCGCCGGAGGTGCTGGCGGAAATGAAGAAGCACTTCATCGCCGGCTGGGGCGGTTATCCGCTGATCGGCACGCCGGAGCAGATCGTCGACGGTCTAATCCGGATGTCGAAGATGGGTCTCGACGGCACGCTGCTGAACTGGCCGCGCTATATCGAGGACCAGCATTGGTTCAAGGACCGCGTCTATCCGCTGGTGGTGCAGGCCGGATTGCGTTGAGCCTCAGCCTTAGAAATAACGACTGGCGGAATCCGGGCCGAGGCCGAGCTGCAAGCGGCCGTAATGCGAAAAATTGGTCTCGACGTTCAGGCTGATATGCATGGACATGAAGTGGATGTCGCGCCACGCCCGCTGCAACGGATGCGATGAGGCAAAACCTGCCGTGCCGCTCAGCGCGATCAGCGTGTCGATCGCACTGATGGTCAATTCGGATACGCGGGTATAGTCGCGGATCGAGCGCGCCAAGAGATCCGCTGAGTAGGCCTCCGGCGCCTCGGTCACGCCCGCGGCGCGGCGCAGGAGCAGCTCTGCCGCATCGATGTCGGCCGCGACGCGCGCCATTTGCACTTGCACCGAGGTCTTTTCGGCGAGCGGCGTGCCGTCCATCGTCTTTCGCGTCTTGGTCCAGTCGCGAAATATCTCATAGGCCCCCTGGGCGGCGCCGAGCATCGGCGATGCAAAGGAGATCGGCGCGTAATAGAAAAATGGCGTGCGATTGATGATGTCGTTGTAGATGGCGGCGCCCGGGGTCTTGCCGCTGCGCAGGTCGGCAAGGCTCAAGATGCGGCTGTCCGGCACAAAAGCGTCGGCGACGACGATGGTCTTGCTGCCGGTGCCGCGCATGCCGGCGGTGAACCAGGTGTCGCGGACGGCGTATTCGCCCTGCGGGACCAGAAAGAATCTCCATTCCGGCTCCGGGCCATCGTGTGTCATGCCGCCCAGCATGACCCAGGTGCAATGATCGACGCCGCTCGCAAACGGCGAGCCGGCACTTGAGATACGATAACCGCCGTCCGCCCGCACAGCCTTCACAACCGGGGCGAACGAAGCGGCGACGGGTACATCGAGGTTTCCTGGCCAGACCGCCTCCTGACCCGCTCGCGGAAACTGCGCGATCAGATGAGCGTGATGAATGATGAGGCCGGCGCACCAGCCGTGCGACGCATCGGCCTTGCTGAGTTCGCGCGTTACCTCATACCAGGCGTCGAAGCCGAGGCCGTAGCCGCCGATCTCGCGCGGCAGCAGGATGCGGGCGAAGCCGGCATCGAGCATGTCCTTGACGGACTCTGCGGGAATGTGGCGTGCCTCCTCCGCGGCGTCGGCGCGCTTGCCGAAGCGCGGCGCAAGCTCCCGCGCGCGTTCGATAATGTCTTGGGCGGTCACGCTTTGGCGGGACGGCGAGGAGAGCGACATGGCGATTCCTATCGCTTGGATTGATCCGGCTTGAGCACCAGCCGCCGGCCGACCGGGAAAAGCTGCAGATCGTAACGCTGGGCGATCCAACCCCAGACTCCCGAAGGCGCCTTCAGCATGATGACGATGGCGATAATGCCGAGCAAGATCAAATAATATGTCCCGTAATCGGCCAGCAATTCGCGCAGGACGATGAAGATCAGCATGCCGATAAACGGGCCTTCGATGGTGCCGATGCCGCCGATCACGACCATGAAGATGACCACGACGGTCCAATCGTTGATGGAAAAGCCGGCCTCCGGCGAAATCCGCAGTTTCTGCAGGAAGATCAGACCGCCGATCAGCCCGGTGCAGGCGGCAGTCGCGACGTAGATGATGAATTTGGTCCGGAACGTATTGACGCCGAGGCTGGCCGAGGCCGGCTCGGAATCGCGGATGGCGGTGAGCGCCAGCCCGTGACGGGAGCGCAACAGCAGATAAACGACCCCGACGACAAACAACGACACCGCGAGCGTCATCAGATAGATCGCCGTATTGCGGGCGTCCCGATCGGGCGAGATTTCTTGCAGGATGGGGACCGTCAAGGACAGGCCGGATCCGGCGCCGAGTACCAGAATGAGGCTCGCGATCAGCGCAAAGACTTCGGATACCACCCAGGTGCCGATGGCGAAATAGGCGCCGCGCAGCCGAAACACGGCGAACGAAACCGGGATTGCAATGAGACCCGCAAACGGACCGGCCAGCAACAGCGCGGCATAGACATTGAGGTTCCAAACGCCGGTCAAATAAAACAGCGCATATCCGCCAATGCCGACATAGGCCTGCTGGCCGACCGACACGAGGCCGGCATAACCGGCAAGCAGATTCCACAGTTGCGCCAGCGCCAAGTAGTACGCCATTTCGGCGATCAGCCGCATGTCGCCGGCATCGCCCCACCACGGCAATGACACCAGTCCCGCAAGCATGACGGCTGCGGCAACCGTAAAGACGCGGCTGGCTTTGGTGGCGCGCTCGACGCGGACCGTCTCCACGGCAGCGGTCATCTCAATCCCTCGTCCGTGGGAACAGCCCGTTGGGGCGGAGGATGAGAATGGCCAGAAACGCCAGGTGGCCGGCAAGGATTTGCCAGGTGGGATCGAGCGCGGCGCCGACGGTCTGCGCGATGCCAAGCACCATTCCGCCGATCAGCGTGCCCCATAAACTGCCGAGGCCGCCGATGATGACCGCCTCGAAGGC
The DNA here is from genome assembly GCA_036267435.1 of Xanthobacteraceae bacterium. Lineage (GTDB taxonomy): Bacteria > Pseudomonadota > Alphaproteobacteria > Rhizobiales > Xanthobacteraceae > BOG-931. The sequence goes on along the minus strand of DATAWA010000057.1, from coordinate 17,226 downwards.
AAGGATAAGCCGGATCGGTCCCGCCGCAGGATCGAAAATAGTGCGAATGCCGAACAAGACGCCGGCGATTGCGGTGAAGATCATGGCGATGCCGAGTGCCACGGCGTAAAGCTTGCGATTGTCGATCCCCATCAGCTCGGCGGTATTGGCATCGTCGGAAACGGCGCGAAAGGCCCGGCCAAGGCGCGTGCCGTAGAACAGCAATTGCAAGCTGGCGATGCCGAACACCGCGACCGCGAAGACCAGCAGCGGGTAGACCCCGATGTCGATTCCGCCGGGCAGGTGCAGGCTCGCCGTCTCGATCGGCCCTTCCTGGAGCCGGTGGTCATAGGCGCCGAAGCCCTGCAACAGCCCGTTCTGGATGATGATCGAGATACCGAAGGTGACGAGCAGCGGCGGCAGCAGGCCGCCGCTCAGCGTTTGATTTAACAGTCCGCGCTGCAGCACGTAACCCAGGACGAACATCACCGGAACGACGATCACAAGACTAGTGAACGGATCCAGTCCGGTGCTCTGGGTCACGACCAGCGCGACGTAACCCGAGAGCACGATGAAGTCGCCGTGCGCGATATTGACGAGACGCATGATGCCGAACGACAGCGACAGGCCGATCGCGAACAACGCATAGATGCCGCCGAGTAGGCTGCCTTGGATGAAGATGTTGAGGAATTCCATGCCGGCCGCCCCGTTACAGTCCGAAATACGCCGCGGTCAGCGCGGCGCGATCGAAATTCTTGGTCGGCGCGCTGAGCGCCAGACGGCCTTCCTGGAAGCAATAGAACCGCGTCGACGCGTCGAGCGCCCGGTTGATGTCCTGCTCGACCAGCACGACCGTCGTGCCCTCGGCGATAATCGCGCCGAGGCATTGATAGATGTCGCGGATGACGACCGGCGCCAGGCCGAGAGACAGCTCGTCGCAGAGCAAAAGCCGCGGATTGGACATCAAGGCGCGGCCGACCGCGGCCATTTGCTGCTGGCCACCGGACAGCGACGGCGCCGGCAGCCGGCGCAAGTCATAGAGCCGCGGAAACAGCTCATAAATGCGTTTGAGATTCCACGGCCCCGCGCGCTCGCTGTGGGTGCCGAGCAGGAGGTTTTCTTCCACCGACAGGCTGGGGAACAGCCGGCGTCCTTCCGGCACCATGGCGATGCCGAGCCGCACGATCTCGTGCGGCGTCTTGTGCCCGATCGCCTGGCCATCGAACATGACGCTCTCGGGCGGCGTCGTCAGGGCTCCGGCAACCGCGCGCAGAAAGGTCGTTTTGCCGGCGCCATTGGCGCCGATAATGGCGACCGTCTCACCCTGATCGACGGTTACATCGATGCCGAACAGCGCCTGGAAGTCGCCATAGAACGCCGACAGCTTCTGTGTCCGCAACAGCGTCATGACACCGGAATGCCCATATAGACCTCGCGCACGCGAGGCTCGGCCATGACTTCGTGCGGACTGCCCTCGGCGAGAATCTGGCCGAAATTCATCACGATCAGCCGGCTCGCCACCGAAACCAGCGCATGCACGATGTGCTCGATCCACACGATCGTGGTGCCTTGCGCGTGAATGTCCTTGATAGTCTCGACCAACTGGCCGCACTCGTATTCGGTGAGGCCGCCGGCGATCTCGTCGAGCAGCAACAGCTTGGGCTGCGTCGCCAGCGCGCGGGCCATTTCGAGCCGCTTGCGCTGCAAGAGCGTCAGCGTGCGCGCCGGCATATTGGCCTTGTCGTAAAGGCCGGTCACCTTCAGGACGTCGCTGCAGCGCTGGTAACTTTGCCGCTCACTGACGCCGCCGCCGAAGATGGCGCCGACCAGGAGATTCTCGAACACGCTCATATTGGCGAACGGGTGCGGTATTTGGTACGAGCGGCCGACGCCCAGGCGCGACCGCGCATGCGGCGGCATCGCCGTCATGTCCATGCCGTCGAAGGCGATGCGCCCTTTGGTCGGCGCGACGTCGCCGGTAATCAGGTTGAATAGTGTTGTCTTGCCGGCACCGTTCGGGCCGATGACGGCCAATGCTTCGCCGGCGGCGACGGCGACGTTGACGCCGTCCACCGCTTTCAGGGCGCCGTAATGTTTGCATACACCGTTGAGCTGAAGAAGGATGGTCATGAACGGCTTTTACAGTCGACCGCCGCGCCATGAGCGCGACGGTCGCTTTTTCGATTTAACTGCGGTTCCCGGTCGTGGGTCGGTGTCAGGAATATTGAATCGCCGAGAACGGCATGTCGAGCGGGATTTCAGGCGCGGTCTTGTTGAACACGATGTTGAGGTCGTATTTCCACTTCGTGCCCTTTTCCCACTGGCCGCCGACCAGCGGTGTCGTGCATACGTTCGGCACCGGATTGGTCGGGCCACCCTTCCACGTGATCGGACCGACGATTGATTGATAATCGGTCTGGGCGATGGCATCGCGGATCGATTTGGCATCGAGCTTCTTGGCGCGCTTGAGCGCATCGATGGCGACTTCGAGGTTGGCGTGCTTAAAGCCGAGCGGCTGCGTCCACTGCTTGCCGCTCGCCTTCTCGTAGGCGTCGCAATATTGCTGCGCGGTCTCGCCGGTCAGGCCGGACTTGAACGGATGGTGATGCGACCACCATACTTCCGTCGAGGTCCCGGCGCCGCGGTCGCCCAGCGCCTCGACGGCGGTCGGGAACAGCAGCGCCTTCGGCGGGGTTGCGATCTTGGGCTTGAAGCCCTGCTGGGCGCATTGCGTCCAGAAGATCGCAAATTGCGGCGGGTTGAAAATGCCGCAGACGATATCGGCGTTCATGGTCTTCAGTTGCGTGATCTGCGCCGTGAAGTCGTCCGACAGCGGCGGATAAAGGCCGAGGTAATTCACGTCGAAACCATGGCCCTTCACGGTCGCCGGCAGGCCGTGCACCGGATCGCTGGCCGCGATGCCGTCGGGATCGTTGGTCAGCATGATACCGGCCTTCTTGTTGGTCGGTATCGACAGCCACATGTCCGCATACATGTTCGCGACCTGGTCGAAGCCCCAGAAGAAGTGATAGGTCCACTCGAACCCCTTCTTGGGGTCGCCTTTGCGGCCGAAGAACCAGGATTGCCACGGATCGTCCGACGTGATGCAGGGCACGCCGTTGAGTTCGCACTGATCCGCCACCGGGTTCGTCGTATCGCCGGTCGACGAGGCGATCATGATGTCGACCTTGTCATTATTGATGAGCTGCGCCGCCACTTCCGACGCGCGGTTCGGATTCGATTGGCTGTCCCGGTTGAGAATCTGGACGGGATGTTTCTCGCCGGCAACGACAATGCCGGCGCCCAAGAACTTGCTCACGCCCTCGGCCACCCATTTGGAGGGTTCGCCGAAAGCGGCGATCGGCCCGGTTTCCGGGGTAATCATGCCGATCTTGATGGTCTTGGACGCCGCGCGCGAAGACTGGAACGTCCACGGCGATGTCATGAGGCCGGCGCCTCCGGCGGCCGCCAGCTTGAGGAGCTTGCGGCGGTCGCGATCGATCTTGTCGAGACGAGTGGTATTCGCCCCCTCTTTGGTGGTCATGGTTTCATCCTCCCAGTTTGATCCCGTTGAGGGTAGCATAACCCGGTGGGCGAGGTCCCCCAAGTGCCTCATTATCGCAGTCGAAGGCTCGATGCGACGGGCTGCATTTTCCCAATTGCCCACGATCTTCTCCCCGGCGCGCGTTTCGCAGAAAATCTTTCCCTGAATCACCTGGACTCGGACGCAAATCCGGCTGGATTTCCACCCAAGGCCTCGGCAATCCAATCGCATATCGTTTCGCGTGTAGGCACGACGTTATCGACGCCGCAATGCTCGGCGCCGCCCTCGGCCAGCGTCTGGACGTGAAGCTCGGCCTTGGGGCTCGCGGTGCATTCGGCAATGAGTTGCTTTGCCTGGCTTAGCGAAATCTGGCGATCGTTTTCGCCATGGATGCACAGGATCGGGCATTTGATCTGGTGCAATATTCCCCGCAGCGACAGCATTTCCGAAACCGCGACAATGTCTTCGACCGAAGATTTGCCGAACACCCAGCCGACGTGATCCCAGTAATGCGGCACCGGCAGGCGTTGATCCTTCGACTCGTAGCGCCGCCGTTGCGTTTCTCCCCAATCGTAATTCGCGCCCCAGGCGACGCAGCATTTGAAGCGCTGCTCGAACGCGGCGGCACGGGGCGCATGATAGCCGCCGAGCGACAGCGCCATGATGCCGATCCGTTCGCGATCGATGCCGGGAATCGTTTGCAGAAAGTCGACGCATGCTTTGGCTGGAGCCTCGGCGTCGGGACCGTTGTGCAATTTGCGCAGGCGCAGCGACTCCCCAACGCCGGGGTTGTCGACGACGAGAGTAGCGACACCCCGCTCCGCAAGCGCGCCGGGCACGCCGACCAGATAGATAATCTCCTTGGTGACGTCGAGACCGTCGAAATGAACCATGCAAGGCCTATCGCCCGACGGCTCGCGCGGCATGATCAGAAGCGCGGGGAGCGAGGTGTCGAGATAGGGCACCTCGACACGCCGGCAATTCTGCCGCGTCAACGATAAAAACCGCGAAAAGCAATCGAGGGCGTCTCGATAAGCCTGCTCGCGCGCGGCAAAATCCGGCCGCTGCATCCGTTCCGCCTGAATGAAGGCGATGAAGGCGCGGCGATATTTCGCTCCGGCGCTAAGCCGCCGGCCGCGCGCCTCATCGGCCGCCGCTTGCCGCCGAAGCTTGACGGCGAGCGCCGTCCAGGATTCGAAGAACTTTTCCGCGGCGGCATCGTCGCGATTTCGCGACAATGGCCGCAGCGCTCGCGAGGCGTCATCGATGTCGCCGATGCTCGCACCCATGCCGAGCGCCAGGTTGACGGCCATGTTCCAGGTGTAATTGTCGTCGAAATATTCGAACATTCTTTGTGCATGACGCCGCCCGGCTGTCGCGGGCGTGCGCCATTTCCTCCCTGCGTACGGTATTTCCCCAAGCTGACGACGAGGGGGTGCGGCAGCGGACTATAAGGCTCCGCGGCGGTTTGACCAGCGACCGGGGAGCGAGCGCGCAACCTCGGGAGCCGCAAATAGCGGGTTGCAGCCGATGGCGCCCTCGCGGCGGTTGACGATGTCAGCTTGCGGCGGCGGCCTTTGGCCTGACCGGTTCGCCGCCCGCCCCGGTCAGCCGTGAATATTGCGCGATCGGCGCCGGCCGGCCGACCAGGTAGCCTTGAACTTCATTGCATTTTTCGCGCCGGAGGAAGGCCAATTGTTCCTTGGTTTCGACGCCTTCTGCGACGATCGGCAGATTGAGGCCGTGACCGAGACCGATAACCGCACGGATAATGGCCGCGGATTGCGGATTGCGGTCGAGGTTGGCGATAAAACCTTGATCGATCTTGATCTTGTCGAATGGGAAGGCCTGCAGATACGACAACGAGGAATAGCCGGTGCCGAAGTCGTCCATTGCGATACGCACGCCGAGGGACTTCAATCGGCGCAATATGGAAATCGCCCGAGAAAAGTCGGAGATCAGCACGCCTTCGGTGATTTCAAATTCCAGGCGATTGGCAGCGAGTCCGGTGTCAAGCAGCGTGCTGTGAACCAGGCTCGGCAGATCGCCGTGCCGGAATTGAGCCGGCGACAGATTGATGGCGACGCCGAGCGTCGCCGGCCATGCAGCGGCCTCGCGGCAGGCTTCGTGCAATATCCATTCGCCGAGCGGGATGATCACGCCGTTTTCCTCCGCAAGCGGAATGAAAACGCCAGGAGACACCATGCCGCGCGCCGGATGGTTCCACCGGACCAGGGCCTCGAAGCCGGTGACGTGGCCGTCGATCGAGGCTTGCGGCTGATAATACAACTCAAATTCATCTTTGGTCAGCGCTGCGCGCAAATCATGCTGCAGGGCGCGGCGTTCGCGTAACCGCTTGTCCATGTCGGGCTCGAAAAAGCGGATCGAGCCGCGCGCCTCCGACTTGGCCCGATACAGCGCGGCATCGGCATTGGCGAGCAGCACCGACAGCTCCGTTCCGTCCGCCGGATATACGGCGACACCGATGCTCATGCCGGCGCGCAGCCGATTGCCGGCGATGGCGATCTCATCATCCAGTGCCTGGAACACACGCTCCGCCAACGCCTCGGCCGCGGCCGGCTGCGGGCCGTCGGCGGAGACGACGACGAATTCGTCGCCGCCGAAACGAGCGACGAAGGCGCTTTGGCACGCAGTCTCCAGGCGCCTTGCCACAGCGCAAAGCAAATCGTCGCCGACAGCATGACCGAAGACGTCGTTGACTTCTTTGAAGCGGTCGAGGTCGATGCACATCAGGGCGAAGCCGTCACCGGCGGGTTTGACCCGTGCCAGCAAAGCTTCCATGTGTTCGTTGAACGCGGTGCGATTTGGCAAGTCGGTCAACGGGTCATGGTGCGCCAGATGCGCAATTTTCTGCTCGGCGGACTTGCGCTCGGTGACGTCTTGCACGACGTTGATCAGATAGCGCGGTGTTCCGTGTTCGTCGCGCACCGTCGCTCCGGTGGAAACGGTGATGCGGACGCCGTGCTGGCGCGTCGGAATGGAGACCTCTTCGTCGAATACGACCGCATCCTGCGATTCCAGTATAACGACGTCGTGCTCTTCTACGGTGTGTGCGGCCTTTACCGACAAGATTTCGGCGGGTGTCTTTCCCAGCAGTTGCTCGCGAGGAGCGCTCAGCAGCTTTTCGGCTTCCCGATTGAGCAAGACGAAGCGTCGTCCGGGAAAATCGCGCACAACGATCGTCGTAGGCACATTATCGACAATTGTCTTAAGAAAGGTCTTGGCCCGGTTGGTCTCCTTGATTGTCTGCCGAACTTCTTCCTCCGCCGCCTCGCGCTTCGCAATCTCGCGTTTGAGGTCCTGATAGCGGCGCCAGCCGAAGGCCGTCAGCCCGAATGAAAGCACGACGCAAATCAGGACGAGGTCATCGAGACCCCAGTCGCCGTAAACGGCCTGAAACCTCACGATGGCGTTGAACAGGTCAACCCATTGGCTGAGAAAATAGGCGACGACGGCAAGCGCTCCGATGACCAACGCATCGGTGACGGCGCGCTGAGTCCAATCGATCCGGCGAAACAGCCGAGACACGCCTCGTTTGGCGAACGGCAGCAACGAAACCATGATCTCGACGCTTTCGTTCCCGCAACTACTGCGTTAGATTTATGTCGATTCGCGGCTTTGGAGGGCCGGAGCCGGTAGCCTTACGGGCCGTCGCTGAGAACGCGCTTAAACTCTATGTCAGGGCTAATACGGATATTCCCGTTTCAGGGGAGTCCACATAAAGCGTGAGCGCCGGGACCCAGCCAATGCATCAAGAGCAGGCACTTTCGGGCGAGGTCTTCATCGTCGATGACGACCCCGCTGTGCGCCAGGTCCTCATGTTGTTGTTTTCGCGGAAGGGCTATGACGTCACGTGCTTTGCCGAGGGTGCGGCCCTGCTGGCTGCGATCCGGACCAAAACCCCACTATGCGTGATCCTCGATGTGCATATCCCCGGCAGATCCGGTCTGGATATTCTCAAGGAAGTCGGCGCGCGTTATCCGGTGCCGATTTTCATGATTTCAGGTAAAGGCGACATCGCGATGGCCGTCGATGCCATCAAAAGCGGCGCGCTCGATTTCATCGAAAAACCCTTTCGCGGCGCCAATGTCGTCAGCCGTATCGAGGAAGCCCTTGCCGCCGCTCGCCGGCGTGCCGCGGAAAGCCGAACATCCGAACCGCCGCAATTCTACTTTCCGGGCCGCGAGCCGCTGACCGCGCGCGAACGCGACGTGCTCACCCAGCTCATTGCCGGCGCCACCAATAAGGAAGCCGGCCGGCGGCTTGGCATCAGTTTTCGGACCATCGAAATCCATCGTAAGCGGATCATGGAAAAGCTCGGCGCCCGGACTGCCGGCGATCTCATCCGCATTGCCGTCACCGAAAATCAGGCTCGGCACCAAAAATTTGAGACAGATCGGCATTTGCCGATTCGAGCGGGACAAATTTGACCCCCATTTGACGTCCGGCCCGCCACATCACCTGGCAGCGACGCGATGCGCGACCTTCGGCGCTCAGAAGCAATGTAAAATGGTCGGGAATGTCACCGCCGGATTCCACCGCCAATCTTGCGCCGCAGTCTGAAATGTCCATGACGATGCAATCCCACACCGGCGCATCGACCGCGGTAAAAAGCTTGGCTGCAATGTCGATTGGCCGGCGAGACTGCCTGCGCCTTTCAAATCGCATATGGCATCAAATCCGAAAGATAACGGCCCTGGACCCGACAGCGCTTAGCAGTGGACTTTTTCCAGGGCCGCCCAGTTATCCGGCGAAGGTCTTTTTACTTGTACGAGATGTGCGCGAAAGCCATTACGTAACGCCTAATCATCGGCTCAGTAGAAGTCCTCATGCCGTTTTCAACGCGTGCGCGCGCGATTGTTGCGGCGCTGCCGGGGAGTCGAGTGCAAGCCGCAGCATCCGCGCCAGATCCGATCTGCGGTAGGGCTTCGCCAACAGCAGAACGCCGGGATCGAGGCGGCCATGATGGACGATCGCATCTTCGGTGTAACCGGATGTGTAGAGCACCTTGAGGCTCGGCCGGCGCTTTATCGCCGCTTCGGCAAGGTCTCGCCCGTTCGCCGTGCCCGGCATGACAATGTCGGTAAATAGCAAATCGATATCGTCACGCCCGTCGATTAGCGAAAGCGCTTCCACGCTGCCGGCGGCCGCCAGCGTCGTGTAACCGAGCGCCATGATCTGCGCCACGACGTATTTGCGAACCAGAGCATCGTCTTCGACGACTAGGACGGTTTCGTGCCCGCTCTGGATCGTCTCGTCTTCCATGCTCTCAAAAAGCTCCTGAGCCTGGCCGGTCGCGCGCGGCAAATACATCCTTATCGTCGTGCCGTAGCCGGGTTCGCTGTAGATTTTGACGTTGCCGCCCGATTGTTTGACGAAGCCGTAAACCATGCTTAGCCCCAATCCGGTTCCTTTGCCGACCTCCTTGGTCGTGAAGAAGGGATCGAACACCTTCTCGACGATATCGGCGGGAATGCCGGTGCCGGTGTCGCTTACCGCGATCAACACGTAAGAACCGGCGACCACGTCAGCGTTCGACGCGGCGTAACCGTCGTCGAGGACGATGTCGTGGGCCTCGAGGATGAGCTTGCCGCCGTCGGGCATGGCGTCGCGGGCATTGAGCGCGAGATTGAGAATGGCGGTGGTGAGTTGCGCCGGATCGATCATCGCGGCGGAAACGGGTTCGTTCACCAGCGTTTCAATCTCAATATGCTCGCCGAGCGTGGGCCGTAACAGGCGCGAGGCCTCGGTGATCAAGGTGTTGACGTCGGTTGCTCTCGGTTCCAGCGGCTGCCGGCGCGAAAACGCCAGTAGATGCGAGGTAAGCGCGCCGCCGCGCTCGGCGGCGTCGTCGATCATCTGGACGATCTCGGCAAGCTCGGGCTTGGCGGCCACGCCTTCGGCGAGAATGCCGACAGTTCCGGTGATGACGGTGAGGACGTTGTTGAAGTCATGGGCAATGCCGCCGGTCAATTGCCCGAGCGCTTCCATTTTCTGCGAATGACGTAGCTGCCGTTCCGCTTCCTTAGCGGCCGTCACGTCGTGATAGACGACGATGCCGGCCTGGTTCCGCTGCATGCCATGCTGGATCGGCCCGCCATTTGCAACGAGCGAGAGGGTCTTTCTGTTGTCGCGATGCCTGATGCCGACGTCCACATTGGCGACCATCTCGCCGCGAACCGCGCGCATCAAAGGCCCGTCCTGCCACGGCAATGGCATCGATTGGTCCGGGACGAAGATTTCATAGCCTTGCGGCCATTGCTCGGTGGTCATGCCGGGAGTGATGCCCAACAGACGCTGTGCCGCCGGATTGGACAGTAGAATTTTTCCGTTGCGATCCGCGACCAGAACGGCGTCCGACATCGTCGTGACGATATTGTCGAGAATCTCGGCGACGCGCCTGCGTTCGCCGCTTTCCCGTTCGAGCAGCGCCTTTGCTTGGTTGCTCGCGGTGATATCGCGCGCAATCTTGCAGGCACCGATGAGTTCGCCTGACGGCGCGCGGATCGGCGAGACGCTCAGCGAGACCTCGATGGGCCGCCGATCCTTGGTCAGCCTTACGGTCTCGTGATGATTGACGGTTTCGCCGCGGCGTATTTTCTCCAGAATGCTGCGCACCTCGGTGCGGCGGTCGTCCGGCACGATGGCGTCGATGTTGCGGCCGCACATTTCATCGGATGTCCATCCGAACAGCTTTGCTGCGGCGGGATTCCAGCCGGTGACGAGGCCATCGGGCGTCATGGTGACGACCACGTCCTGCGACGAATTCACCGCCGCGCCGAACAGCCGCTCCCGATCGATATGTCGTTTGAGCTCAGCTTCCGTGCGCCGGTGCTCTTGCACTTCGGATTCCAGCGACGCAGTCTTGTCTTTTACTTCCGCCATGGCCCGATTGAATGCCTGGGCGAGCACGCCGATCTCCCCCGACGCATCGATAGGGAGCGCCGCCGAACGATCGTGTGGAAACGCATCGACCGCGGCCGTCATTTGCACAAGCGGGCCGGTCAGAGAGCGGGCGACGAGGGCGGCGAGACCGGCAGCACAAAGAATAGCAATCGCGCCGACCAGCAGGATCGCACGGCCTATCGCCGCGGCGGGAGCCATGATCAGGGCCCGCGGGGTCGCCGTCAGAATGCCGACGCGAGGGCCGTCCGCCAACCGTACCGACGACACGCCGGCGAATGCCTTTGCTCCGGCAGGATCGACGATCAATCGCGCTTCGGGTTTCTCCTGCATGAACCCAGCGACCAGATCCGGAAAATCCTGCTGCCAGTGCGTCGGTCTGCCGAGATCGGTGCCGAATGCCATTTGCGGATCGGGATGCACCAGATAGTTGCCGAACTCATCGACGACGTAAATCTCGCCGCCGGGGCGGCCGCTTGCGGCGATCTCGCGGAGGATCGGCGCCATATTGACGTCGATGAGGACCATGCCGAATGGCTTTAGCTCACCCGGAATGATGGCTGCGACGCGGAGCACCGGAACGTGCGGCACTGCGACTTCGCCGCCGCGCATGGTGCGCTTGAGCACGATCGGCGACACGTAGATGTCGCTTGCCGCCAAGCGAATTGCCGATTTGAAGTAGCCTCGGTCGCTCTTATCGACCAGTTCCGGACCCGGAACGATGCGAATGACGTGATCCGGACCTGACCGATCGACGCGCAGCAGTTCTCGTCCGTCGGCAAAAGAAATGATGCGGAACTTGTCGTAGGCCGGCTTGGCTTCAAGCTCGGCGGCAAAACGCTCCGCCATCCGTTGACGCCAAACCGCTTCGGCGATGCCGTCTTTGGGATCGACGCCGCCTGCTTCATTGGCGCGCACGATACCGGCGATGGCTGCCGCGGAACGAAAGGCAGTGACGTCCTGTCGTGCACCGCGGACATACGATTCAAGTTCCGTAGTCAAGGGCCGCAATTCGATCTTAACGCGCTCCAGGGCGCGCGGCACGATGGCCTCATTCATGTTTCTATAGGCCATCCAGCCGACGGCCAGAACGGTGGCCGCAATCAGGGCGACCATTGCCACCGCTATTCGGCTGGAAAGTCTCATCCGCGCTCTGCTCTTTGTAGGTATTGCTGCGTATATTTTGTCGAACGCGCGCTCGTTTGTTGTTCTTACCTTTAATTCTATTGCTGAAAGGTATTCAGGTTCGTTGCTTTCGTTCCCAAACACTCCTCGACCGCGCTCACAAGCTCATGCGGCCGGAACGGTTTCCGCAGGCTTTTCACGGCGCCGAGTTTGGTCGCCATCGCCAGAAAATCCGGCGCCGGGGTCGAGGCCGAACGGAATATCAAACCGGACATGACGATGATTGGAAGCTCCGGCCGCTGGCGATGGACCGCCTGCGTCGTCTCAAGCCCATCCATGCCGGGCATGAATATGTCGACTATGAGCAGATCGAAGGTCCCGGCCTGAATCTTTGCAAGACCGTCACGGCCGTCCGCCACGGCAACCACTTCATGTCCGCCGCGTCTGAGCAGCAACTCGACGGTCGTCCGGATTGCGCGATCGTCATCGACGAGGAGGATGCGGGCCATGATGCAGAACCGGCCGGATTGCGGTGACGGTAGCCGCGCAACCTTCGGCCGATTCGTCAATAGATTGCAATTCGGATGGCTCGCGGCCATTCGCCCATAATTGGCGCGTAGGTATTCGACCTTATTGACAATGCGCCCGCGCCCCAATTCTTCCGGCACCGCTTGGCGGATTTGCGCAGCGGCCGCTTGCAAGGCGCGGCCGTGCTGGTGCCCTGAGCTTGGAGGATGGGTTGCGCATAAGCGCAGCCCATCGTGGGGCACTCAGCCCCTCTTAGGGATTGCGATTGCCTCACGCGCCTTCGCCAGCGTCGCTTCCTGCGAACCGGATGCATCGATTTTGCTCCAGGTGAGCGCCCTCAAATCGAATTTCTGCTGTTGGCGCGCGATCGCATCGTCGGCATCCGATGCATCGGGGCCGCGCGATGTGACCCGATGCAGCCGTGTCGGCAGGTCGGCGACCAGAAACAAACCGTGCATGTCCACCTGCGCCGCGGCTGCCGCGGTCTCCACAGCGTCGCGTTCCCATTCTTGCGCGAACACGGCGTCGACGATGACGGAATAGCCGGCGCGCGCCACGCGCGCGGCTTTGTCGATCAGGCCGCGATAAATCCGTTCGGTTGCCGCGGCGGAGTAGGCTTCCGGCGGCAGCCGCTCATGTTCCGGGACGGCATGGGCCTGCTTGCGCTCGACGTCGGAACGCAGCACCAGCGCGCCGGGCGAGGGCGGCAATAGCGGGGCGAGCATCCGCGCCAGCACCGATTTGCCGGTGCCCGACAGGCCGCCGGTGCAGACGATCATCGGCTTTGTCGGCGCCAAGAGCGCCAGCGCCAGATCGAAATAGCGCTTCGCCGATTGCGCCAAAGCGGTGCGCTCCTCGGGCGCGGCGAGATCGCGGCGCGCGGCGGTAACCTTGGCGCGGATCGCCGCCCGCAGCGACATGAAAAACGGCAAAGCGGCGATGCCGTCGCAGTCTTCGATGCGCCGGCTGGTGGCAAAATACCCGTTCAGCACGGCATTGGCTTCAGGCTTGAGGCCGCGCTCGAGCAAATCCATCAGCAGGAAGGCGAGATCGTACAGCAGGTCGCCCTCGGCGATGATAGGGTCGAACTCGATCGCGTCGAATGCGACCGGTTCGCCGTCGAGCACCGCAATATTCCCCAGATGAAGGTCGCCATGGCCGCGGCGGATGAGCCCGGCAGCGCCGCGAGCGGCGAGGAGGGGACGCCATCGCGCGAATGCAGCTTTCGATGCCCGGTCGATCTCTTCGGCCATTCGTGCCGGGAACAGATCGGCGTGCTGGCGGAACGCCGCCGTATTGTCGGCGATGAAGGCCTCGACGGCGGCGAGCCAGGGCGCGGCTTCGACCGGCTCGGCGCGGCCATGCATGGCGGCCACGGCTATTGCGAGCTTGCCCGTGAGCACATCGTCGAGGGCGCTGCGATCGGCGAGATGGTCCAGCGTCTGGTTCTCGTCGAAGCGTTGCATTTCGACCGCCCATTCGACCGCTTCGCCGGGCCCGTCCAGGGCCAGCGAACCGTCGGCTTGGCGCGTGATCGGGATAACGCGGCGGTAAAGCTGCGGCGCGAATTTGCGGTTGATGTCGAGTTCGGCGCGGCAGGCCGCTTGCCGTTTGTCGAGCGTCGAGTAATCGAGGAACGGGTAGCGGACCGCGCGCTTGACCTTGATGGCGCGATCGCCGGCCAGGAACACTATTGCGGCGTGGGTCTCGCAGCGCCGGACCTCGTCGCCGCCATAGGTCGCCGAATCGCCGAGAAGCCTGAAAACGGCAGCCTGGGAATCGGCGGCTTTCGGCGTCGCGACCATGCCAAGCCATAACCGCAACAGCGGCAATCCAAAAGACGCCGCTGCCGAGGGCAAGGCAGAACCAGCTATCTCGACCCGCTCGAGCGATCGGGGGAAGACCCCGGCTCACCGTCCCGGGCCACGGCCTCCGCCGGGCCGTGGGCGATATCGGCTCGGTCGGCCTGATCGGCCATTCTGAGCCAATCCCTGGCCATATGCAGAAGGAAAACCCTGCGTTCCAAACCGCAAACCTGCTCTGCCAGCTCAATGCAATTAGCGGCATAGAGCCGATAGCAAGCCGCCATCTCGCGACTGGCTGACATTTCCTGGGATGTAACCCCGTACTCTTCGGCTGAAACCCCTGCGTCTTTTGACACTCCTTCAAATTGTAAAGGGGGCTTTGGTTCCCGGAGCCGGCCCCAGGATGTGGGTTCCCGAGGTGCTCGGAGAGACGCAGTAGCGGCCGGCGCGGCCATGCCGTTAAGAAATTTTCATTTTCCCTGATTTTTCCCGGAACCAGTCCCCTTGGCCGGCGTTTGGGGTCAAGGGATAGAAGGTGAGGCCCGATCGTGAGGGGGTTCCTTGGTCGGCTAGCCGACTTTACGCCGCTGGCATTGCTCCGCCGAGCGGCTTTTTGCGTATATGCCTCACCCCAGCCGCATCATGTCCCACGAGTTTCTAGAACCGCCGGCTCTGGAGAGAACTATGCGAACCGCTGAACCTGTTGTTGGCCCCGCCGCCGCCAATGGAGCCGTACCTGCCGCAGACCAGGCTGCCCAATATCACGCCAACGACGACACCGGCTCAGATGCCGGCGGGCTGACCGAACTCCTCCACGCGCTGCAGGCGATGAAAGTCGGCGATTTTTCCGTGCGCATGGCCGGCGACCGCGTCGGCATCATCGGCAAGATCGCCGACACCTTCAATGATATCGTCGCCACCAATCAGAGAATGGCCAAGCAGCTCGAGCGCGTCGGCCAAGTGGTCGGGCGCGAGGGCCGCACCCGTCAGCGCGTCCGCTTCGGTCTTTCCGACGGCGCCTGGGGCGAGATGGAGGCAAGCGTCAATTCGCTGATCGACGATCTGTTGTGGCCGACGACCGAAGTCACGCGCGCCATCGCCGCGGTGGCGCAGGGCGATCTGCTGCGCACCGTGGCGCTCGACGTCGACGGGCGGCCGTTGAAAGGCGAATTCCTGCGCTCCGCCGAAATCGTCAACACCATGATCAAGCAGCTCAACGTGTTCACCTCCGAGGTGACGCGCGTCGCGCGCGAGGTCGGCACCGAAGGCAAGCTCGGCGGCCAGGCGCAGGTCGGCGGCGTGACCGGGGTGTGGAAAGAGCTCACCGAGAGCGTCAACTCGATGGCGTCGAACCTGACCGCGCAGGTCCGCAACATCGCCGAAGTGACGATCGCGGTGGCGAACGGCGACCTGTCGAAAAAGATCACGGTCGACGTGCGCGGCGAAATCCTGCAGCTCAAGGAAGCCATCAATACGATGGTCGATCAGCTGCGTTCGTTCGCCTCCGAAGTCACGCGCGTGGCGCGCGAGGTCGGCACCGACGGCAAGCTCGGCGGCCAGGCCATCGTGCCGGGCGTTGCCGGCACCTGGAAGGACTTGACCGACTCGGTGAACGCCATGTGCGGCAACCTCACCGACCAGGTCCGCAACATCGCGCATGTGACCACGGCGGTCGCGCGCGGCGACTTGTCGCGCAAGATCACGGTCGACGTGCGCGGCGAAATTCTCGAGCTCAAAGACACCATCAACACCATGGTGGACCAGCTCAATTCGTTCGCCTCCGAAGTCACGCGCGTCGCGCGCGAAGTCGGCACCGAGGGCAAGCTCGGCGGCCAGGCGACCGTGCCGGGCGTCGCCGGCACCTGGAAGGACCTGACCGACAGCGTCAACTTCATGGCCGGCAATCTGACCGCGCAGGTCCGCAACATCGCCGACGTGGCGACGGCCATCGCCGGCGGCGACTTGTCGAAGAAAATCACGGTCAACGTTTCGGGCGAAATCCTGCAGCTGAAGGAAACCATCAACACGATGGTGGACCAGCTCAACGCCTTTGCCGGCGAAGTGACGCGCGTCGCCCGCGAAGTCGGCACCGACGGCCGCCTCGGCGGCCAGGCCAACGTGCTCGGCGTCGCCGGCACCTGGAAGGACTTGACCGATTCCGTGAATTCCATGGCGTCGAACCTGACGGCGCAGGTCCGCAACATCGCAGAAGTCTCCACGGCAATCGCCAACGGCGACTTGTCGAAGAAGATCACGGTGGACGTGCGCGGCGAAATTCTCGAACTGAAAGACACCATCAATACGATGGTGGACCAGCTCAACGCCTTTGCCGGCGAGGTGACGCGCGTCGCGCGCGAGGTCGGCACCGAAGGCAAGCTCGGTGGCCAGGCGCTGGTGCGCGGTGTCGCCGGCACCTGGAAGGATTTGACCGACTCGGTCAACTCGATGGCGTCGAACCTCACCGGACAGGTCCGCAATATCGCCGAGGTTGCCACCGCCGTGGCGCGCGGCGACTTGTCGCGCAAGATCACGGTCGACGTGCGTGGCGAAATTCTGGAGCTCAAAGACACGCTCAATACCATGGTGGACCAGCTCAACGCCTTTGCCGCGGAAGTCACGCGCGTGGCGCGCGAGGTCGGCACCGAAGGCAAGCTCGGCGGCCAGGCCCAGGTGCCCGGCGTTGCCGGCACCTGGAAAGACCTGACCGACAGCGTGAATTCGATGGCCGGCAACCTGACCGGCCAGGTCCGCAATATTGCCGAGGTCGCGACCGCTATCGCCGGCGGCGACTTGAGCCGCAAGATCACGGTCGACGTGCGCGGCGAAATCCTTCAGTTGAAGGAAACGCTGAATACCATGGTCGATCAGCTCAACCGCTTCGCCGGCGAGGTGACGCGCGTTGCCCGCGAAGTCGGCACCGAAGGCCGCCTTGGCGGCCAGGCCAACGTGCCGGGCGTCGCCGGCACCTGGAAAGACCTGACCGACAGCGTCAATTCGATGGCGGGCAACTTGACGGCGCAAGTCCGCAACATCGCCGAAGTGACCACCGCCGTGGCGCGTGGCGACCTGTCGCGCAAGATCACGGTCGACGTGAAGGGCGAAATTCTCGAGCTGAAAAACACCATCAACACGATGGCCGACCAGCTCAACGCCTTCGCCTCGGAAGTCACCCGCGTGGCCCGCGAAGTCGGCACCGAAGGCAAGCTTGGCGGTCAGGCGCAAGTGCCCGGCGTCGCCGGCACCTGGAAGGATTTGACCGACAACGTCAACTTCATGGCGTCGAACCTCACCGCGCAAGTCCGCAACATCGCCGAAGTCGCA
>DATAWA010000056.1:0-15522 GCA_036267435.1 Xanthobacteraceae bacterium | reverse complement strand
GCGGCCCGGGCGCAAGCCGAATAGCGTTCACGATCTGGACTCTTTCGGCGCGATTCCGGTTGAGAGTAAAGTCGTCCGATTCGCGGGCTCAACCGCGACCGATCCGCTGGCGAGATGGCGGCAGCCAGCAGAGGCGAAGGGGCATGCCGGACACGATCCGGACGAGCCAAAACGATGCACGGCGGCGGTGCCTGCAAGGAATTGGCGAATTCCTTGCAGTCGCCGGTGCTTTCCTTTTCGCCATCGCGCCAGGGCCGGCCGGCGCCGCCGAGCAACCGGCGCTGACTTTGCAAGAATTGGTGCTGACCGCGCATCGCAGCATCGATCAGCACAAGATCGAATTTCTCGCTCTGGCGTTCGGCGTGGTGTTGTTTGCCGCCGTGACCGCGATCCTGCTGGTGCGCACCCGCAACCGGGCCGCGCGATTCGAGACGTGGTCCCACGATGAGATCGCGCGGCTGCGCGACGAAATCGATCGCGCCAATGCTGTCATCCTGTCCGAGCCTCAGGTCGTCGTCGACTGGCCGGCGGGCTCCGACGATCCGACCATCGAAGGCGAACTGGCGGCGCTCGGCATTCCCGCTTCACCACGCTTGCTGGCCTTCGGCAGCTGGCTCGATGCCACCAAGGCCAGCGCCATGGAGCGTGCGGTCGATGCCTTGCGCGCCAGCGCCGAGCCATTCTCGATGACGCTTGCCACGCTGGCCGGTCATCCCATCGAAGTGCACGGCCGCGCGATCGCCGGCCGCGCCGTCCTGCGCCTGAAAGACGCCAGCGGCATCAAGCGCGAGCTTGTCGATTTGGTCTCCCGCTATGAAAGACAGTCGGCCGAGCTTGCGCCGCTGCGCGCGCTCGCCGAAAAGCTACCGTCCCCGGTCTGGGCGCGCGATGCCGCGGGGCACCTGACCTTCGTCAACGCCGCTTACGCGCGGGCCGTCGAGGCGAAGGCCCCGGCCGACGCGATCGAGCGCCGGCTGGAGCTCCTCGACAGTACGGCGCGCGACAACATCGCGCGCCAGCGCATCGGCAACGGTCTCTTTAACGGCCGGCTGCGCGCCGTCGTTGCCGGAGCGCGGCGAAGCTTCGATGTCCTCGACGTCGCCACGGAGACCGGCAGCGCCGGCATCGGCACCGACGTCACCGAAGTCGAAGCGTTGCGCACGGCGCTCGCTCGGCTCGCCGACGCGCATCGCCGCACGCTCGATCAACTGCCGACCGGGGTCGCCATGTTCGGTCCCGATCACCGGCTCACTTTTTACAATGCCGCCTATCGCGCACTGTGGGACCTCGACGCTGGATTCCTCGATCAAAGCCCGACCGATTCGTCGGTGATCGAGACGTTGCGTGCGGCACGCAAGCTGCCGGAGGAGCAGGATTTCCGGCAATGGAAGGGGCAACTGCACGAGGCTTACCGGGCCGTGGAGGCCAAGGAGCATACGTGGCACTTGCCCGGCGGACGCACGCTTCGCGTCGTCACGACGCCCAATCCCGACGGCGGGGTCACTTATCTGTTTCATGACGTCACCGAGCGGCTCGATCTCGAACGGCGTTTCGAGGAACTGATCCGCGTTCAGGGGGAAACGCTCGACAACCTCGCCGAAGGCGTCGCCGTTTTCGGCAGCGATGGGCGCTTGCGGCTGCACAACGCCGCGTTCGCCCGGATGTGGCGGCTCGTGCCCGATGCGTTCGCTGACCGGCCGCATATCGAGAAGATCTCGGCGTTAAGCCAGCCGCTGCACGGCAACGCCCCGGCCTGGCAGGCCCTGCGCAACGCGGTGACCGCAATCGATGCCCGCGAGACGATCCCCGGCCGCATCGAACGGCGCGACGGCAGTGTCGTCGACTGCACGACCGTGCCGCTGCCGGACGGCGCGACGCTGGTCACTTTCCACGACGTGACCGATTCCGTCAATGTCGAGCGCGCCTTGCGCGAACGCAACGAGGCGCTGGAGGACGCCGATAAGATCAAGATCGATTTCGTCCATCACGTGTCCTACGAGCTGCGCTCGCCGCTGACCAACATCATCGGCTTCGTTCATCTGCTCGGCGACCCGGCGACCGGACCGTCGACGGACAAGCAGCGCGAATATCTCGATTACATCACGGTCTCGACCAATACTTTGCTGGCGCTGATCAACAATATTCTCGATCTTGCCACCATCGACGCCGGCCGCATGCATCTCAATCTCGGGCCGGTCGATATCGTCGAAACCATGACGGCCGCCGCCGAAGGGGTGCAAGACCGGCTGGTGAGCGCCGGATTGAGACTGGACATCGACGCGCCGTCCGATATCGGCGGCTTCGTCGCCGACAAGCTGCGCGTCCGGCAAATTCTTTTCAATCTGCTGGCCAACGCCGTGAGCTTTTCTCCGGGCGGCGCGGCCGTAACCTTGTCGGCGGCGCGCAACTCCGACGCCGTGATCTTTTCGGTGACCGATCAGGGGCCGGGCATTCCGCCCCATGTGCTGGAAAAGGTCTTCGACTGGTTCGAGACTCATTCCCTCGGCTCGCAGCACCGCGGCCCGGGAATTGGCCTGTCTCTGGTCCGCTCATTCGTCGAATTGCACGGCGGCACGGTGACGATCGTTTCCGAGGTCGGACAGGGAACGACCGTGACCTGCACATTCCCGCTGGCGGCGGCTGCCGCATTGACGGCGGCGGAGTAGCATGCTCCCGAAGAGCGGCAACCGGCGTTCGGACGAGGTTATGGTCCCACCACAATTGCGGCGTGGAGCGTCTCGATGCTTCTAACCACCTTCGGTGGTGCAAGCTTCACTGTGACATTGGCGGACGAAGCGGCGACGCAGCGGTTGATGATCGACATCGCCGCGGCGCTCGAGCCCGGCGATCTCGTGACGCTGTCGGGCGACCTCGGCGCCGGCAAGACGACGTTCGCACGCGCGCTGATCCGCTATTTGGCCGGCGACGAGAGCGTCGAAGTGCCGAGCCCGACCTTCACCTTCATGCAGACCTATGAGGTGCCGCGCTTTCCCATCGTGCATGCCGATCTCTACCGCCTGTCGGGGCCGGCCGAATTGGCCGAGCTCGGGTTCGACGATCTGCCGGAGGGCGCCGTCGTGCTGATGGAATGGCCGGATCGGGCCGCGGGATTCCTGCCGCCGGACCGGCTCGACATTGCATTCACGGTCGTACCCGCGGAGGGTCCGACCGTGCGCAATGTCCGCTGCACCGGTTATGGCGGCTTCGCCGCCCGCGCCGAGCGCATCGCCCAGATGCGCGATTTTCTCGACGACGCGGAATTCGGCGAGGCCATACGCGTGCGCATGCAGGGCGACGCCTCGACCCGTATTTTTGAGCGGCTGACAATGGACGGCCGCAGCTTTGTGCTGATGAACGCGCCGCGCCGCCCTGACGGGCCGCCGGTGCGCGACGGCAAGCCTTACAGTGCCATCGCCCACCTCGCCGAGGATGTCATACCCTATGTCGCGCTCGCTCTGGGTTTGCGCGACATCGGTTTGTCGGCGCCGGAGATTCTCCAAGCCGATCTCGATCTCGGCCTGATCGTCATGGAGGATTTCGGCAACGAGCGCGTTGTTGCGGGCGATCCGCCGGCTCCCATCGAGGAACGCTATGCCGCCGCGGTCGATCTCTTGGCGGCGCTGCACCGGCGGGAATTGCCGGATGCTTTGCCGGTGACGTCCGACTTCAACTATCGCCTGCCGCGCTACGACATGGACGCGTTCTTGATCGAAGCCGAATTGTTGTTGGACTGGTACCTGGTGGCGGCCAACGCCGAGGCGCCCGACAGCGCGCGCCGCGCTTTCGCCAGGCTGTGGCAGGAGGCGCTGCAGGCGGCGATTGCCGCACCCCCGACCTGGGTTTTGCGCGATTATCATTCGCCGAATTTATTGTGGCTGCCGCAGCACGACGACATTGCCCGCGTCGGCCTTCTCGATTTCCAAGACGCGCTAATCGGGCCCGCGGCCTACGACGTTGCATCACTGCTTCAGGATGCGCGCGTCGATGTGCCGGAGACCATGGAAATGGCGCTGCTGAGCCGTTATGTTCGCGCCCGGCTGAGCAACGAGCCGGACTTCGACACGGCCGGCTTTGGCCAGGTCTATGCGACACTCGCGGCGCAACGGGCGACCAAAGTCCTCGGCATTTTCGCAAGGCTCAATCGGCGCGATCGCAAGCCGCACTATCTGCGCCATATGCCACGGCTTTGGAACTATCTACAGCGTTCGCTCTCGCACCCGGCGCTTGCGGCGCTGAAGGCCTGGTACGCCACAAATGTGCCCGCTCCGGATGGGTTATGATATTTGCGATTCGGGCGGCGGAACCGGGCTGGGCGAGACGATGATGCCGAAAAGCGCAATGGTGCTGGCTGCCGGCCTCGGTACGCGCATGCGGCCTTACAACGGGCACATCCCCAAGCCGTTGGTGGCCGTCGGCGGCAAATCCCTGATCGATTACGGGTTAGACCGGCTGGCCACTGCGGGCGTCGAACGCGCCGTCGTCAACGTGCATCACCTCGCCGATAAGATCGAGCACCATCTCGCTACCCGCAAAAAGCCACGCATTGTTGTTTCCGACGAGCGCGCGGAATTGCTCGGCACCGGCGGAGGAATTGCCAAGGCATTGCCGCTCCTCGGCACCGCACCGTTTTTCCTGGTGAATTCCGACACATTGTGGCTCGACGGCGTCAAACCCAATGTCGCGCGGCTCGCCGAAAGCTTCGATCCCGCCGCCATGGATGCACTGCTGTTGCTGGCACCGACGGACAGCCTCGGCTATGAAGGCCGCGGCGATTACACACTCCTGCCCGACGGCCGCTTGCGGCGCCGCGGCGGGGAAGAAGCGGCGCCCTGCATCTACGCCGGCACAGCACTCTTGACGCCGGCGCTGTTCGCCGCGGCACCCGCAGGCGTCTTCGGCCTGACGCAACTCTTCGACCGCGCCGAAAAGAAAGGCCGCCTGTTCGGCCTGCGCCTCGAAGGAGTGTGGATGCATGTCGGCACGCCGGAGGCGGTCGCCGCCGCCGAGCAGGCGCTGGCGGCGATGGCGTGAAATACCGGCAGTTGTGCGGCAAAATCTGATATGTGTGCGCGGCGAACATCCGCGATTCCGATATGACCCCGCGCGTTTTCACCATCCCGGCGTCGGCGCCATTTTTGCCGACGCTGATCGAGGCGTTGCGTAACGCCACGCTTGGCTTTGAGTTTGCCGGCGATCCGCTGGCGCTCGCCGCGGCGACGATCTATTTGCCGACGCGGCGCGCGTGCCGGCTGTTGCGCGATGCATTTCTCCATGGGCCCGGGGGAGATGCCGCCATCCTGCCGCGCATCGTCGCCATCGGC
Source organism: Xanthobacteraceae bacterium (assembly GCA_036267435.1). Classification (GTDB taxonomy): domain Bacteria; phylum Pseudomonadota; class Alphaproteobacteria; order Rhizobiales; family Xanthobacteraceae; genus BOG-931. The sequence continues at coordinate 10,201 of DATAWA010000056.1, read as the reverse complement.
GATATCGACGAGGACGAGATCGCTTTCGCCGATGCCGCCGCCGGAGACATCGCCGGCGAAGCCCTTGAGCTGCCGCCGGCGCTCGGCGGCCTCGAACGCCGGCTCCTGCTAACGCGACTCGTCAGGCAATGGGCCAGATCGCCGGAACTTCATGGCGCGAGCGGCGCGCCCCTGATCGCCCAGACGCCGGCCGCAGCCTGTGCGCTGGCCGACGATCTGGCGCGGCTGATCGACGACATGAATACGCGCGGCGTGCCTTGGGAGCGCCTCGACGATCTCGTGCCGGAGAGATTCGACGACTATTGGCAGCTGACGCTGCGTTTTCTGCAGATCGCACGGCGGCTGTGGCCGCAGATTCTGGCGGAGCAAAATCGCATCGAGCCAACCAAGCGCCGCGATGCGCTGATCAAGGCCGAAGCGGCGCGGCTCGCCCGCAAGATCGACGCGCCGGTCATCGCCGCCGGATCGACCGGCTCGATTCCATCGACCGCCGAACTGATCGCGACGATCGCCCGGCTGCCGCATGGCGCCGTGGTGCTGCCGGGGCTCGATACCGACCTTGACGAAGCATCGTGGCGGCTGATCGCCGGCGATGAGAAACAGAACATTGCGCCGGCACCGGGTCATCCGCAATTCGCGATGGCCGCTCTGCTCACGCGCATCGGCATCGGCCGCGACGCGGTGGTACCGCTCGCGGCGCCGCGCGGGCGCGAACGGCTGGTATCGGAAGCGCTGCGGCCCGCCGCGGCAACCGAGCTGTGGCGCGTCACGGCGGCCGATCCCGGCTTCCGGGCTCATGCCGATGCCGCGCTCGATACGATGGCGACGATCGAAGCCGCGAACCCCGAGGACGAAGCGCTGGCCATCGCGGTGGCGTTGCGCGAAGCGGTGCACGACGGCAAGACGGCGGCGCTGGTGACGCCCGACCGCGCGCTCGGCCGCCGTGTGCTCGCCGCCCTGCAACGCTGGAACATCACGGCGGAGGATTCCGGCGGCGACGCGCTCGCCGATACACCGGCCGGAATTTTTGCCCGCCTTGCCGCCGCGGCCGCGCTCGACGGCACGCCGCCGGTCACGCTGCTCGCTTTGCTCAAACATCCGCTGCAGCGGCTTGGCGGGCAACGCGCCGTGGCCGCGCTCGAGCGCGCCGTTCTGCGCGGGCCGCGGCCGCGCGCCGGCTGCGCCGGTCTTGCTTTGGCGCTGGCCAATTTTTGCATCCAACTCGGAAAGTTTCGCCGCAAAGAACTGGTCGATCTGCATCCGTCCGATCCGCGCATCGATCTCTCCGACCGCGAGCTTACCGCCGCCAACGATCTCGTGACGCGGCTCGGCGAGGCGCTCGATCCGCTCGGGAGCTTGGAACGGCGACCCTATCCGCTCAGCGAGCTGGCAAAGCGCCATCGCGAGGTCGTGGCGCGCTTGTCGCGCCACGGCGCTGACGCGGCGGCGCTCACCGGCCGCGACGGCCAGAAGCTTGGCGACGCGCTCGACGAACTCGCGACCAGCGAGGCCGCCGGCGGGCTTGACGTCGAGACCTCCGACTATGTCGAACTGTTCTCGGCCGCGCTGTCCGGCCGCGTCGTGCGGCGCGAGCCGCAGCCGGGCCTGCGCGTGCGCATTCTCGGTCCGCTCGAAGCGCGGCTGACCGACAGCGACCGGGTCGTTCTCGGCGGCCTGGTCGAAGGCACCTGGCCGCCGGAAAGCAACAACGACGCCTGGCTCAGCCGGCCGATGCGGCTATCGCTCGGTCTCGATCTGCCGGAACGCCGCATCGGGCTGTCCGCCCACGATTTTGCGCAACTCTTGGGGGCGCGCGAAGTGATCTTGAGTCGCGCCGGCAAGATTGCCGGCGCGCCCACGGTCGCGTCGCGCTTCGTTCAGCGGCTCGCCGCCATCGCCGGCGAGCGATGGCAGGACACTATCAAGCGCGGCGAAATTTATCTCGGCTTCGCGCGCGAACTCGACCGGCCGGAAAGGGTCACGCCGGCGCCGCAGCCCGCGCCGACCCCGCCACGCGCGGCGCGTCCGATGCGTCTTTCGATAACCGAGATCGAAGATTGGCTGCGCGATCCTTATACGATCTATGCGCGCCACGTTTTGCGGCTGCGCGTGCTCGATGCCGTCGATACCGAGCCTGGCGCGGCGGAGCGCGGCACCATCATCCATGCCGCTGTCGGCGCCTTCACGCAAAATTTTGCAACCGGACTTCCCGCCGATCCGCTGCGTGAGCTGCTCGCGCTCGGCGAGCCGCACTTTCTTGCGCTGGAAGATTTCCCGGAGGCGCGCGCCTTCTGGTGGCCGCGTTTTGTCCGCATCGCCCATTGGTTCATCCGCTGGGACGCCGCGCGGCGCGATGCAATCGCCGGGCTCGCCGCCGAAATCCGCGGCGAAATCGAGATCGCGCTGCCGGACGGCACATTTCGCTTGCGCGGCATTGCCGACCGGATCGAACGCGACAGCACGGGCCGCTGCATCATTCTCGACTACAAGACCGGTTCCGTGCGCAGCGAAAAGCAGGTGCGCACCGGGCTCGCGCCGCAGCTCACGCTGGAAGCCGCGATCCTGCGGCGCGGCGGCTTTGCCGGCATTCCCGCCGGCACTTCGGTCAGCGAAATCGCCTATGTGAAGCTTAAGGGCGGCGAACCGCCCGGCGAATATGAGCCGATCAAGTTTAAGGAGGGCACGCCGGACAGTCAGGCCGATCGCGCGCTGGAACGGCTCGGCAAAATTGCCCAGGTTTTCGATTCCGACAGCGAACCTTACCGGTCGCTCGTGCATCCGATGTGGCGAACCCGCTATGGCGACTACGACCATCTCGCCCGCGTCAAGGAATGGTCGCGCAGCGGCGGCGAGATCGACGATATCGGGGGCGGCGAATGAGAGCGCCGGAGGGCATTCCTGAGGAGGTGCGCCGGCAGCAGCGGGCGGCTGCCGACCCCAAGGTATCGTCGTGGCTCGCCGCCAATGCCGGCTCGGGCAAGACCCATGTCCTGGTGCAGCGCGTAATCAACCTTCTGCTCGAGGGCGTCGATCCGGAAAAAATCCTTTGCATCACTTTCACCAAGGCGGCGGCAGCGAATATGGCCAAGCGCGTGTTCGATACGCTCGCCGAGTGGACGACTTACGACGACGCCACGCTCGACAAGGTGATCCGCGATCAATTGGGCGAAACACCCGGCACTGCCCGGCGCGCGCTGGCGCGGCGGCTGTTCGCGCGTGCGCTCGAAACGCCGGGCGGACTGAAGGTGCAAACCATCCACGCCTTCTGCACGCAGCTCCTCCACCAGTTCCCGTTCGAGGCCAACGTTGCCGCCCGCTTCACCGTGCTCGATGACGCCGAGCAAACGCAGCTCCTGGAGCGATTGACACTCGGCGTATTGCTCGACGGCGCCAAGGATCCCGAAGGCGATCTCGGCCGTGCGCTGACCACGGCGATGACCGCAGCAGCCGACCAGACATTCCGCGACGTGGTGCGCGACGCCATCGGACGCCGCGACGCCATCGCGCGCTGGATCGTGGAGTCAGGCGGCGTTACCGAGGCGATCGCGGAATTGTCACGCGCGCTCGGACTTGATCCGCACGCGACGCGCTCGGCCATCGAGGAGGAATTCTTTGCCGGCGCGGCGATCGCGCCGCAGGAGTGGACCGCGATTGCCGCGGCGTTGGCGCAGGGCGGCAAATCCGACGCCGAGCAGGCGGGACGGTTCGGCCGCTTGGCGTCGTTGCCGCCGTCCGATCGGGTCGAGACTTACCTCGACATTTTCTGCACCGCGACCGAACGCACGCCGCGCAAAAACCTCGTAAGCAAGGCGATCAAGGACGCGGCCCTGACGGAGCGGCTCAACGCAGAACAGATTCGCGTCTGCGCCTTGCTCGATCCCCTGCGCGCCGTGATCTGCCGCGACCGCTCGGCGGCGCTGGTGACGGTGGCTTATGCGGTCCTCCAGCGCTATCGCGACGAAAAAGCGCGCCGCGGGTTGCTCGATTATGACGATCTGATCGACAAGGCGCTTGCGCTCCTGAGCAACATCGACGCCGCTTGGGTTCATTATAAGCTCGACTTCGGCATCGATCATTTGTTGATCGACGAGGCGCAGGATACCAGCAGCAAGCAGTGGCAGATCGTTCTCCGCCTGGTGGCCGAATTCACTACCGGCGCCGGCGCGCGCGACGTGGTTCGCACCATCTTCGCGGTCGGCGACGAGAAGCAGTCGATCTATTCCTTCCAAAACGCCGCGCCGAAGGAATTTGCCGAGATGCGCCGCCACTTCGAGCGCGCCCATGCGGCGATCGGGCTGGGATTCGTGCCCGGCCGGCTGGAGCATTCGTTCCGCTCCGGCGACAGCATTCTCGCCGCCGTCGACGTGGTCTTCGCCGCCATCGCGGCCAGCGTTACATCGGATCGGGATGGCTTTCCGCCGCATATAGCGTTGCCCGATGCGCCGCCGGGCGTGGTGGAAATCTGGGACCCGGTCGAGCCGGACGAACGCGCCGAGATCGAAGGCTGGGACGCGCCGTTCGATACCGTGAGCGAGAGCAGTCCGCGGGTAAAGCTCGCGCAACGCATCGCTCGCATGGTGCGGAAACTGGTCGATGCCCGCGAGCCGGTCGGCATCGACCGTCATGCCGTAAGCTGCGGCGACGTCTTGATCCTGGTCCGACAGCGCGGTGAATTGTTCGAGGCGATCATTCGCGCCTTGAAAAATGAACGGGTCGAGGTGGCCGGCGCCGATCGGCTGGTGCTGACCGAGCATATCGCGGTGATGGACCTTATCGCGCTTGCCGATGCACTGCTGCTGCCGGAAGATGATCTCGCACTCGCAACCGTGCTGCGCAGCCCTCTGTTCGGCTTTAGCGACGAAGACCTGTTCGCCGCTGCCTGGGATCGCGGCCGGGTGTCGCTGCGCACCGCACTCAAACGCAAGACAGCCGAGCGGCAAATATTTGCCGACGCCGACGCGCGCCTCGATGCGCTTGCGGAAGATGCCGTGCGCAAGACGCCATTCGCGTTCTATGCCGAAATTCTGGGGGCTGGCGGCGCGCGGCAACATATTCTGAGCCGGCTCGGGGCCGAAGCCAACGACGCACTCGATGAGTTCCTCAATCTCGCGCTCGACTATGAGCGGCGCGAGACCCCGTCGCTGCAAGGCTTCCTCGCCTGGCTGCGGCAGGCGCGCGCCGAGGTCAAACGCGACATGGAAATCGCGCGCGACGAGGTCCGGGTGATGACCGTGCATGGCGCCAAAGGGCTTGAAGCACCGATCGTCGTGCTCGCCGACACCATGACGCCGCCGACCGGACCGCGGCATCCGAGGCTCCTGACACTCAGCGGCGCGGCGACAATCTGGGCCGGACGCAAGGCCAATGACGCGCCGGCCGTCGCCGCGGCACGGCAAAGCGCCCTGGCCGAAGCCGAGCACGAATATCGCCGGCTGCTTTACGTCGCCATGACACGCGCCGCCGACCGGCTGATCGTTTGCGGCGCCGAGGGCGAAAGGAGACGCCCCGCCGGCTGCTGGTACGATCTTATCCGCAACCCGCTCGAGCCATTCCTGGTTGAGGAGACCGACGGCGCTGACAAGGTGTGGCGCTATCGCAAGTCTGCAGTGGCGCCCGCGCCCGCCGCATCGCCTCCGGCCGCGACCGAACCAGCGCGGCTACAACTGCCATCGTGGCTGCGGGAAATGCCGCCGCCTCACTCCGCAAGGCCCGCACCACTATCGCCTTCTTCAGCCTTTGACGAGGAGCCGGGGTGGAGCGGCGCCGCGGGAGCGACCGCCGCCGATCGTCAACACGCGCTCGACCGCGGGCGGATCGTACACCGGCTGTTGCAATCGCTGCCCGACATCGCGCCGGCCCACCGCCTTGAGGCCGCCGAGAACTTTCTTAATGGCCCGGCGGCGGACGGCTTTTCCGCCGCCGAGCGGAGCGCGATGGCGCAGCAAGTACTCGCCATTATCGAGAGACAAGAATTTGCCGGCGTCTTTGCGCCGGGCAGTCGTGCTGAAGTGCCCATTGTCGGCCGCATTCCAGGTGACGGCGGCGAACCGCTGCCAGTCGCCGGCCAAGTCGACCGGCTGGCGATAACCGGCGATACCGTCCTGATCGCCGACTACAAGACCGACGCAACGGTGCCGCTGCGGCTTGACGATGTGCCGCCGAAGTATCTTGTCCAACTCGCGCTTTATCGCGCGATCATCGCGCGCCTCTATCCGGATAAGACGGTCCGGGCTGCGCTCATCTTCACCAACGGACCGGTGCTGTTGGAAATGCCTGCGGCAAGCATGGATCGGGCGGTCGAGGCGGAGCTTAACAGCGACCGTCACGCTGCGGTGAAGGTGCCTTGACGGCGTTATGACCGGTTCATACCTTCAATGCCCGGTCTTGCCGATTCTACAATTAAACGAGGTATTTCAATGGTCGAGAAGGTCACCGATGCCACGTTCGAAACGGACGTTCTCAAGGCCAGCGGGCCGGTCGTCGTCGATTTCTGGGCGGAGTGGTGCGGCCCGTGCCGCATGATCGCGCCGGCCCTCGAAGAGATTTCCAATTCGCTCAATGGCAAGGTCAAGATCGTCAAACTCAATGTCGACGAGAACCCCGGCATCGCGGCGAAATACGGCATCATGTCGATTCCGACACTGATGCTCTTCAAGGATGGCCAGCTGGCCTCGCGTCAGGTCGGCGCGCAGCCGAAGCAAAAGCTCGAGCAGTGGATCACCGGCTCGGTATGACGGCCTTGCGTCATTCCCGTGCGGCATGACGGCTTCCCGATAAGCGCGAGCGGCTTAGCTCGCGCGCCGTGCCGGACTACCCGCGAGCCACATCTTTTCCAGATTGTAGAAGGTCCGCACTTCGGGGCGAAAGACATGGACGATGACGTCGCCCGCGTCGATCAGCACCCAGTCGCAATGCGGCGTGCCCTCGACGCGCGCGGCAACACCGGCCTTATGCAAATCCTCGACAACCCTGTCGGCCACCGATCCGACATGGCGCTGCGACCGGCCGGAGGACACGACCATATAGTCGCCGATTGAAGATTTATCCCGAAGATCGATGGTGAGGATGTCCTCCGCCTTCATATCGTCGAGGCGGGAGAGGACCAGGCGGAGGATCTCCTCGGCGTCAGGACGCATTCTGGAGACCGCTTCGGGCGCGCGACGTTCGGCCCGAGGAATTACAACTGTGGACAGGGTGCTTTATCCTTTCGCTCCAACTTTCCCATCGCTCAGATATTGGCCCCGGCCACCGAATCCAGGGGCTACCGCTCTTTAAGATAATCTCGTCCAGTTAACGGTTTCAACTCCTTAGTTGCAACGAACCGTCATTTAGCGGCTTTGCGCAGCGTTCGGGCGGCGCGCAACGCGGTCGACGATAGCGGCGATTTGAGACCGTGGAGATAGATCCAGGCCGGGGGCTTTCGGTCTGCCAGCGTCGTTGCCGCGGTCTCGGGCAGGCGCGTCCAGGCCAATGCCTGACCGGCAACGCCCGCGGCGGAATAAAGGCTCGGGCCGAGACGATCGATCACCGCGATCGGCACCAGCGCGGCGATATCGCGCCAGCGCTGCCAGCGATGGAAGTGACGGAGATTGTCGGCTCCCATGATCCAGACAAAGCGCACACCCGGACAACTGCGCACGAGATAGCTGACGGTTCCATAGGTGTAGTTGGTGCCGAGATCGGCCTCGAAGTCTGTCACATCGATGCGCGGATGATGGGACAGTGCGCGCGCCGCCGCGACCCGTTCCGCCAGTGGCGCAAGGCCACTGACAGTCTTGAGCGGATTGCCCGGCGTCACCAGCCACCACATGCGATCGAGATCGAGCCGTCGCAGCGCCAAAAGCGACGCAGCGCGATGGGCCGCATGAGGTGGATCGAAAGTGCCGCCGAACAGGCCGATCCGCATGCCCGGTGCATGCGGCGGCAGGACGACGCCGGCGCGGCGGCCGGCCTTTGCGGCGGCCTGACGCGGAACAAGCTCCCAGTTCATCGTTTACAGAAAGAACCCCCTCCCCATGGATCGGCTGCCACGCCCGCCGCGATGACGAGCGGCGGAAACCGGCGAACGATCATGGCCGCGTCTGCCCGCTGCCGCGGATGCGGTAATTGAATGTCGTGAGTTGCTCGACGCCGACCGGACCGCGCGCATGCAGCCTGCCGGTGGCGATGCCGATCTCGGCGCCGAAACCGAACTCACCGCCGTCGGCGAATTGCGTCGACGCATTGTGCAGGACGATCGCCGAATCGACCTCGCGCAAGAATTTCTCCGCCGTTTTCTTATCTTCGGTGACAATCGCATCGGTATGATGCGAGCCGTAGCGTTCGATATGCGCGATCGCCCCGTCGACGCCGTCGACGACCCTCGCGGTCAAAATGGCATCAAGATATTCGGTACTCCAGTCCGCTTTGCCGGCAGGCTTAACGCGCTTGTCCGCCGCTTGGACCGCCGTATCGCCGCGGATCTCGCAGCCGGCATCGAGCAGCATGGTCACGAGCGGCTTGAGAAGCTGGGCCGCGCCGGCACGGTCGACCAGTAACGTTTCGGCGGCGCCGCAGACGCCAGTACGGCGCATTTTGGCGTTGAGCACAATCGCCTTGGCCATGCCGAGCTTGGCCTTGCCGTCGACATAGACGTGACAGACGCCTTCGAGATGCGCGAACACCGGCACGCGGGCTTCGGTCTGCACCCGGCCGACCAGGCCCTTGCCGCCGCGCGGCACGATGACGTCGATGGCGCCATCGAGGCCGGCGAGCATCATGCCCACGGCGGCGCGATCGCGCGTCGGGATGAGCGCGATGGCCGAGGCCGGCAGACCGGCTTCGACCAATCCTTCGACCAACGCGGCATGGATCGCGCGGGACGTGCGGAAACTCTCCGAGCCACCGCGCAGGATCGCGGCATTGCCGGCCTTGAGGCATAGCGCGCCGGCGTCGGCGGTGACGTTGGGCCGGCTCTCGAAAATAACGCCGACCACGCCCATCGGAACCCGGACGCGCTCGATGCGCATGCCGTTGGGCCGGCGCCACGACGCCATCACGGTGCCGACCGGGTCTTTCAGTTTCCGGATGACCTCAAGCCCGGCGGCCGTCGCCTCGACCCGGCCAGCGTCGAGCGAAAGCCGGTCCATGAATGCCGCGGTTGCACCGCCCGACTTCGCCTCGGCCCGATCGTCCGCATTGGCGGCCAGAATGGAAGCCGTCGAACGCCGGATTGCCTGCGCCATCGCCGCCAGCGCCCGGTTCTTTTGCGCGGCCGGAGCCAGCGCCAAAGTACGGGCGGCGTGACGCGCCTGACGGCCGATCTCGCGCATGATCGCGGCGAGGTCCCCGGGTGCTACTACGGCCTTGAGCGGGGCATTCATTGTGCCCTCATGACATTGATCCGTCTTGCGTTCGGCACCTTTCTACCATGTTCGTCCGGCCGCTGCGAGGCGCCTTGCGAGGACCGGTTGGGCTGCAGATTCCCACAGCAATCCACAGCCTTCGCATGCGCGTCACAGAATTTGAGGAACTTCAAACAAAATTGCGGCGTTTTGGATTCGATTACAAAAACGAGAGGGTGCCATGCATGTGTCAGCGAGCCGTAGTCCGAGCAAATTGCCCAAGCAGTTCCCCGTCGGCACGACCTATGTGGTCGAGGGCCGTGGCGGCGAGGCCGGAGATTTGCGCGTTTTCTCCCGCTATGTGGTCCTTCCCGGAGGTCAGCGCATCAATCTGACGGACGATTCGGCAGCAAATCCGACACTGCCGTCGTCGCCGCGGCGACGCAGGCCCGCCCGCGCCGGTTCCCGGACCGCGCGCAAAGCACCCCCGGCGCGAGCAAAAAAAATTGCGACCGGTGCCGGAACCCCTCGCCAGCGTCATCGTTAGTAGTCAAGCGCCGGGCGAAGCCCCCCAGCCCCTCACCCTCAATCACCCGGTGCCGAACCCCGGCCGCGTTTGCGGTCGGGGTTCACCTTTTTTGGCAGGTAGCTCGAACGGTAGGCGGAGCCGGACCCTCGCGGCTTACGGCGCGCTCATTCCGTGAGCCACGGCCAGATTGTCCCGATGGATCATCTCCGTGCGGCCGGAAAAGCCGAGAATGGCCGCGATTTCGCCCGACGAGCGGCCGCGGATTTTTTGCGCATCCTCAACGTCATAGGCACATAACCCGCGACCGATTTCGCTGCCGTCCGGGCCGCGGATAACGACCGCGTCGCCG
>DATAWA010000055.1:0-3275 GCA_036267435.1 Xanthobacteraceae bacterium | reverse complement strand
AGCCGCCGGGGCTTTATTCCCGGTGCTGGCCATGACGGTTCGGCAATCCACCGGCCCGGCAACGTGTCGTGGTGGGTCGCCGGTTTGACGCTTTCCGTCATCCACGCCCGCAGCATCGGTTCATCCATCACGCCGGTATCGATGCCCTTGAGCCAATGATCCCACCACCGCAGCATGTCCTGGAGGAATCCGATCTGGGGTCCGGGAAAGGCAAAGTGCGGATAGGCGTGTGCCCATGGTCCGATGAGTCCCTTGCGAGGTACCTTGAGTCCCTCGAGCAGACGCGGAATTGCATTCTTATAACCATCGGTCCAACCGCCGACGGCATAGACCGGGCATTGGATCGCTGAATAATCCTCGCATACCGAGCCGTGCTGCCAATACGCATCGCGCCGCTGGTGCCGAAGCCAATTGTCCTGGAACAGCGGTAAGTTCTGCAGCCGCTCCAGCCACATCGCTCGCCAGCTCTCGCCGACCAGCGCCGGATCGGGCGGCAGGCACATCAAGCTGAAAAAGAAAAATGCCCACTCTAATCCGGCCTTGGTCAGAAAGGTGCCGCCCATGTAATGCGCGTCGTCGGCGTAGCGATCGTCGGTCGAACAAATGGTGACGATGGCTTTGAGCGCCGGCGGACGACGCGCCGCGATTTGCAGTCCATTGAACCCGCCCCAGGAAATTCCCATCATTCCGACCGCGCCATTGCACCAGGGCTGCGCCGCGAGCCACGCAATCACCTCCACGCTATCGTCTTGTTCCTGCTTGGCGTATTCGTCGAACAGCAAGCCCGTCGATTCGCCGCACCCGCGAATATCGACGCGAACGCCGGCATAGCCGTGACCGGCGAGATACGGATGCGTGAGCGCGTCGCGCTCGTAAGTGCCGTCGCGCTTGCGATAGGGCAGATATTCCAGGATTGCGGGAACCGGGTTCTGGTCGGCATCGTCCGGCAACCAGATACGGGCCGCGAGCGTCGTGCCGTCTTTCAACGGGATCAACATGTGCTCGATGACGCGCACAGCTCTTGGAAAATTCGTGACAATCACGGCGGACTACTCATGTTGGCGGCAGTTTGCCAGCCTGCTCATAAAGGCATAAGGCGTCTCCAGCAAATAGAGCCAATCGTCATTGCGATCCGCTTCATCGATCGGCTTGTAGAGGTCGGTTCGCTGTCGTCCTGCCGTCGCGATGGCGACGAGGATGCACGGCAGCCCAAGCACGGCGAGCGGCGCGCGCCTGCGACAGCCGGTTTCGTTCACCGGCAAAACCGACTATAAGCCCAGGCAGACACGACATTCCGGCCGAAGGGAAGCGGCCCGGAAGGCGAGCAAGAGGAAGCGTCGATGTATCAAGGCCCCGGCGTCAAAACGAGCCCCGATTTTCCGATCCCGGACAAGATGAAGGCCTGGATTCTTGGCAATCCCGGCGAGCTGAAACTTGCCGAGAAGCCAGTGCCGGTGCCCAAGCGCGCCGAGGTGCTGGTGCGCATCGACGCCGTCGCGATCTGCGCCACCGACCTCGAGATCATCGATCACGGTCCGCCGGCCTCGATCCAGGGCGGCATGCCGTTCAACAAGAATTTCACACCCGGTCACGAATATATGGGCACCGTGGTGGCCCTCGGTCCCGGCGTCGACGAATTGCCGATCGGGCAGCGCGTCACTGTCGAAATCCATGCCGGCTGCGGCCAGTGCAAGCGCTGCCGCGAGGGCATGTATACCTCGTGCCACAACTACGGGCTCAATTACGGCGACGTCGACAAGGGCCACCGCGCCAACGGCTTCACCACCGACGGCGGCTTTTGCGAATATCAGGTCAACAACATCAACACCGTCATTCCGATTCCCGAAGCGATGTCGGACGAGGAAGCGACGCTGGTCGTCACCGCCGGCACGGCGATGTATGGGCTGACCGAGCTCGGCGGTCTCGTCGCCGGCGAAAGCGTGGTCGTCACCGGGCCGGGTCCGATCGGGCTTCTTGGCGTGGCAGTGGCGAAAGCGATGGGTGCGCAGCCCGTCATTCTTACCGGCACGCGCGACAATCGGCTCAAGATCGGCCTTGAGCTCGGCGCCGATGCCGTCATCAATATCCGCAACGATAAGGATGTCGTCGCGGCGGTGAAGCGGCTCAATGGCGGCAAGGGCGTCGATTATGTCGTCGAATGTTCCGGTGCGCCGAACGCGGTGACTGAAGCGGTCCGCATGGTCAATCGCGGCGGCAAAGTCTGCCTCGCCGCGTTCCCGCATGCCGAGACGCCGGTCGACGTCGCCCACATCGTGCGCAACAACATTTATCTTTACGGCATCCGCGGCGAGGGCAAGAGCGCCACCCATCGCGCCGAAGCCTTCATGTCGCAAAAACGCTTCGACGCCACCAAGATCCACACCCACACCTTCGCGCTCGACGATTTGCCGACCGCGATCCGCTACGCCAAGGACCGCGTTGATGATGCGATCAAGGTGGTGGTGAAGGCGCGGGGCGTCGCCGCGCACCGCGTCGCGGCGGAGTAGATATTCTCTCTCTCTGAGGCGGTCGGTGCACCGCGCCGAGCCTCGAAGGGTCAACCACTCCACGGCATTATTCCGTCATGGCCGGGCGTGTCCCGGCCATCCACGTCTTTGCAGCGCCGCAGCCAGAAAGACGTGGATGCCTGCAACAAGTGCGGGCATGACGAGGTTAAGGGACGCGTCCTTTTTATAGAGACGAGCTCTTGACATATGTCTCCGTTATAGATACATTTAGCGAATCATCTCGCCCCTGTGAGACGCCGCCTGGGTCATGCCGGACGGTCGGGGCGAGGGCGGTTTCTTGCCGTGGCGGTCCGGACCGCCTCGGTGCGGGACCGCGGGTGGAGCGCCGGGAGGCGCAGCGCGCCCGGAGCAGGCGGTTCTCGCAAGGGAATTGTCCTGTGGCGCGCGCCGCGCCCGAAGCGCGAGCGAGTGGCAACATTCGCCCGCGTGGCGCGGCCCACGAGTTGGCGCCTCCCGGCGCTGCATTGTCTTGGCGTGATCTTGGCGTAGCGTGAAGCAAAACTCGGACGCCAAGGCGCGTCGCGAGAACGCTGCCGTCATGTCTTGCGGATGCGGAACGTCAGGAGCTTCCTGTCCTTGCGGGTGTCTTCCAGCGCGTCGCCGGTTTGATTGAGGAGGTTCGGAATGTCGATTGCGGTCAACGGATCGGTGCATTCGACGATCAAAATGTCGCCGGGCTGCGCTTGGCCGAGCGCCTTGCGGGTGCGCAGCGCCGGCAGCGGGCATTTCAGGCCGCGCAGATTGAGG
>DATAWA010000054.1:0-4134 GCA_036267435.1 Xanthobacteraceae bacterium | reverse complement strand
GGCGGTCAACAGAATTCCGGCGAGGCAATAGCCGCATTGTCCGGCCTGCTCGTCCAAGAACGCCTGCTGCAAGGGATGTGGCCGCTCCGGCGTGCCGAGCCCCTCGATGGTCACGATCGCCTTGCCGGCCACGCTCCAGATCGGCTTGGTGCAGGATTTTTCCGGCTTGCCGTCGATCAGCACCGTGCAGGTGCCGCATTGCTCGAGCCCGCAGCCGAACCGCGTGCCCTTCAGACCGAGCCGGTTGCGCAGCACGTCGAGCAAAGGCGTCTCCTCGTCGGCGGCGACGCTGACGGGCTTGCCGTTCACGGTCAGATCGAAGTTGGACATGGTTCGAATTTAAACTCCAGAGGGCCATAATGCCCGATGCATCGGCGCCCCGGCAACGCCGCAGTCAACCCCCGCACAGGCCCCCTGACGCGCCGGGTCCAAATCGCTAGCATGGCGCGCCAAGAGTCAGGAAAACGCCATGCCCGTTCGTATCATCGGCATGATCGGGGTGACGCCGCCGTCGAGCGCCGCCACTTTGCATGTCATCGAAGGCGGCCTCTCGCCCGGCTACGTCATCGAGGCGGCCCGCGCCCATGAGCTCGCCGGCTTCGATCTGGTGCTGGTCGGCTATTCGTCGTCCTCCGCCGAGGCCTTCCTGGTCGCGCTGCATGCCGCCGCGCATACCGAGCGCCTCGGTTATTTGATCGCACACCGGCCGGGCTTCGTGGCGCCGACGCTGATGGCGCGCAAGATCGCCACGTTCGATCATCTCACCGGCGGCCGGCTTGCCGTCCACATCATCACCGGCAAGACCGATGACGAGCAGGAAGGCGACGGCGATTTCACGCCGAAGGCGGAGCGCTATCGCCGCGCCGCCGAGTATCTCGAACTGATGAAGCGTGCCTGGTCGAGCGACAAACCTTTCGACTTCGAGGGCGCGTTCTATCGGGTCAAGGGCGCGCAGTCCGACGTGCATCCGCTGCAGCAGCCGCATCCGCTGCTGTTCTTCGGCGGCGCCTCCGATGGCGCGCTGGAGATGGGCGCGCGGCTGTGCGACGTCTACGCCATCTATGCCGAGCCGCTCGCCTCGACGCGCGAGCGCATCACGGACTTTCGCGCCCGCGCCGCCATGTTCGGGCGTACGCCCGGCTTCAACGTCTCGGTGCGGCCGATCATCGCCGCCAGCGAAGGCGCCGCCTGGGACAGGGCTAACACCATCTTAGCGGCGATGACCGGCAAGAAAGGCTGGAGCCGGCAGGAGGCCATGACCGGACCGGTCGACAATGCCGGCAAGCGATTGATGAACTTCGCGCTCGAAAGCGACGTGCATGACGAGCGGCTGTGGATGCCGATCGCACGCGCGACCGGCGCGCTCGGCAACACCTCGTGCCTGGTCGGCACGGCGGAGCAGGTGGCGGACGCTATCCTGCGCTATTACCGGCTCGGCGTCGGCTCGTTTTTGATCCGCGGCTTCGATCCGTTGAACGACACGCAAGATTTCGGCCGCGAGCTCATTCCGCGCATCAAGGCCGGAGCCGCCGCGATCGACCGGGCGCAGGACGCGAGCCGCGACTCTCAGTCGATCTCGGCGGTGTCGCCGGCAAATTCCATCGGGCAATAAAAGCCGCCGTGGAATTGCGCGGCGATCTCGTTTTCCTTTGCGCCCGCCGCCAGAATTTCCGCCGCGAAAGCTTCCGAATCGTCTTGCGGCCGGTAGCCGAGGAACTTGACGTTGCTGTTGTCCCAGCGGCTGCGCAGATTGTTGGAAACGCCGTAAATGGTGACGAAGTGATAATGCGGATGATCGATGCAGCGGCGCACCAGCTGCACCATGTCGCGGTGGCTGATCCAGGTCAGGAGCTGACGCGCATCGGCCGGCCGGTCTGGATTGCGGAACGTGCCGATGCGCAGGCAGGCGACGCTTAAGCCATATTTGTCGGCATAGAGCCGGCCGACTGCCTCGCCGAAGACCTTGGACACGCCGTAGCGCGTATCGGGCCGCGGCACCACGCGGTCGTCGATGAAGCGCTCGCGGCGGTGAAAGCCGATCGCGTGGTTTGAGCTGGCGAAGATCACCCGCTTGACGGCTTGGCGGCGGGCGGCTTCGAAGGTGTTGTAGCAACCCTCGATGTTGAGCGGCAGCACCTTGTCCCAAGGCGATTCGACGGAGGCGCCGCCCAGATGCACGACACAATCGATGCCGGCCATGGCCTTCTCCATGGCCGCGATGTCGCGGATGTCGGCGACGACGACCTCTTCGCCGGCTGCGGCCCGGTCCATCGGTGCGATGTCGGCGAGGCGGATAAGCGGATAGGCGCCGCGCAAACCCGCCCGCAAGGCCACGCCGATTTGCCCGGCGGCACCGGTGATGAGTAATCGTGTCATGGCCAAATCCTTTTATGTCGTCGCGGCCGTCTTGCGGCGCGGCCGCCAACCCCCAATACTCACGCTTGGCGGCGTGTTCGGCAAATCGCCGCCGGGCGGTATGGTGGTGCCGTGGCGTTTGGGCATCGGCGCATAGCTTCGAGGGGTGCGGTTGCCGCACTGGCGACCGCTCTCGCTGTGGCGCCGTATCCGGCGGTCGCGCAGGGATTCTTCGATTTCCTGTTCGGCGGCCAGCAACAGCAGCCGCCACCGCCGCAGAATCCCGAACTACCGCCGCCGACGCCTGGCGTCGGCCGCGTGGCGCCGGCGCCGCTCGGGCCGGAGCGCGTCAACGAAAACGCCGGCTCGACCGGACACGCGGTGGCCTTCTGCGTGCGGCTCTGCGACGGCCAGCACTTCCCGCTGGAGCAGATGGGTTCGACGACGCCGGTCGAAACCTGCCGCGCGATCTGCCCGAACAGCCAGACCAAGGTCTATTTCGGCGCCGAGATCGACACCGCCAAAGCGAACGACGGCACGCACTATTCCGACCTCAAAACCGCGTTTCTCTACCGCAAGCAGCTATTCCCCAATTGCACCTGCAACGGCCGGGATGCGTTCGGGCTCGTGCCACTGGACGTGAAGACCGATCCGACGTTACGGCCCGGCGACGTGGTGTCGACGGACCAGGGCCTTGAGACCTACAATGGCAAAACCGGCAAGTCCGGGACCTTCACGCCGGTCAGCCCGGCCACGCTCGGGCCGCAATTGAATTCGATGACCTCGCCGCCGCCGCCGGCTGCCGCGAATCCAGCGCACCACTGACCGCAATGCAGAACGTTTCGTCCGCCACCGCTTCCGGCGCTCACGCGGCTTTGCCCGGCGTCAATCTCTGGTTCGTCGACACCGGCGGTGCCGGCGTGCCGCTCGTTCTTCTTCATCCCAACACCGGCACGGTCGAGATCTGGCAGCCGCAAATCGGAGCGTTGTCCGCCGCCGGCTACCGCGTCATCGCGTTCGATCGCCGCGGCTGGGGTAACAGCACGCCGGTTGCGGAAACCGGCCCGCAGCCAGGCAGCATCGCCGGCGATCTCGACGCGCTGGCCGATCATCTCAAGCTCGAGACATTTCATCTGCTCGGTGTCGCCGGCGGCGGTTTTGCCGCCCTCGACTACGCGGTGTGGCAGCCGCAGCGACTGCGCAGCCTCATCGTCGGCGCCTCCACCGGCGCCATCGCCGACCAGGAGATAACCGATTTCATCGGGCGGATCGCCATTCCCGACATCAGAAAACAATCGGCGCATTATCGCGAGATCGGCGCGTCGTATCGCGGCGCCAATCCGGAGGGCACCAGGCGCTGGATCGAGATCGACGAGCATGCGCGCCAGTCCGGCGCCGGCTTTCAGCCGCAACTGCGCACGCCAAACACCTTCGCCAAGATCGCTGCCATCCCGGTGCCGACTCTGGTGATCGCCGCCGACGCCGACCTGTTGGCGCCGCCGGCTTTGATGCGGCTGTGGGCGCGGTACATGCAAAATCACGAATGGGCGGTGGTTCCGGACGCTGGCCACGCCATGGCCTGGGAGCGGCCAGGCACATTC
This sequence comes from Xanthobacteraceae bacterium, assembly GCA_036267435.1. Classification (GTDB taxonomy): domain Bacteria; phylum Pseudomonadota; class Alphaproteobacteria; order Rhizobiales; family Xanthobacteraceae; genus BOG-931. The sequence goes on along the minus strand of DATAWA010000054.1, from coordinate 178 downwards.
AACGATATCGTTCTCGATTTCTTGCGGCGCCACTGACCTAGGGTCCGGACTCATTAAATCCACCATACGAGGCTGGCAACCAGGCATACAGAAGCCAGGTAATTTCGCGCCAGCCTGTCGTAGCGGGTAGCGATGCGCCTGAAGTCCTTGAGCCTGTTGAACGCACTTTCGATGCGCC
>DATAWA010000053.1:0-3517 GCA_036267435.1 Xanthobacteraceae bacterium | reverse complement strand
TCAGTCCGGTGCCGCCGCGCACCCGCGCCAGATAATAGGCAACGCTGTCGTCGGTGACGAAACCTTCGGCGTCCGCCGTGCGCGTCGTCATCGGCGGCATGACGATGCGATTTTTGATCTCGGCCGGCCCGATGCGGGCCGTGGTGAGGAGGATGTTCATCTCATCAGCCCGTTTCCCGGATGCGGTGCAGCGCAAGGCGGTGCACCGCTGATCCGGGACCTTCGCAGTCTTCGACGATCCCGGGTCTGCAGCGCACCACTGCGTGCTGCGCTGCGCCCGGGAAACGACAAACAGCGCGGAACACGACAATTACAATGTCGGAATCTCGCCGCCGTCCAGGTCGACGGTGGCGCCGTGCAGCCAGGTGCCGCGCTTGGAGACGATGAATGTAACGAGGTCGGCGACGTCCTCGACGGTGCCGAAGCGCGTAATGCCGAAACCGCGGCACATTTCCCTGCGCGCCTTATCCTCCGGCCAGCCGGTGCGCTCCATCTCCGACTTGATGCGCTTCCACAGCCGGTCGGTTTCGACCATGCTCGGATGAATGCAGTTGACCTGCACGCCCTCCTCCTTGCCGCGGTCGGCGAGGCATTTGCTGAATGCGGCGACCGCCGCATTGACAGATGAGCCGATGGTGAATTCCGCCGTCGGCTTGCGGCCGCCGGTGCCTCCGATCGCAACCAGCGAGCCGTGCCGCTCCTTCAGCAGCGGCCACGCGGCGCGCGCGAGCCGCACATGGGCGAAGAACTTCAACGCATAGCCATCGTCGAAGTCGGCGTCGGTCAAAGTGAGGAAATCGCCGCGCTTGGTGGCGCCGGCATTGTTGACGAGAATGTCGAGCCCGCCGAGCTCGCGTTTTGTTTGCTCGATCAGTTTCTCCGCCGCGCCCGGCTCGCGCAGATCGAGCACGGCGACACCGGCACGGCGCCCGGATTTGCGGATCGCCGCGGCGACTTCGCCGAGCGCGGCCGCATCGCGGCCGGTCAGCATGACGTCGCAGCCTTCCGCAGCCAAAGCGAGCGCGACACCGCGACCGATGCCGCGGCTCGATCCGGTCACCAGCGCGACCTTACCCTTCAGTCCCATTTCCATTTCAATTGATTCCTAATATTCGATCTTCAAGCCGAGCTTCTTGACCAGCGCCGCCCATTTGCCTTCCTCTTGCTTGATGTTCCTCGCGTATTCTTCGGGCGTCGACGGCGCAGGATCGCTGCCGGCGGCGACCAGGCGCTTTTTCACGTCGACGGAGACGAGCATTTTGCGCAGCGCCTGGTTCAGCCGCTCGACGATCGGCCGCGGCGTTCCGGCCGGAGCCACGACACCGTAATATTGCACCGCCTCGAATCCCGGCAGGCCCGACTCGGCGGCGGTCGGCACATCCGGCAGCGCCGCCGAGCGGGTGGCGGCGGCCACCGCAAGCCCGCGCAATTGCCCGGCCCCGATCTGGCTGACCGAAGCCGGGATGGTGTTGAAGCCGAGTTGGACGTGATTGCCGAGGAGATCGTTGGTCAGCGGGCCGGTGCCTTTATAGGCGACGGTTGTGATATCGACGCCGCCCATCAGGTTGAACAGCTTGGCGGCGAAATAATTAAGCGTCGGAGCCGGCGGTGTGCCGGCAGCGAGCTTGCCCGGCTCTGTCTTGGCGAGCGCGATCACCTCGGCCAGCGACTTCGCCGGCAGCGACGGATTGGCATCGACGATGATCGGCGTCGACGCGACGAGACCGATCGGAGCGAAATCCTTGTTGACGTCGTAGCCCGGGTCGGAACCGAGGCTGATGCCGGTCAGCATCATGCCGATGGTGTAGCCGTCCGGCGCCGCTTTCGCGATGTCACGCGTGCCGATCATGCCGCCGGCGCCGCCCCTGTTCTCGACGACGAATTGCTGGCCGAGCGCGGCCGAAAGATTCTGCGCCACCAGCCGTCCCATGAAATCGACGCCGCCGCCGGCGGGATAGGGAACAATCACGGTGACCGGGCGGCCCGGATAGTCGTCGGCTGCGGCCGGGCGCTGCGTGGCGAAGGCAAAGGCCAGCACGAACGCAAGCGTCGCCAAAGCGGCCGTAAAGGCACGGTGCACCATGATGATCTCCTCCCCGCGATACTATAGCTCCGGGCGCGGGGCATGCGCTACATTGCCGGGGCAAATCAGGGAGCGACGTCCATGCGGTTTGGTCTTTTTGGCAGCGCCACGGCCCGGCACGGCGGACCGGACGTCGACTCCGGCCAAGGCTACCGGCAGTTTGTCGATTACAATATCGAGGCCGAAGCGCTCGGCTATCATTCCACGTTTCTGGTCGAGCATCACTTCACCGGCTTCGGCCAGGTTTCGGCGAGCCTCGCGCTTCTGACCTGGGTGGCGGCGAAAACCAAGACGCTCCGCCTCGGCACCGCGGTGCTGGTGCTGCCGTGGCACAACCCGGTGCTGCTCGCCGAGCAGGCGGCGACCATCGATCTCCTCTCCGGCGGCCGGCTCGATTTCGGCGTCGGCAAGGGCTATCGGCACAATGAGTTTCACGGCTTCTGCGTGCCGATCGAAGAAGCCGACGCGCGGTTCAACGAAACGCTCGACGTGATCGTGAAATCCTGGACGTCGAAGCAGCGCTTCTCGCATCACGGCAAATACTGGAACTTCGAGGACGTCATCGTCGAGCCGCCGACGGCGCAAAAGCCGCATCCGCCGATGTGGATGGGCGCCGGCAGTCCCGACTCGATCCGTCAGGTTGCCGCCCGCGGCTATAACCTGCTGCTCGATCAGTTCGCCTCGTTCGAGGCGGTTGCCGAACGCATCGCCATCTTCAAGCAGGCTGTCGAAGGACGCGGCCGCGTCTTCGATCCGTCGGAAGTCGGCGTCGCGCGCGCCTTCTATGTCGCCAAGAGCCAGGCCGACAAGGACGCCGCGCTGGAACGGCGGATGGAAGCGCAGCGCCGGCTCGAAGCGATTTCGAGTGCGCCGGACGGCACCAAGAGCAAAGCCAGCATCATGACCTATTCCGACACCCGCGAGGCGAGCGAAGACAGCGCGCTTTACGGCACGCCGGACGAGATCGCGCGAAAGCTCGAAAGGTTGCGTGGCCTCGGCGCCGAATATCTCCTGCTCAACGGCGGCGGCCTGGGGCTCGACAAAGCGAGTGACAATTTGAGCCGCTTCGCGCGCGAAGTGATGCCGGCGTTTGCCGATGCGGAGCGCGTGCGCGTAGTAGGATGACAACACACATTCCGTCACCCTGAGGTGCTCGACGCGCTGCGTCGAGCCTCGAAGGGCGACGGCCCGGGCGCCTGAGCAGCATCCTTCGAGGCTCGCTTCGCTCGCACCTCAGGATGACGACACGCTTAAGATGATCAATAAGATCGTGCAATCGATGGCCGAGGCGACGGCCGGCATTCGCGACGGCTCCGTCGTCCTGCTCGGCGGCTTTGGCTCGATCGGCCAGCCTGACGCGCTGATCGAAGGCTTGATCGAGCAAGGCGCCACCGACCTGACCGTGGTCTCCAACAATGCCGGCACCGGCCGCAC
>DATAWA010000052.1:0-1583 GCA_036267435.1 Xanthobacteraceae bacterium | reverse complement strand
TCTACAGCGGCAATCACAATTGGTGGCTGGCGGGGCTTGCCGGCGTGCTGATGGGCGCGGTGTGGAACTACGCGGTGACGTCGGTGTTCGTCTGGCGCAAAGGCTGATCGAGCGTTTCGGCGACGGCGGCAAAGACGTCATTGACGGTTATGGCGCGCATGCAGACATTGTCGGTGCAGGCGGTCTTGCGATGATTATGCGCGCTCACACAAGGCGAACAGGCAAGCCCAGCATAGAGCGCGCGCGCATTGCCGAGCGGCTTGTAGAGATGCGGCGTCTCCGGGCCGAACAGGACGATGGTTGGCAATCCGGCGGCCGCGGCGAAGTGCGCCGGACCGGAATCGTTAGTGACCATCAGCACGCTTTCGGTATAAAGCGCCGGCAATTCGGCGAGCGCCGAATGGCCCGCGAACGACACGCAGCGCGGGCCGCTGGCGGCGGCGAGACGCTCGGCCTCGGCGCGTTCTCCGGGCGCGCCGGTGATCAGCACCAACACGTCGTCGAAACGGGCGAGGATGCGGCGGATCAGCTCTTCGTATCGCTCCGGCATCCAGCGACGGTGCGGCAACAATTCGCTGGCGTTGGGATTGATCAGCACCAGGCGATGGCGCGCCGGATCGAACAACGCCAGGGTGCGGATGCGGTCGAGCACCTGAGCGCGCGCCGGTGCGCTCGCCGGCGCGATGGCGGCCTTGATCTGATCGTCGTCGATGATCGTTTTCGAATAGGGCACGGTCGGCGCCGGCGCCAGCAGCGCGTCAACGAGCGCAATGAAATTCTTGGCGATGTGGATGTGCGGATTATAGGCGACGCGATGGCTCAGCATCTCCCCGCGATAGAGACCCTCTTGATGAAAGCGGTAAAAACCGACGCGCCGGCGCGCGCCGGACAGTCCGGCGAGCAGCGCGGTGAAGCGCGAAAACAATTCCAGATCGATCACGGTGTCGATGCTGTTGCGCCGCGTCCACCGCAAAAAGCGCAGCGCATCGCGGGCGAGGCCGAACATCGAGGCGTCGGAAATGGTGAAAATATTGGACGGCGCAAACGTGCCGAGCAGTTCGAGCGAACCGACATTGCGGGCGAAGATGACGAAGAACAATTCGGCCGACAATGTCTCGCGCGCCTTGCGCATCGCCGGCTCGGCCAAGACCGTGGTGCCCATCTCGGAGAGTTCGACGAACAGGATGCGGCGCGGCGGTGCCGCGGCGCGCGCGCCCAGCCGGTCGGCGAGCCAAGCCAGCACCGTGGCGACGGCGCAGAGCGGAATGCCGGCCAGCCGGTCGATGCGGCGCATGGTGTCGATCTTCATCGGCTGGTTCTAGGGCATGTCCCGCAAAAGTGGAAACCGGTTTTGCGAGAAGGACATGCCCAAATAAACTCGCGTCCGCCCGATATTGCGAACCCGGCGGCCGCTTGTGCCTTGCCGCCCTGCCGCCCCGATGTTATCTGCCGGCCATGACCGCGACGCCTATCGATCGCATCCGCAATTTCTCGATCATCGCCCATATCGACCACGGCAAATCGACCCTCGCCGACCGGCTGATCCAGCTCACCGGCGGGCTCGAAGCGCGCGAAATGGTCGA
>DATAWA010000051.1:0-20277 GCA_036267435.1 Xanthobacteraceae bacterium | reverse complement strand
GATCATGCCGCGGGTATTGCTTTGTTTCACCGGATCGTCGGCGATGCTGGCCTCGCGCCACGCCGCCGCCACCTTCGGATCGGCGCTGATGCCGAATTGCACCATGAAGCCTGAGACCACCCGGAAAAACCGGGCATCGTTGAAAAAGCCGTTCTTGACCAGATTGTAAAACCGGTCGGCGCCAAGCGGCGCCCAGTCGCGATGCACCTCGACGACGAAGTCACCTTTGCTGGTATCGAACTTCACCTTGTAGCTCGCCGGCGCCTGCGCGGTGAGCGCCGCCGGGGTGGTGAGGCTTTGCCCCAAGGCGGGCATGACGATGGTCAAGGCAAGGAGTAGCGCGGCGAGGCGGCTCATGGCGGCTCCACTTTTCCGGATCATGCTTTGGCGAACTTGGTTTTCAGCCGTGCGGCGACGGCAGCGGGCACGAAGGCGGCAACGTCGCCGCCCATGGCCGCGATCTGCCGGACGAGCGTAGCCGTGATCGGACGTACCGCGGGCGCGGCCGGCAGAAATATCGTCTGCATGTCGGGCGCCATGGCGGCATTCATGCCGGCCATCTGCATTTCATAGTCGAAGTCGGTGGCGTCGCGCACGCCGCGCACCAGCACGGTGGCGCCGGCGCGCTGTGCCGCCGTCACCACCAGATCGGCGAATGTCGTACAGACGATTTCGCAGCCGGCGGCGCGGCCGAGCGGCGTGCAAATCTCGTCGAGCATCGTCAGCCGCTCGTCGGCCGAGAACAGCGGCGTCTTGCCGGGATGGATGCCCACGGCCAGCACCAGTTTGTCGGCAAGCCTCACCGCCTTGCCGACGACGTCGAGATGACCGTTGGTGATCGGATCGAACGATCCGGCAAACAGCGCGACGCGGGGGACAGCGGTTGGCGAAGGACTTGGCAGGGGATTCGGCATGGCGGCGGTCTAGCCCGCGCGTTCGGCGACTTCAAGCAGGCTCAGCTGCCGGGCCGCCCTCGAAAATCACCCAAAGCCAAAGGTAAACTGACGTAATTTCAAAGTCTTAGCACCATCTATAGACCCGTGACGTGGGTCACAGCGGTCGCCGCCGCGACGTGCTTAAAAATTTACAAGAACACCAGAGCAACCTTGACGGCACAGAACGCGTTGCGTGTTCGGGACGTCTAAGGTTCAGCACAGGGATCGGTGTCATGCTCAAGACCGTTTACGCCATTGCTGTCGCTGCGATCGTGGCAGCCGGTTTTGTTGCCTTTCCGAGTCTGTCTTTCGAGGTCCAAGCCAGCGCCGCCGTGGTGGGCGCCAAGGGCGACCGGGCCGATATCCGCCCGCTCGGCGTGGACTGCTCGCAAAACGCCTGGCCGTATTTCGAAGCCTCCTGTATGCGCGATGTCCGCCATCCGCTGCTGGAGCCGCGGCAGGCGCGATTCATCGCCGACAAGTAGGCGTAACGCCGCTTCGCCTTTAAGTTCGCGATAGGCCTTTTGGCAGCTGGCCGGCCCGCGCGGCGCGGCCGGCGGCCGCACAGGCTCTTTGGGCCTCGTTTCGGGGCTGGAAGTGCATTAGTCTCGTCCGCGGCCATGGCACTCAAACCGCCGTCCTCGACCGCTTTCCTTGACGCTTTCCCTTGCGCTCGTTTAACAGCCGCCAGCGTGCTTTTTCCAAGACCCCGACCATGATCGTGCTGATCGACAATTACGACAGCTTCACCTTCAACCTGGTGCACTATCTCGGTGAACTGGGTGCGGAGGTTGCCGTGCATCGTAACGACAAGGTGACGAGCGGCGCGGTGATCGACGCCGCGCCCGATGCCATCGTGCTGTCGCCCGGGCCGTGCACACCGAAAGAGGCCGGCATTTGCCTCGAGCTGATCGCCAAGGCGGCGCCGAGTATCCCGATCCTTGGCGTTTGTCTCGGCCATCAGGCGATCGGCGACGCCTTCGGCGGCGAAGTGGTCCGCGCGCCGGTGCCGGTCCACGGCAAATTGTCAGACATCCGCCATCATGGCGGCGGCGTGTTTCGCGGCATCAACGGCTCGTTCAAAGCCACCCGCTACCACTCTCTTGTGGTCGAGCGCGGCAGCATGCCGGCCGAACTTGCCGTCACCGCGGAGACCGACGACGGCCTGGTGATGGGGCTTGCGCACACCAGACTGCCGGTTCACGGCGTGCAGTTTCACCCCGAAAGCATCGCGTCCGACCACGGCCATTTGCTGCTGCAGAACTTTCTCGACATCGCCGCGGCCTGGAACGCCGCAACCGGCCGCACCGGCGCATCGGCGCCGCAGCCGTCGCGCAAAATCCCCGCGCCCGCCCACTGAGGACCTGACAGCCGTGACCGTGGAACTGAAGGCGCTCATCAGCAAGGTCGCGACCGGCGCCGCGCTGACGCGCGCCGAGGCGGCGAGCGCCTTCGAGCAGATGATGTCGGGCGAGGCGACGCCGTCGCAGATGGGCGCGCTCCTGATGGGATTGCGGGTGCGCGGCGAGACCGTCGACGAGATCACCGGCGCGGTCGCGGCGATGCGGGCCAAAATGCTGCGGGTCGAGGCGCCGCCGGACGCCATCGACGTGGTCGGCACCGGAGGCGACGCCTCGGGCTCGTTCAATATTTCGACGTGCGCCGCCCTGATCGTCGCCGGCGCCGGGGTGCCGGTCGCCAAGCACGGTAACCGGGCGCTGTCGTCGAAATCCGGCGCCGCCGACGTGCTGACGGCGCTTGGCGTCAATATCGATCTTAATCCGCAGCAGATCGGCCATTGCGTTCGCGAGGCCGGTATCGGCTTCATGTTCGCGCCGGCGCATCATCCGGCGATGAAGAATGTCGGTCCGACCCGCGTCGAACTCGGCACCCGCACGATCTTCAATCTGCTCGGTCCCTTGTCCAATCCGGCCGGCGTGAAGCGCCAGATGGTCGGGGTCTTCTCCAAGCATTGGACCGAGCCGTTGGCGCAGGTGTTGAAGAATCTCGGCTCCGAGCGCGTCTGGGTCGTGCACGGCTCCGATGGGCTCGATGAGGTGACGACATCGGGGCCGACCAGCGTCACCGCGCTGGAAGACGGCACGATCACAAGTTTCGAGATCGCGCCGGAGGAGGTCGGGCTGCGCCGCGCGCGGCCGGAAGAATTGCGCGGCGGCGACGCGGCGGCCAATGCGCAGGCCGTTGAGGATGTTCTGGAGGGCAAGGAAACCGCGTTGCGCGACATTGCGTTGTTCAATGCCGCCGCGGCGCTTCTGGTCGCCGGCAAGGCCAAGGACCTGAAATCCGGCTTGGCGCTCGCCACCCATTCGGTGGATTCAGGTGAAGCCGAAGGCCGGCTCGACCGCCTGATCGTGGTTTCCAACGATGGCTGACATTCTGGAAAAAATCGCGGCCTATAAGCGCCAGGAAGTCGCCGCGGCCAAGGCTCGCCACCCTCTCGCAGCGATTGACGCGGTCGCCAGGGCCGCAAGCCCCTCGCGCGGCTTCGCGCGCGCGATCGCGCGGACGCTTGCCGCCGGCGATTACGCGCTCGTTGCCGAAATCAAGAAAGCAAGTCCATCCCGCGGGCTGATCCGCGCGGACTTCGCTCCGTCCGCCTTGGCGCGTGCTTATGAAACTGGCGGCGCCACCTGCCTGTCGGTCTTGACCGACGGCCCGTCGTTTCAGGGCAGCCTCGATCATTTGGTCGAAGTGCGTGCAGCGGTAAGTCTGCCGGTGCTGCGCAAGGATTTCATGGTCGACCCCTATCAGGTGACGGAGGCCCGCGCCTTTGGCGCCGACTGCATCCTCATCATCATGGCTGCTGTGGGCGACGGTTTGGCGGCCGAGCTCGAACAGGCGGCGCTCGGACTTGCCATGGACGTGCTGATAGAAATCCACGATGAGAACGAGTTGGAACGGGCACTTCGCCTGAAATCTCAACTTCTGGGCATCAACAATCGCGATCTCAAAACCTTCCACACCACGCTTGCGACCTGCGAACGGCTGGCGCGGCTGGTTCCACCCGGCCGCATCATTGTCGGCGAAAGCGGAATCTTCACGCCGGAGGATCTGGCGCGGCTTGGCGAGGCCGGCATTGCGACGTTTCTGGTCGGCGAAAGCCTGATGCGGCAGAACGACGTCGCCGGAGCGACCCGCGCGCTCCTGGCCCGTCACGCCGCAGCGGCGCCGGTACGCTAACAAAGCGGGTAACAGAACACTTGGCTCGGCGCACAAAAACGCTCACCCACCTCGGCCGCCGCGGCGAAGCGCGGATGGTGGACGTGTCGGCGAAGTCGGTGACCGAGCGCGAGGCCGTCGCCGAGGGCCACATCATCATGCAGCCGGCGACGCTCGACCTCGTGCGTCGCGGCGACGCCAAGAAAGGCGACGTGCTCGCCGTGGCGCGGATCGCCGGCATCATGGCGGCCAAGCGGACGCATGAATTGATCCCACTGTGTCACCCGCTGCCGGTCGCGAAAGTCGAGGTCGACGTCACGCCGGACGGCAAGCTGCCGGGCGTCGTCGTCACCGCGCGGGTCAAAGTGTCGGGCAAGACGGGCGTGGAAATGGAAGCTCTCACAGCGGTTTCGGTCGCTTGCCTCACCGTCTATGACATGGTCAAGGCGGTCGAACGCGGCATGCGTATCGAGGGCATCAGGCTTTTGGAGAAACGTGGCGGCCGCTCCGGGCATTACCGGGCCAAGAACGGGGCCAAGCACGGGGCCAAGAACTTGGCCAAGGGCCGCGTAAAGGGTTGAGACGCCATGGCGCTACTTGCCGTCGCCGAAGCGCTTGAACGCGTGCTTGCGCATGCCGAGCCCCTGCAGCCCGAAGAAGTCCCGCTGGAACAAGCCACCGGCTGCGTGCTCGCCTATGATCTGAAGGCGCTGCGCACCCAGCCGCCCGCCGACGTTTCAGCGATGGACGGCTATGCGGTGCGTGCCGGCGACGTGGCAAGCGCGCCGGTGCGCTTGCAAGTGATTGGCGAGGTCGCCGCCGGCAGACCGTTCGGCGAAAAAATCGCGCCGGGCCAGGCCGCGCGTATCTTTACCGGCGGCTTCGTGCCGGCCGGCGCCGATACCGTGGTTATTCAGGAAGTGACCGCACGCCACGGCGAGCAGGTCGAAATTCAAAAGCCGAGCGCCAAGGGCCGCAATGTCCGGGTGCAAGGCTTGGATTTTCGCGCCGGCGAGATTCTCTTCCACAAAGGCCACCGGCTCACGGCGCGCGATCTTGCTCTGGCCGCCGGCATGAACCATCCGCTGGTGCCGGTCTATCGCCGCCCGCGCATTGCGCTGTTTGCGACCGGCGACGAGTTGGTGCCGCCGGGGCGCGAGCCCGGGCCGGGGCAGATCGTCTACTCCAACGGCTTCTCGCTCGCCGCCCTGGCGCGCGCCGAAGGCGCCGAGGTTGTCGATCTCGGCGTAGTCCATGACACCCTGCAAGCGACCGTGACCGCGATACGCGATGCGCGCGGGCTACCCGCCGACATTCTGGTCACGACCGGCGGCGCTTCAGTCGGCGAATACGATCTGGTGCAGCAAGGTTTTGCCAAGGAAGGCATGGACCTGTCGTTCTGGAAGGTGGCGATGCGGCCGGGCCGCCCTTTAATGCACGGCCGGCTCGGCGACATGCATGTGCTCGGTCTGCCGGGCAATCCCGTCTCCTCTTATGTCTGCGCGTTTTTGTTTCTGGTGCCGCTCATTCGCCGCATGAGCGGGCGCACCGATCTGGTGCAGCGGATCGAACACGCCGTGCTCGGCTGCGATTTGGGCGAAAACGACGAGCGCGCCGATTACCTGCGCGCCACGCTCGAAGACGACGCCGATGCACCGGTGGCGACCCCCTTCCCGGTCCAGGATTCCTCCATGATGGCGCCGCTGGCCAAGGCCGGCTGTCTGGTCATCCGCGCCCCGCACGCAGCGCCGGCCAAGGCCGGCAGCCGCTGCGAGATTCTGCGGCTCGATCGCTGAAACGTTTCCGGCCCGCAGGCGGATCGGTTCCGCGGCAGATCAGAGACCGCCCAAATTGAAGCGCCAGACCAGACTGCTGGTGATCGTCTGGACGTAAGGCGTCGTGTGCTCTCCAAACGCGCCGCCGCCGGGGCCGAACAGCGGAAGATTCTTCGCGCCGAAGCTGGCAAAGCGATATTCGTTTCGCCAAAACAGTCCGCGAACCGGAAGCCAGGAGAAATTAAGCGCATATTCCAAGCCGCCGCCAACGAACCAGCCGTTATATGTCGTCGCCGTGATAAACCCCCCGGACGGCAGGCCGGTATTCGTGGCGATGAAATTCTGAAGGCCGAAACGCGTTTGGGTGTAGCCGGCGTCGAAATACGACAACAGCGCCGGGGCTACGAGATAGCCGATGCGGGCGCCGGCGTACCAGGCATTGTCCTCTTGCTCGGGAGCGGCATTAGGCGCGCCGAATGCGCCGCCAAAACCGACATTGGCGACATTGTTGGTGCCCTTGAGGTCCATCCAATCGTAGTCGCCGAACACGCCGACCACCCAATTCGAAAGGCCGCCGCCAAACTGATAATCGCAGCCGCCGCCAAAACGGCCGAGCCAGCCGCGGCCGCCGTCCGTGGTGTCGTTTGAGGTCGTCGCCACGGCGCCGGGAAAAGCAATCGTGTGCTGTGACTGGTTCCAAAAGCCATAGCCCCAACCCGCATTGACGGAGCACCCGGTCCAACTTGTCGCCGCGACCGCCGGCGGCGGCGGTGACTTGTAGGCCGGCGCCGGCATCAGATCGCCAGCGAACGCGGCGCCGGACAGAGCGCCGGTCAAAGCCAGCGCCGCGAGATACTTTTTCATGTCGTCCCCCTGTTGTTGCGGTCGGAATTCCACAAAATCCGGCCGCACTAATACCGCAGCCGAGCCCGGGACGCTGTTGCGCCGCCGCACCACCCGGTCGGATTTACGCTCTTGGTCCGCGAACCGGCGAATCGGGAATGTCCGGATTCGGACAGCGGACATCACAAAGACCTCGGCGTGGCGCTCGTCGCGCAGCGCCGCGAAAGCCAAGCATCGAAATGCAAAAAACGCCGTCAAAGCGGCAAGTTTCTTAGCCTTAAGCGCTGGTTTGGCGGCGCCTGCGCCTTGTTCACTTCAAATTAAATGGTTGCAGAACACATATGGAACGGATAGTGTCCGTTCATGCTTTGTTTCGACCTTATGGGTCGAATTCGCTCCGGGAGACAAACGCCGATGCTGACGCGCAAGCAAGCCGAACTCCTGCGATTCATCCATGAGCGGCTCAAGGAGCAAGGCGTTCCGCCCTCCTTCGATGAGATGAAGGACGCGCTCGATCTGCGTTCCAAATCCGGCATCCACCGCCTGATCACCGCGCTCGAGGAGCGCGGCTTCATTCGCCGCCTGCCCAACCGGGCGCGCGCCATCGAGGTGATCAAGCTGCCGGAATCGGTTGCCCACGGCATGGGCGCAAATCGCGCGCGCGGCTTCACGCCGAGCGTCATCGAAGGCAATCTCGGCCGTGTGCGCGCGGCCTCGGAAGACGACGGCGGCCGCCCCGTGGCGGTGCCGGTAATGGGCCGCATCGCCGCCGGCACTCCGATCGAGGCCATTCAGACCCGCAGCCATACCATCAACATGCCGCCTGACATGCTCTCCACCGGCGAGCACTTTGCGCTGGAAGTGCGCGGCGATTCCATGATCGAAGCCGGCATTCTCGACGGCGACATGGCGCTCTTAAAGCGCACTGACGCCGCCGATACAGGCGACATTGTCGTTGCCTTGATCGACGACGAGGAAGCAACCCTCAAGCGCTTCCGCCGCCGCGGCGCCTCGATCGCGCTGGAGCCGGCGAATACCTCTTATGAAGTGCGCATCCTGCCGCCCAATCGCGTGCGCATTCAGGGCAAGCTCGTCGGCTTGTTTCGGAGATACTGAGCGCAGTCTTTCCGGGGCGCCGCGGAGCGGCGAGCCCGGAATGACGGCTTATTGATCCGCCTCGATATCGTCTAGCGCCGGCGCAGGCGTGGCATCGCGCGAAGTCGGGTTGCGCGCGGCACTCGTCGCCACATCGGCCGATTCCGAGGTGCGCGAATGCCAGGCCGGCGCCCACGGCCGGTCGTAATTCCGCGGCCACGCGGAATCGATGACAAAACCCGGACCGTCCCGGCGCAGCTCAAGCGCGCCGCGATCGTACCAAATGTTGCGGCCGATCACTTTGGCGGCGCAGCCGGGTGGCGGATCGTCGTGCACGGCAAGGATCACGGCGGCGCGGGCGCAATCGTCCTCGAACGCGTCCGGCTCGACCGCATAGGCAACGATGGAACCGTCGGCGAGCTTGCCGATGCAGCCGGACGTATCACAGGCGGTGCCCTGCCGGAGGCTACTGTCATGTGCATCGCGGGCATCGCCGTCGGCGACGAGCCAGTCTTCGACGGCGAAGCTGTCACGGCCCACATGCAATACGGCAAGCCGGCCGTTGGCCCCACGCAGCGCCACGCTCTGGCCGTCGGCTGACACCAGCACATCAGGCCGTGGCGTCGTCAGCGCCCAAGCTGCGGCGACAAGCATGAGCGGCACGCCGCCGAGCCGCAACGGCGTGCGCAACAGGCACAGCAGCAGCAAGCCCGCGGCACAAAGCAAGAGCGGGCCGGTGCCGAAAGCGGGAATGGCCCCGACCGCGCCCGGCAGATGCGCCACCCACAGCACGACGCCGATAATCCAACTGATGCCGTCCCCCATCAGCCGCCAGAACACGGCATCGAAGCCGAGCGGCAGCGTCAGCACGCCAAGAATGCCCATCGGCATGATCCAGACGGAGACCACCGGCATCGCCAGCACATTGGCCAGCACGCCATAGGGCGCCAGGCGACGGAAGTTGTAGGCGGCGAAAGGCAAGGTCGCGAGCCCGGCGACCAGCGAGGTAAAGGCGATGGTCGCGACCTCGCGCCAACCCCACACCGCCATGCGGGCGCGCAAGCCGGATGTGGTCCCGGCATGCGGCAACGGCAGCCCATAGTGATAGGCGGCGATCAAAGCGAGCGTTGCCGCAAACGAGAGCTGGAAGCTCGGCGTCAAGACGGCCTGCGGCGCCAAAGTCAGCACCACGAAGGCGGCGATACTCAAGGTCCGGAACGTCAGCGTCGGCCGATCGACCATCACGCCGGTGAGAACGATGGCGACCATGACGAAGGCACGCTGGGTGGCCGTTCCGGCTCCGGAGAGCACCAGATAAAAGGCCGCGCCGAGCAACGCGACCGCGGCGGCCCATTTCTTGATCGGCTGACGGCTTGCCAGCCCCGGAATCAAAGCAAGCCCGCCGCGCACGAAAAAGAATATGAGCCCGGTCACGACCGCCATATGAAAGCCGGCGATCGCCAGCACATGGACGAGGCTCGAAACGTAGAAAGCATCTTTCACCGCGGGCGAAACCTCGCCGCGCTTGCCGGTGATGACCGCCGAGGCGATGGCGCCTTCGTCGCCGGGAATGACGGCGCGGATGCGCTTGTCGATGCCGTCGCGCATTGTCTCGACGGCCGCGGTGGTGCGCAGCCAAACGCCGCCGCTCACCGCCGGCGGCGCCGCGGTCTTGATGCCGCCGAGCACAAAGCCGGAGGCGCCGAGCGCGGAAAAATACATATCGCGCGCGAAATCGTAACCGCCGGGCCGCAACGGCGGCAGCGGCGGCAACAGATCCGCTTTGAACGTGACGAACGATCCGACCGGCGGCGCGGTTCCCGGACGAAGGACGACGCGCACGCGCGCTAGCGCGGGGTCGAGGCGGCGGCCTTCCATGGTGCGCGTTTGTACGACGATGCGGTCGTTGTGCTCGCGTTCTTCGCGCGCCGCGACAAAGCCGGTGACGGCGATGCCCCATGCCGGGTGGCGCAGTACCGGATGGGCGATCCAGGCGGTGTGCAGCGTTGCGCCGGCAAAGCTGACGGTCAGCGCGGCGAAGGCCGCCGCCAGCGGAAAGCCGAAGCTGCGCCGGCGCGCCATGATTGCGATCAGAACGCCAATGCTCGCCAGCGTCAGCGCCGCCCAAACCGCGGGTTCACGCTCGGCGGAGAAATAGACCACGTCGCCGCAGCCGTAAGCGACCGCAAGCCAGGGCACCATGCGGCCGGCGCCGAATTCGGCCGCTGCCCAATCGCGCATGCGCGCCGGCACGGCAAATGGCGATTGCCGGCCTAGCGCGCCCCAGACGCCCGTCCAAGGGACGCGGCCGCCAACCGGCCACGTTGAGGCGCCAGCGCGGGCGCGGTTTTCGACCGTGCCGGCCTTTGGGTCTTGCCCTGAGTCTTGATCGTGCTGCGCCACTGCGCGTCCCCAGCGCGCCGAAATTCAACCCTATGCTACCGGGGCGTGTGGGCCGTGGCGAGCCCTCTCCTACGACCTGTTGGGAAGCCGACGCGATCAGCGCTGCATCTGCATGATCTGATCCATGGGCATCATGTTGGGCATCATGCGATCGTCGAGGTGGTTCATGATCCACAGCGAGCCGCCGATGATCATGGCGACGATCACCACGCCGAAGGCGAGCGCCAACACGTTGTTGGTGTTGTCGGGCGCGGTGGTCAGATGCAGGAAGAACACGAGATGCACGCCGATCTGCGCGACCGCGAGCACGGCGAGCGCCACTGCGATGCCGGGTCCCCAGATCAGGTTGGTGTGCACCATGGCAAACGACGCGGCGGTGAGGCCGACCGCGAGCGCGAGCCCGAACAAATAGCCCTGAATTTCGTCCCAGGCGCTATAGCTTGACGGGTCTTGGCCGGCCGTGAGGTCGCCTTGGTCATGATTGCCGTTGCGCTCGCTCATCGGCCTTCTCCTATCAGATAGACAATCGTGAACAGCGCCACCCAGATGATATCGAGGACATGCCAGAACAGGTTGAAGCACAACAGCCGCCGCATGATGTTCGGCCGAAAGCCCTTGAAGAACACTTGCGCCATCATGGTGCCGAGCCATAACAGCCCCGCCGTCACGTGCGCGCCGTGGCAGCCGACCACGGCAAAGAACGACGACAGAAAGGCGCTGCGCTGCGGGCCGTCGCCGGCGGCGATCATGCCGGCGAAATCGTGGGCTTCGAGCAACAGAAACGTCAGGCCGAGCAGCCCAGTCACCGCGAGCGTGAGCTGGGTCATGATCTGATTGCGCGCGTCGGCCGCCACTTGCGACAGCCCGCAAGTGAAGCTCGAGAGCAACAGGCAGGCCGTCTCGAGCGCGATGCTGGTTGGATTGAAGAGCTGCCGCCCGGACGGGCCGCCGGCGGTCGCGGTTTGCAGCACCGCATGCGCCGCGAACAGGCAGGAGAACAACACGATGTCGCTGAGCAGAAAAAGCCAGAAGCCGTAGCCGACAATCACCCGCTTCGACGCCGGGCCGCCTTGCCCGTGTCCGGTCGCATGATCGTGGCCGTGGCCGCCGCCGCCATGCCCGCCGCCGCGGCCGTCGCGATCGCCGCGGCCGAGCTTATAGGGATCGGCATCCCAATCGCGGCCGCCCGCGACGGCGTCGGTCGCGCTCATGCCGGCTCTCCTTGGCGCGTATGCACCGCAAGCCAGGCCGCGCGGGCGTTGCGGCGGGCGCGATCGATGCGCGCCACCTCCTCGGCCGGAATCTCGTATTCCTCGACGTCGCGCCAGGCGAACCAGACGAAGACGCCATAGGCCGCGACGATGCCGACGCCGACCAGCCACCAGATGTGCCAGATCAAGGCGAAGCCCGTTATGGTGGCGAAGAACGCCGTGATGAATCCGGTCGGCGAGTTGCGCGGCATTTCGATCGGCTGATATTCCGGCTCGGCGGATAATTCCTGGGTCTCGATGGCGCGGCGCTTGATCTGCCAATACGGCTCCTCGCCTTCGACGTTCGGCAGTACGGCAAAATTGAACGGCGGCGGCGGCGACGGCGTCGCCCATTCCAGCGAGCGGCCGTCCCATGGGTCGCCGGTGAGATCGCGCAAGCTGCCGCGGCGGCGGATGCTGACGACGAGCTGAATCACCTGCGCGGCGAGCGCAAAACAATAGAGCGCGATGCCGACGCCTGCGGCGAGCACCCACGGCCGCCACGCGGCGACATCGTAATGCTGCAGGCGCCGCGTCATGCCGAGCAAGCCCGCGGCATAGAGCGGGATGAAGGTCACGTAGAAGCCCATGATGTTGAACCAGAACACCGCCTTGCCCCAGCCTTCGTGCAGCCGGAAGCCGAACGCCTTGGGAAACCAGAAGGTGATTCCGGCATAGGCGCCGAACACCACGCCGCCGAGGATGACATTGTGAAAGTGGGCCACCAGAAACAGGCTGTTGTGCAATTCGAAATCCGCCGGCGGCACCGCGAGCAACACGCCGGTCATGCCGCCGATCGTGAATGTCACCAGAAATCCCAGCGCCCACAGCATCGGCGTCGTGAAGCGGATGCGCCCGCCATACATCGTGAACAGCCAGTTGTAGATCTTCACGCCGGTGCCGACCGCGATGATGCTGGTGGCGATGCCGAAGAAGCCGTTGACGTCGCCGCCGGCGCCCATGGTGAAGAAGTGATGCAGCCACACCGTGAACGAGACGAGGCAGATGAACAGCGTCGCCGCCACCATCGAGCGGTAGCCGAACAGCGGCTTGCCGGAGAACGTTGAAATCACCTCGGAGAACACGCCGAACGCAGGCAGCACCAAAATGTAGACTTCGGGATGCCCCCACGCCCAGACCAGATTGATGAACATCATCATGTTGCCGCCGGCCGTATTGGTGAAGAAATGAAAGCCGACATAGCGGTCGAGGATCAGCATGCCGAGCGTGGCGGTCAGCACCGGAAAGGCGGCGACGATCAGAAGGTTCGCGGCAAGCGCGGTCCAGCAGAACATCGGCATGCGCAAATAGCTCATGCCGGGCGCGCGGATCTTGAGAATCGTGGTGACGAAATTGATGCCGGTCATCAGCGTGCCGACACCGGAGATTTGCAGCGCCCACAAATAGTAATCGACGCCGACGCCTGGCGAATAGGTGATCTCAGAGAGCGGCGGATAAGGCAGCCAGCCGGTGCGCGCGAACTCGCCGACCACGAGCGAGATATTGACCAGGAGCGCGCCGGTCGCGGTGAGCCAGAAGCTCGTCGAATTGAGCGTCGGAAACGCCACGTCGCGCACGCCGAGCTGCAGCGGCACGACGAAATTCATCAGCCCGATCATCAGCGGCATCGCCGCGAAGAAGATCATGATGGTGCCGTGCGCCGAGAACACCTGGTCGTAGTGCTGCGGCGGCAGATAGCCGGAGCCGTCAAAGGCGAGCGCCTGCTGCGAGCGCATCATGATGGCGTCGATGAAACCGCGCAGCAGCATCACCAGGCCGAGCAGGATATACATGACGCCGATGCGCTTATGATCGACGCTCGTGATCCACTCGTGCCAGAGATAGGGCAGATGGCCCTTGAGCACGATCCAGGCCAGTACCGCGAGCATGGTGACGATCACCACCGCGCCGGCGATCAGCGGGATCGGCTGATCGAACGGAATGGCGGCCAGCGAAAGTTTGCCGAACATGTCAGCGGTCTCCGATCGGCCGCACCTGCGGTCCGCCACTGCCTTTTTGCGGACCGGGGCCCTGCGGCAATTGCTGCCGCACGATGGCGTCGAACAGCTTCGGCTCGACGCTGCGGTAGGTAAACGGCTTGTTGTTCTGGCTTTCCTGCAACAGCGCGAGGTAGCCGGCGCGATCCAGCGTGGGTCCGAACGCGCGCGCCCCGGCGACCCATTGATTGAAAGCGTCGGCCGGCACCGCGTGCAGAACGAAATGCATGTCGGAGAAGCCGTCGCCGCTGTATTGCGCCGACTCGCCGTAAAAATCGCCGGGGTGATCGGCCTGCAGATAAAGCTGCGTCACCATGCCGTCCATGGTGGCGATCATGCTGCCGAGCTGCGGGATGAAGAACGCGTTCATCACGGTCGCCGAGGTGAGCCGGAAATGCACCGGCACGCCCGCCGGCACGGTCAGTGCGTTGACGCTGGCGATGCCCTCGTCCGGGTAGATGAACAGCCATTTCCAATCGAGCGAAACGACGTCGACCTCGGTCGGCTTGGTCTGCGGTTCGAGTGGCTCGAACGGATCGAGCTCATGCGCGCCGATCCAGATCACGCCGCCGAGAAACATGATGACCAAAATGGGGATCGACCAGACGATGATTTCGATGCGGCCGGAATAGACGAAATCCGGCCGGTATCGGGCGCGCGTGTTGGACGCCCGGAACCACCAGGCGCAGATCGCGACCGCGATGAGCGTGGGCACGACGATCGCCGACATGATGCCGACGGCGTCCAGGAGGATGATGGCGTTGGCGCCGCCGATTGGGCCCTGCGGCTGCAAGATGCCGCCGCCGCAGCCGGACAACAGCCCGAGCGGCACGATAAGAATCGCAAAAGCGAGCAAGCGCTTGCGCTGCGGCACGGCGCCCCACCCAAACGGCGGAAGTCTGAAAATCATCGCATAAGCGCTCGGGTTTCCCGTGACCGAACGGCGTGGCGGACGCAAAACGCGCAATGACGAAAATCGTTGCAGCGCACAAAGTCGCAGGACGACCATATTATTCTGACGTCCTCCCCGCCGGGAGAGGGTATCGCAAAGAGTTCGGGCCGACACCTTTGCCCAGGTGTAGCGCGCCCGCGCGTCGCGCAGCTGCGCTTGCGGCAAGAAAAAGAAAGCGGCCTAACGATTCAATCAACCTCACGTCACTCGTGCCGACGGTCTGATGGTTGGGCCCGGTGTTGGAGGAAGAAACGCAGCATTTCCCGCGAAGCGTCCGGTCCGCGGGGATCCGTGTAGGAGCCGGCGGGGCTGCCGCCCGACCAGGCGTGCGCCGCGCCATGGATTTCCCAATGCTCGAAGACGGCGCGCCCGCTCGGGTCGGCATGGAGCGTGCGGGTATAGGAATGTCCGCCGGGGACCTGTTCCTGATGCACCGTCTTTCGCCAGTTGACTGCTCTTGACCGCGCGATGACATGGTCGCCGTTGCGAGGATGCACAGTGGTGTCGCGATCGCCGTGAAAAACGATGATTGGGACCACCGGGCCGTTTCTGAGATCCGACGCGATGTCGCTGGACCGCACAGTATCCCCCAGGTCGCCTTGGCGCATGGCGATGAACGCTGACGGCAAATCGTTGGCGGCGCCGCAGGCGAGGCCGGAATGCACACCGACTGCCGCGTAAAGATCGGGATAAGTCGCGCCCATGATCGCGGCCGCAGCGCCTCCGGCCGATAATCCGCCGATGTATACGCGCGCCGGATCTACTGAATACTCGCGCATGACTTTGCGGGTGATGTCCGCGATCAGCGACGGTTCGCCTTGGCCTCGCCGCTGGTCGGCCGGGCGGAACCAATTCCAGCATTTTGCCGGATTGGCGTCGCTGGGCTGGGCCGGATAGGCCACGAGGCAGGTCTGTTCCTCGGCGATCTGATTCATACGCGTACCGGCGGCGAAATCGTCAGGCGATTGCGTGCAGCCATGCAACATGACGACAAGGGGGATGGCCTGCCCCAGATAGCCGCTGGGGATGTAGAGCTTGTAGCTGCGCGTTCCCGCGGCGTTGCTGCAGGTCGCTTCGATGAACGTTCCGCCCGGCGGCACAATGTCCGCCGTTGGCACCGGGGCCTCCGCGCGACGCCTGACCCGGTCGAACAAGGCGCGCAGCCCACCGAACCGGTCCGGCTGAACGGACGTGGTCGCGCCAAAAAGCGGACGATCGGTCTCGCCAATGGTCCCGGCCTTAACGTCAATAGTTGGTGGCGTTGTTCCGCCGGCGGGGCCGAAACTCTTGTCCGGGGCGGTCTCGCCGCGAAACATACGCTGCAGGAGCGCTGCGGCTTCGACCGCCCGGCCCGCTCGTGTGAGGCGCGTCGCTTCGAGCATCATATCTGCGTTCAACATTCTCGTCGTTCTCCGAACCTGTCGGAAACAATCGCGTGTCCGCACCGGCGGTCCCGCTTGTCTCCATGAAATGCCGTCAAGATTGACCGCGCCACGCGTCACCCCATCCGCTCGGCGAGTGCATCCTTGACTGCTGAACTGGCATGCAAGGCTCCCAGGACAACGACCGACGCGATGGTGGCGCGAGCAAGCTCGGGCGTGACGTCGGGAGCGATGCTGGCAAGGCCCAGCACATTGATGTGCAGCATGTCTCCGGTGCGACGCACCGCTTCAAGATCGTCGCGACTGTAGTGCCGTAGTCCGAGGTCCAGCCTGTTGCGCACCGTCGAATGCTTGACCACGTCGGCATGCCGTTCGAGCTGATTGCGGATGGCGGAGCGAATGAAATCCGTCCGGTTGGAGTAGAAGCCCTCCTGGACCATGAGGTCGATCTGCCCGAGGTCGACGTAGCCGAGATTGATCGTAATCTTCTCGCTGTCGGCGGGCTTTGGGCGGAATTGATGTACGTTCTGAGCCATTTCTGCCATCCAGTTGCCATCTGCGTGGATGGTAGATGGATGGTAACGGCCATTCTTTCAAGGGGTTTATCGCGGGCCCTTTTGCGACGGGGCAAACGTACCGAGACGATATGGGGGCTTACCGAAGACCGCCCGAGAATGGCGCTGCACTTTTGCTGGCAAGCTTTTGTCCAAGCCCGGTCAGTTCCTGACTCTGTTTGCTGAACATTTCCATCTGCTTGCGGGAGTGTTCGGCGAACAATTCCATGAGTGCGGATGGCTCTTGCGCGGTCGCTGCTTTCTGCGCGAATTCAAAGAAAGCCTGCATGTTCTGCTGCGCGATTTCGATCACCTTGAGATTGAATTCTCGGACGCTCTCCGACGCCAAGGCGAAACCCTGCTGCGCGGCGTGGACTGACTGCTCTGCGGCAACTTCACCCTTTTTCATCGTGTCGCGAGCCATTCCTCCCGCCTTATCGGCGAAACGCTTGCCTTGATCGGTTTCAGCCATCGTACATCCTCCCGCCGCCGTGGCGCCTGAGTGAAATGGGTCGGAAAGCGTTGGCTCAACGCTGCCTGGCCATCAACGTTCCAGCGCCACGAGGAGGAGTTCATGCCGGGCGGCGGCACCAGCGGGCGGAAGAAAGACGCGGGAAACGCGCCGTATGGTACGCCGGCCTAGCCGCCGCCCGCCGACACCTTCGCCCAAGTGTCGCGCAGCCCGACGGTGCGGTTGAACACCGGCCGCTCGGGCGTTGCGTCCTTGTCCGGGCAGAAATAGCCCTGGCGCTCGAACTGCACGGCCGTGCCAACCGGCGTTTGCGCCAGCGCCGGCTCGATGCGCGCCTCGCCGATGACCTCGAGCGACTGCGGATTGAGCTCGGAGGCAAAATTGCTGGCGTCCGGCTCGGGGTTTGCGAACAGCGGATTATACAGGCGCACTTCGGCCGGCAGCGAATGCTGTGCGGAGAGCCAATGCATGGTCGCCTTCACTTTGCGGCCGTCCGGCGCGTTGCCGCCTTTGGTGGCGGGGTCGTAAGTGCAGCGCAGCTCGATCACCTCGCCGCTCGCGTCCTTTTTCACGTCGTGACATTTGATGAAATAGGCGTAGCGCAGCCGCACCTCGGCGCCCGGCGACAGCCGGAAGAATTTCTTCGGCGGGTTCTCCATGAAATCGTCGCGCTCGATGTAAAGCTCGCGTGAAAAGCGCAAGCGCCGCGTGCCGTCGGCCGGATTATCCGGATGATTGAGCGCCTCGAGCTCTTCGCTTTGGCCTTCCGGGTAGTTCTCAATCACGATTTTGAGCGGCCGCAGCACCGCCATGCGGCGCTCCGCGGTCTTGTTGAGCTGCTCGCGGATGGAAAAGTCCAGCATCGCCATGTCGACCAGGCTGTTGGCCTTGGCGACGCCGATGCGCTTGACGAAATCGCGGATCGCCTCGGCCGGCACGCCGCGCCGCCTGATGCCGGCCAGCGTCGGCATGCGCGGATCGTCCCAGCCGGACACGTGGCCGCCGCGCACCAGCTCGGTCAGAACGCGCTTCGACAGCACCGTGTAAGTGAGATTGAGCCTGGCGAATTCGTATTGATGCGGATGCGACGGCACCGGCAGGTTGGCCAAAAACCAGTCGTAGAGCGGCCGGTGATCCTCAAATTCCAGCGTGCAGATCGAATGCGTGACGCCCTCGATGGCGTCGGACTGGCCGTGGGCGAAATCGTAGCTTGGATAGATGCACCAGGTTTTGCCGGTGCGCGGGTGCTCGGCATGCAGGATGCGGTAGAGCACCGGGTCGCGCAGATTGATATTGCCCGCGGCCATGTCGATCTTGGCGCGCAGCACGCGCGCGCCGTTTGGAAACTCGCCGGCGCGCATGCGGGCGAACAGATCGAGGTTCTCCGCGATGCCCCGCGCGCGGAACGCGCTGTCCTTGCCGGGCTCGGTCAGCGTGCCGCGGCTAGAGCGCATGTCCTCCTGGCTCTGGTCGTCGACATAAGCCTTGCCGGCGCGGATCAAATCCTCGGCCCAGGCGTAGAGCTGCTCGAAATAATCCGACGCGTGAAACAGGTTCCTGCCCCAGTCGAAGCCGAGCCAGCGCACGTCGGCCTCGATGGCGTCGATATATTCCTGCGACTCTTTGACCGGATTGGTGTCGTCGAAGCGCAGATTGCAATGGCCGCCGAACTCTTCCGCGATGCCGAAATTCAGGCAGATCGACTTGGCGTGGCCGATATGGAGGTACCCGTTCGGTTCGGGGGGAAAGCGGGTGACGACGCTCTTGTGCCGGCCGGACGCCAGATCGGCGCGCACGATGTCGCGGATGAAATCCTGGCCCGCTTCGCGGGTTATCGTCTCCGCAACCGACATTAAGCTTTCCCTTTGGTGACCGGCGTCTAGCACGCAGCGCGCGCGATTCTAAGGCTAAGTCGTGCCGGCCCCCCCGATTGGACAAGTCGTCCGGCCCGGTCAAGCCCCGGTGCCGTAGGATGGGTGGAGCGAAGCGATACCCATCATTGGCCTTTGCAGGTTGCGTGGAGCCAACGAGTCGGCGCGAAGCGCCGCCCGATGTCAGGCTCTGCGATACCCATCATAGGGCGTCCCGCCGCCGCGCTTTTGTTAATGCTCCGCCGACGACCAACTACCGGCGCAATTTCCTTTCCGGCGGCAGCTTCTTTTTCACGGTGAATCTGGCCGAGCGCCGGCGGCGAGATAATTCTTATGCGCCGATTGCCGCGCAAGACAGTACCAGGCGAGCAGTTCTTTTTAATAAATTGATTCCAAATGACAAAATCGTTATCATCAAACACGCGTTCAGCCATTGTGCGATGCAGCACTTAGCCTAGGTGGGGGGTGTTGGGCGACCGGTAAGGTCGCGCGTAAATGGAGAATGCAACATGAAATCGTTCAATATTAAATTGGCGTTGTCGGCCCTAGGCATCATTGCGGTGCTCCCGAGTGCGGCGTTTGCTCACAAGCCGCATCACATCGCCCGCGCCAACCCAATGGCGATTTACAATGTGGTTCCGGGCTACACTCAGGACGCCCGCACGATGGAGATTCCTGGCTACGACCAGGACGGCCGCACCGTCGACATACCGAATCCGGATCAGTACGGCATCCAGTCGCAACGCTAGGCGAAGCACCGGTAATACGGTCGTCTTAGTTTGCTTGAGCAGTAAGGCCGCCTTGTCTGGCGGCCTTACTCGCTATTTGAGATATCGGTCCTGCGCGTTGCTGATGGTTCACGCTAGTGGTCCGATTCTAACATTCGCATCCCGTTCCTGCAGGCTATCATGCGAATGTTGGAATCAAAGAACCACTAGCGAATATCGGTGCTAGTGGAGCTTTGGATTTGACATTCGATTCGCGAGTTTGCGGCCAGGCGGGTAGCGAATGTCAAATCCGCTCCACTAGCCTGCGCTTGCCTCCAAAAACGCCTGCTCGGCGGGCGTGGTATCGCGGCCGAGCGCACGGTTGCGCCCGGGAAACCGCCCGAATTTTCGCACCACGTCGCGATGCGCGATGGCGAAACGCAATTCCTCGGCTTCGCCGAGCGCTTCATACAAGCGCACCGAGCGGTCCTGGTCGGTTAAGGCTTCTGAATGCATGAAGGGCAGATAGAAAAACGGGCGCAGCGCGGGCTCCGTCGCCCGGTCGAAGCCGCGCGCCAGCGCGCGGTCGGCGACGGCGCGCGCCTGTGCGTCGGTCGCGAAAGCGCGCGCGCTGCCGCGAAACATGTTGCGCGGAAACTGATCGAGCAGAAGGACCAGCGCGAGCGCGCCCTCGGCGCGCTCGTCCCAGCCGGCGAGCGCGCCATCCGCGGCTGCCTCGTAAGCCGGCAGAAACCGCGATCGGATGGCGTGGTCGAAACGCTCATCCTGCGCGAACCATTTGTCGGACCCGGCGTCATGCCAGAACGACACGATCTCCGCGGGCATCATGCGAGTGGTCAT
>DATAWA010000050.1:0-1727 GCA_036267435.1 Xanthobacteraceae bacterium | reverse complement strand
GTAATGGTTGAGCCAGCGCACGTCGGCCTCGAAGAAGGCGCGCAGGTCCGGCATGCCGTATTTGAGCATGGCGATGCGGTCGATGCCCATGCCCCAGGCAAAGCCCTGATATTCGTCGGGATCGAGCCCGCAATTGCGCAGAACGTTGGGATGCACCATGCCGCAGCCCAAAATCTCCAGCCAATCGGTGCCCTCGCCGAAGCGGATTTCGCCCTTGTCACGGCGGCATTGGATGTCGACCTCGAGCGACGGCTCGGTGAACGGAAAGTACGACGGCCGAAAGCGCATGCCGACGCGATCGACCTCGAAGAAGGCTTTGCAGAATTCTTCAAGGATCCACTTCAGGTGGCCGAGATGCGAATGCTTGTCGATCACCAGGCCCTCGACCTGATGAAACATTGGCGTGTGGGTCTGATCGCTGTCGCAGCGATAGGTGCGGCCGGGAATGATGACGCGGATCGGCGGCTTTTGGCTCAGCATGGTGCGCACCTGCACCGGCGAGGTATGGGTGCGCAACAGAAGCCGGCTGCCGTCCGGCTTCGGATTAAAAAAGAAGGTGTCGTGCATCTCGCGCGCCGGATGGTCCGGCGGGAAATTCAGCTTGGTGAAATTGTAGTCGTCGGTTTCGATGTCGGGACCTTCCGCCACGGCAAAGCCCATGTCGGCGAAAATCGCGGTCAATTCGTCGGTCACCTGCGTGATCGGATGAACGCGGCCGATCTCGCTCGGCGCCTCGCGCACCGGCAGCGTGACGTCGACGCTCTCGCTGTTGAGCCGCGCTTCCAGCGCGGCGTTCTTGAATGCTTCGCGCCGCGTGAGCAGCGCAGCGTTCACGCGATCCTTGATCTGATTGATTCGAATACCATGGTGTTTCCGCTGATCCGGCGGCAGCTTGCCAATCATTCTCGCTATTGTGGTGATACGACCTTGGCTGCCAAGTTCTGCTACGCGAATTTCCTCTAGCGCCGCCTCGTTTCCGGTCGCAGCAATTTTGGCGAGGATTTCCTCCTCTTTTTGAGGATCAAGATCAAATGAGGTAATGCCTTCGGTCATGGCGCTTGATCCGGCATAAACGGCAGATCGGTGTCGGACGGCCGGCCGCCGGCCTGCGTCAGCATGGCATGAACCTGGCCGCGATGATGGGTCTGGTGATTGAACATATGGGTCACCAGAACCCAGCGCGGCCGCGTCCATTCACGCTTGGTGGCGCCGGAATAATAGGTCTGGTCGGCGGCGAGCCAGTTATCTTCGACGCTGTCCGCCCAATCCAGGATTTTACGATCGAACGCGACACGCGCGGCCTTGAGCTCTTCCCAATCGGGAAACAGCGTTCCCGATTCCGGAATTCCGACCGTGGGCCGCGGCAGATCGGTGAAGCGGCCCATCCAGCTCTTATCGCCCCACAAGATGTGGCTCAGCGTCTTATGGATCGATCCGAACCATGCGCCGCGTTCGCGCGCCCGCTCGTCCGCCGGCAGCCGGTCGGCGACGCCGTACAGATTTTCATTCTGCCAGCAATAGTAGCGCGCCATCTGCTGGACGTAGGACCGGTTGATCATGACACGTCCCGGTGCGCGTCATGGCCGGGCCATGACGGAAGCGTTATGCCAATGCCGACTTTGCTTGTCCGACGATGGCCTCGAAGGCCACGGGCTCGCGAATGGCGAGATCGGACAGCACCTTGCGGTCGACGATGATGCCCGCCTTGTCCAGCCCGGCGATGAAGC
>DATAWA010000049.1:0-2004 GCA_036267435.1 Xanthobacteraceae bacterium | reverse complement strand
CCGGCGAGTAGACCGCGACGCCGCCGCATCGACGTCACCGTCAAGTGCCGATTGGACTCCACGCCTGCGGTCGGTGGGTAACGGGGACAGCCGCAATGAGGGTTTCCCATCGCGCCGCCGCTCCACTATCGACGAGCATCCGGTTGCGGCAGAACGCTCGCCGATACGCCAAGCGCCTGCTGTTCCTTGAGTCCTCCGCCATGTTGAGTGTCGACTTAAATTCGCCACGCGCCGTTATTCGGCCCCACGCCGCAAAACGGCCACAGCCAGTGATTCCCTTTATCGATCATGCCGGTATTCGATTCGACCGCCCGCAAACAAACGCCGCCCGAGCCGATCTTTCGCACGGCGCCGCACAATATCGAGGCCGAGCAGGCGCTGCTTGGCGCTATCCTCGTCAATAATGAGGCGTTCTATCGCGTCTCCGACTTCCTCGAGCCCAAGCATTTCTTCGAACCGATCCATCAGCGCATTTTCGAGCTGGTCAGCGGGCTCATCCGCGCCAGCAAGACCGCGACCCCGGTAACTTTGAAGACCTTCATGCCGGCCGATGCCGACATCGCCGGCTTGTCGGTCAACCAATACCTGGCGCGGCTCGCTGCCGAGGCCACGACGATCATCAATGCCCAGGACTATGGCCGCACGGTCTACGATCTCTCGCTGCGCCGCGATCTGATCGCGATCGGCGAGAACATGGTCAATCTGGCCTATGATGCGCCGGTCGATTCGACCCCGATCAGCCATATCGAAGACGCCGAGCGCAGACTTTACGAGATCGCCGAAACCGGGCGCTACGACACCGGTTTCCAACGCTTCGCCCAGGCCTTGACGACCGCAGTCGACATGGCGGCCCGCGCCTACCAGCGCGATGGCAGCCTGTCGGGGCTGGCAACCGGCCTGACCGACCTCGATAGCCGCATGGGCGGGCTGCAACCTTCCGACTTGATCATCCTCGCCGGCCGCCCCGGCATGGGCAAAACCGCGCTCGCCACCAACATCGCCTACAATGTCGCCAAGACCTGGCAAGGCGAAGTCCGCGCCGACGGCCACACGGCCACCGTCAACGGCGGCATCGTCGGCTTCTTCTCGCTGGAAATGTCGGCCGAACAGCTCGCCACCCGCATCATTTCCGAACAGACCGGCATCCCGTCGAACAAGATCCGCCGCGGCGGCATCGATGAGAGCAATTTCGAGACGATCAAGGACGTCTCGATCGAGCTGCAGGACCTGCCGTTCTATGTCGACGAGACCGGCGGTCTCTCGATCGGTCAATTGGCGGCGCGGGCGCGGCGGCTGAAGCGGCAGCGCGGACTCGATCTTTTGGTCATCGACTACATCCAGCTTCTGCAGGGCACCAGCCGGCGCTCCAGCGAAAATCGCGTCCAGGAGGTCACCGAGATCACCACGCGGCTCAAAGCGCTGGCCAAGGAGCTCAACATTCCGATCCTGGCCTTGTCGCAATTGTCGCGCCAGGTGGAATCGCGCGATGACAAGCGGCCGCAATTGTCGGATTTGCGTGAATCAGGTTCGATCGAACAGGACGCCGACGTCGTGCTGTTCGTGTTCCGCGAGGAATATTATCATCAGATGCGAAAGCCGCTGGAATCGAACCGGGAGAAGTTCGATGAGTGGCTCGCCGAAGGCAACCGCGTCGAAGGCAAAGCCGAACTGATCATCGGCAAGCAGCGCCATGGCCCCACCGGTACCGTCGAATTGCAGTTCGACGCCGCAGTGACGCGCTTTGGCAATCTCGACACGGCGCACCGGCCGGATTTCTAGGCCGCCCTGCTGCGGCCCGCTTTACACGCCACCGCAGCGCCAGCCATAAGGCTGCCATGGAGGCGGGTTTGGCACGGCCACAATGGCTTTCTCCGGCAATCGCCGCTCCGGCAGCGCCGGAGACCGGCAGTACCTTGACCGTCGACCTGGCGGCTATCGCGGAGAATTGGCGTGCCTTGGGGCAGCGGCTTCTGACCGCCGAATGCGCCGCGGTGGTAAAAGCCA
>DATAWA010000048.1:0-13952 GCA_036267435.1 Xanthobacteraceae bacterium | reverse complement strand
GCCGAGTTTCGGCAGGCGATCCCAGCCGAAGAAAAACATGCCGACGAACGTCGATTCCAGAAAGAATGCCATCAGGCCTTCGATCGCCAGCGGCGCGCCGAAAATGTCGCCGACATAATGCGAGTAATAGGCCCAGTTGGTACCGAACTGGAATTCCATGGTGATGCCGGTGGCGACGCCCATGGCGAAATTGATTCCGAACAGCTTGCCCCAGAATCGAGTGGCGTCGCGCCAGATTTCCCGGCCGGTCATCACATAGGCGCTCTCCATGATGGCAAGCAGGAACGACAGTCCAAGCGTGAGCGGCACGAACAGAAAATGGTAGAGCGCGGTGGAGGCGAATTGCAGACGCGACAGCATGACCGGATCAAAGTGAGACATCGACAAAATCCATCAGGGTTGGTGCGCCGGCGGCGCGACGCCGATGACGCGCGCCATCGTCGCCGCATCCACGGCCGGCTCGGCGTGGTCCGCAGTCAGGTAAATGCGCATGGCTGTCACGCCAATGAGCTTGATGAGGAGAACGGCCATGATCGCCTTGGCAAGCACCGTGCGCGGCCGCAGGCCGGCGGCAGCAAAGGCGCCTAACGATGCCAGGATTGCGCGCAACGGACCACCTCGCCGCCCCATAGTTCCGAGCGCGGGCATGCACCTTTCGGCATGCCGTCGCAACTAGGTAATTTCACGTATGCGCGTCCCGCGCAGCCGCTATCTCAGTCGCGGCTGGCAGCCAGATTGCCAGTGGCTCACACAACGTTTTGGTTGAAATAGATCGAACCCCACAGCACCACGGCCCAAACGGCAGCGAGCGTGACAAGCGCCCCGATGACGATCATTGCATTGCTCCCTCGGTAAAACGTTCCTCCGCAGATTTTCAGAATTGTTTTTGTTGACGGCATAGCCGCTTCCAGCGAGCCCGGCATCGCGCCGCCCAACAAGCGGCCGCAACGCGGGATCGCAGGCGTTCAGCCTTTACCTCTTGCGCTGACTTAGCAAGCCGGCAGGCGTGCGCCGCAACATAAGCGACCGCCGCCGCCATCCGACGCTAGCCAATCCACGCTTTCAGGATTTGCGCCGAGCGGACCTCCGATGTCACGCCGGCACTGGCGCCAGCGTGGCCGGTGCTCGATGCAACGGCGCCTGCAGCAGCGTGGTTGCAATAAAGGCATCGACGTCACGCAACACCGGAACGAACTCGCGCAGGATCGGCGCGATGGCGGCGACGATGATGTAATGTCCGACCCTCCGGTAGGTTTTGACCGTGGCGGCGTTGCCGGCGGCGACGAGCCGCGCCGCGAGCCGCAGCGAATTGCCGGGCTCGACCAGCCGGTCGCGGTCGCCGGTGATCAGCAAGGCCGGCGGCGCACCCCGCGCGACATGAAAAATTGGCTGCGTGTCGGGCCGATCGGCTCCGCCAAAGATGACTTTAAGTATCTCATCGCGTAGCGGCATGTAATCGTAAGGACCGGCAAGGCCGATCAGCCCGGCAATGTCGCGACCGGGATTAAGCCCGACTTTTTGCAGCCAGCGCCCGTCGAGCGACAGCATCGCCGCAATATGCGCGCCGGCCGAATGGCCCTTCAAAAAAATCTTGTCCGGATCGCCGCCAAAATCGGCGACGTTATCCTTGACCCAGCGCACGACCCGGGCGCCGTCCTCCAAAAAATCTGGATAGCGCACTTCCGGATAGATGCGATAATCGGGCACCACGGCGACGTAGCCGCGCCGGGCGAGCGCCTTGGCGACATAACGGTAAAGCGTCTTGTTGCCGCTGCGCCAGGCTCCGCCATAGAAGAACACCACAACCGGCGCCGCGACCGCATCAGCCGGCCGGCAAATGTCGAGCCGGTGCCGGGAATGCGCGGCATAAGCGATCGAACGCGTCAGTTTGATGCCGTGACCCATGCAGTTGGCGGAACAAGCACGCGATGGCGACGAATTAATGGCCGGACCGACTCGTCTTTGCCGATCTTTCTATGTTAAATGCGTCGCGCGGGGCGATGACGGAACTTCAATAGTTGGAGCGGACGATGAGAGCGTGGCGGGTCCTCGCAATCATTATTCTATGCCTGACGGCCTCGCTCGCACGCGCCGAGACTGTGGAGATCGCCGGCGACTACGGCGGCTTCCTGGTGGCCTACGAAGCGAAATTCGCCAAGCTCGCCGCCGAGCACGCCACTATTCGCATCGCCGGCCCTTGCGTCTCCGCCTGCACCGTCGTCGCCAAGTTCATTCCACGCGAGGACATTTGCGTGACGCCCAAGGGCTCGCTCGGTTTCCACCAGGCGTTTCCGCCGTTTGTGACGCCGACATTGTGGAAGGACTATCCGCCGGACATCCAAGCCTGGATCACGCAGAAGGGCGGCCTCACCTATTCGCTGCTCTGGCTGCAGGCGCCGGAAATCTACAAATTCTTCAAGAAGTGCCCGCAGGGGACCTGAGACGCCTGGTTTCCGGCTATCCCGGCTTTGCCCGCGTCATAGTCCATCGCAATTTTCGGAAAATTTTATCGAATCCGCCGCAGCAATTTTAGATAATTTGCGCGACTATTGCGGCATGAACAGCACCAATTTTTGGGATAACTGGCTCGAAGCCGTCCGCTTCACCTGCGAAGCGCAAGGCGTGATTTCGGCGCGGCTGATGCTGTTGGCCTCGGCCCCGCCGGACACAGCGGTCGAGGAAACCGCGCGCATGGTGACGGAAAAATTCCTCGCCTTTGCCAAGGCCGGACTGGCCGCGGAAAAGGCCCTGGAAGACGGACTTGGTTTCTATGTCGCTGCCGAGAAGGCCTATGCGCCGCTGGCCGATTGCGTCCACGCCAATAGCGGCAGGCTGAGCCGCGCCGCCTGAGTTAAGCGCTCAAAAACGAATGGGGACGGGATAGACCCGTCCCCATGGGATCGACCGACGGTTGCCGGGAGACGACGGCAGCGCCGTCGCTAGTCGATCACTTGCGGTCCCGCGACACGGGTCACGCCTTGCCGAGCGGCAGCGCGACGAAGCGGGTGCCGTCGGCCATTTTCACCCGCATCAGTATGTCATGCTTGCCCTGCGCCTTGGCCTCGACCAGCGCCTGGCGCACGTCATGGACATTGGCCACCGCCTTGCCGCCGACGTCGAGGATCACTGCACCGGTTTGAAAGCCGGCTTCGGCCGCCGGACCCTCGGGATCGACGCCCATGACGACAACGCCCTGATCGCCGGCGCCGGAGACGTCCTTGGCTGGAGCGATTTGCAGGCCGAGATGCGGCACGCCGCTTGGTTCTGCATTTTGCTGCCCGGTATCGTTGCTGGCGACCTGCTCGTTATTCGGCATCTGTGCCAGCGTCACCGACACGGTTTGCGGCTTGCCCTGCCGGATGATGTCGAGTTTCACTGAAGCGTCCGGCGCCATCGTGCCGATGGTGCGGGCGAGCTCGCGCGCATCCTTGACCGGCGTACCGTTGACCGCGGTGATCACGTCGCCGGATTGGATGCCCGCCTTGGCCGCCGGGCTGCCGCTTTGCGGCTCGTCGACCATGGCACCTTCGGCCTTTTTCAGCCCCAGGCTGTCGGCGATACCGGTGGTCACAGGCTGGATTTGCACACCGAGCCAGCCGCGCGTCACGTGGCCGTCCTTCTGCAACTCCGCCACCACCCTCTGGGCCGTAGCGGCCGGAATGTCGAAGCCGATGCCGACCGAGCCGCCGGACGGCGAATAGATCGCGGTGTTGATGCCGATCACGTTGCCGTTGACGTTGAAGGCTGGGCCGCCGGAATTGCCTTTGTTGATCGGCGCGTCGATCTGAATGTAATCGTCATAGGGACCGGAGCCGATATCGCGACCCTCGGCCGAGACGATGCCCGCCGTCACCGTGCCGCCGAGCCCGAACGGATTGCCGACCGCGACCACCCAGTCGCCGACCTTGGGCCGCTGCGAGGCGAATTTGACATAGGGAAAATCGTTTTTGCCGTCGACCTTTATCAGAGCGAGATCGGTCTTCGGATCGGTGCCGACCACCTTGGCCGTGTAGATGGTGCCGTCGGTGGTCGTCACTTGCACCGAGTTGGCGTGATTGACCACGTGGTTATTGGTTACCGCATAACCATCGGGCGAAATGAAGAAGCCAGAGCCCTCGCCGATGATCGTCTCATGCGACTGGGGGGCATTCATTTGCTGGCCGAATTGGTTGCCAAACTGCTGAAAGAATTTGTAAAGCGGAGAACCCGGCACTGCCGGAATTTGCTGCTGGTCGCTGTCGCCGTTCAACTGCTCGGCCATCGCCGGATCGGCGGAGGCGGGAATTTTCACCCGCACGGAAATCACCGCGGGTTTTACCTTGGCGACCAGATCGGCGAAACCTTGCGGATGGGCAATCGGGCCCTGCGCCACCGGCGCCGTTTCCGCGGCGTTGGCGGAGTGAGTTCCGAACGCACCGCTCCAATAGCCGCCCGGACCGGCAATCAAAAGCGCGCCGCCGACGGCGGCGACAGAGGCCAGCAGCACGAGGCGACGCCCCGATAGGGCTCTCGGTTTTCCAGACTGTGGGGGATTTGTTTGGTTCATGACGTTATCTCCTTTGAGAGCCCTCCAAAAATGGGCCGTTTCATCTAGAACGCTTAAATGGGCAATCGCGCGTTACGACGACCTGAAGGAGAGATTAATTCGAGGAAAGCTTGGTCATCCGCGCAATATTTGCCCGTCATACGCCCGTTGCCGATGGGAACGGGTGCAGGCTCGCGCCGTTGACAGATTGACGCAGGGGGGCGCGAAAATCAGGAACTTCGCGATGCAATACAAACAAATCCACCGGAGCGGCGACGGACAGCGCACTTACGCGGTGGTGCTGGAAACCGGGGAAGAAGCCGTGCAATGCCTCAACGGCTTCGTCGCCGATCAACGGATCGGCGCGGCACAGCTCACGGCCATCGGCGCATTCAGTGACGTCGTGCTGAAGTATTTCGACTGGGAAAAGAAAGCTTATTCGCGCATTCCGGTGCGCGAGCAAGTCGAGGTCGCCTCGCTGATCGGCGATGTCGCCGTAGGCCCGGACGGCAAACCGTCGCTGCACATCCATCTGGTCGTCGGCAAACACGACGGCAGCGCCATGGCCGGCCATCTCGGCGGAGCCCATGTGCGGCCGACGCTCGAAGTGATTGTGACCGAAAATCCGGCGCACTTGCGCAAAGTGAAAGACGAGACGTCCGGCTTGCCGCTGATCCGCCCGGCCGCGTGATCGCGCCGCGAACGGCGGCGCGTCACGTCGGCTGGTGGTCTGGCGATACTGGGCTATTCGGCCGGCGTTGCCGCCGCCAAAGCCTCGTCTCGGCTCCTCGTCAAAGCCGGCGCCAGCGCCGGATAGCGGGTCAGCGCGAACAGGAAGGCCGCCACGATCAGATAGGCGACCGCGACCGTCGGCGTCACCGCGATGCCGATCGCTTGGCCGTGCATGAAGCCGAAGAATGTCATCACCGCGCCGGCTAGGGCGAAGGCCGCGGCATTGACGAACTTCTTGTCGATGACATTGGCGCCGATCGCCGCGAGCACGAGACCGGTCAGAATGGCGCCGCCTCCCATCGTCTGCAGGCCCGGATACAACACGCCGACATTGGCGAGATTATCGAAACCGAGTTTCGAAGCGTCGGTTCCGGCGACTTGCAGCGCGCCATCCATCAGGGTCTTGGCCCAGGCCGCCACGTGCGGCGTCAACGCCAAGATGATCGCGGGTGCATGGGCCTTTGGCGTGGTCTGGAACGCCTGCGCGCCGATCAACATGCCGATATAGAGCAGGATCGGCGAGATCGCCACGACCGGCACGACGGCGAGCAACAACGAGATCACGCCGAACCACGACAGGATAATGACCATGATGCCGGTCGCGGCCGAATAGCCGATGCGGCCGCCCATGCCCTTCCAGCCGGGATGGCCGATATAGACGGCGTTGATGTAGGGATTGCCCATCAGGCAGCCGATCAGGCTGACGATACCGTCGGCGGTAAGCACGCGCGTGGTCGGATACGGATCTCCGGCCGCTTCCGCACTCTCGACGTTATCCATGGCTTCGACCAGATCGTAGATGCCGAACGGCACCGCGGTAACCAGAATCACGCCAAGATATTTGAAGCCTGAGAAAACGTGGCCGAAGGCGGGCAGCGGCACGTTGAAACCAAAATTGGTAAACGCGTCGACGATGCCTTTGCCGCTCAAGCCGCCGTAGTTCAGACCGAACAGGTTGGAGCCCCAAGCAATGAGCATGCCGACACCGATGGCGACGAGGCCGGCCGGAATGCCCATCGGATATTTGAAGCCGCCAAGCCAGTTCACGAGGATGATGCCAAAGCAGGTGAGCCCGATCACCGGGGTCATGTACATTTGCAGCGCCGGCGTCATAGAGATGAATGTGATCGACACCCCGGCAAGGGTTCCGAGCAGCGCTGCCCGCGGCGTGATCTTGCGGATGATCGGCGCGATGAAACCGCCGATCATCAGGATGAAGCTCTGGAAGAACACCCACACCAGCCCCGCCTCCCAGCCCTTAACCGGATCGTTGGTGGCGAGCTTGATCGGCAGCATGATCACCAAAGTGACGATGAACATGTGCGGCACGCTGATGCCGGACGGCAGCGCGCAGACATCGTTCCGCCCGGTCCGCTTGGCGAGCCGGTAGGCCAGGAAGGCGTAATAAAATGTCGACAGGCACATCATCAGGCCCATCGCCGGCAGGATGCGGCCGAACACGATCACATCTGGCATTTTCAGTACGAAGCGCAACAGAATGGTCAATGTCAGCATGTTGACCAGAATGTTAGTGCCGAAGCCGAAAAATGCGTTCCAGTCGCCGGGCGACCATAACTTTGGACGGAAGTCCGCCGTAGCAGCAGTGCTCGACATCGTAAGCTCCTGTTCTTGGTGCTCCCGGCCTTCAGTCGATGACGCAAGGCGCCAATCGCGTTGCAAATGTTTTTATTGGGTCGCCAGACGCTTCGCGCCGTGGTCGGACACGGACGCGAGCGCGCTAACCAGCGGTGCCGACCCGGCGACGGAACCGAAAATGCCGCCCTGCGCCTTGATCATGGCGAGACCGGCCTGGTGAAATTCCGGAAAATAGGACGCGCAGCAGTCGGACAAAACGATGCAGCGGAAGCCGCGATCGTTGGCCTCGCGCACCGTGGTGTTGACGCACACTTCGGTGGTCACGCCGGCGACGAACAGCGTGTCGATGCCGCGGTTGCGCAGCATGAGATCGAGATCGGTCTGGTAGAAAGCGCCCTTGCCAGGCTTGTCGATCACCGGCTCGCCCTCGACCGGATAAAGCTCGGCCACGATGTCGTGGCCGGGTTCGCCGCGGACCAGGATGCGGCCCATCGGTCCTGCCGCGCCGATGCGGGTAGCCGGATCGCCGCGCTCGACCTTGTGGCGCGGCGCGTCGGACAAATCGGGCCGATGGCCTTCGCGGGTATGGATGACGAACATGCCGGCATCGCGCGCGGCGGCAAGCACCGCGCCGCAGGGCCCGACAGCGGCGCGCAGCCGTGACACATCATTGCCCAGCGCCTCGCCGAAGCCGCCCGGCTCCAAAAAGTCGCGCTGCATGTCGATGATGATGAGCGCCGCGCCGTCGAGATCGACCGTAAGCGGCGATGGCTCGGCTTCAAGTCTGACGCGCGGCATGTCCGTCTCCTGCCTCGCAACGACGTTTGTATTCCGTGCAAGATTAGGGCCAGCAATCTTCAGCCGTCAGAATGGCTTTGGCGCCTGAGCGTTGCCCAATAAATGAGCGGCGTCCGTTCGAGTCGCCCAGAAAGCGCCCTCGCGGCAACGATCGAGCGGCGCGAACCGAGGCAAAAAGACAGTTAAGGCGTGGCGACGACACCCGGCGGTTTGGCACGCCCTTTGCGGAGGACGTTCCAGCCAACGACGCGCCAGCCTGGGAGGCTTCAATGAAGCGCCGCGATTTCCTCAAATCGATGACTGCCCTGACCGCAGCAGCGGCAGTACCGGCCCCTGCCATCTGGTCGCCCGCCAAAGCGCAGTCGCACCAGGATACGCTCCTGATCGTCTCGGAAAGCGGACCCAACAATCTGGACATCCATGGCGTCGGCACCAACGTGCCCGGCTACGAAGTCTCGTGGAATTGCTACGACCGGCTGATCACCCATGAGATGAAGACGCTGCCCAACGGCACGCCCTATTACGACAAGAGTAAATTCAAGCCCGAGCTCGCCGAGGACATGAATGTTGGCGACATGTCGGCGACCTTCAAGCTGCGCAAGAACGCAGTTTTCCAGGACGGCACTCCGGTCACCGCCAAGGACGTGAAGTGGTCGCTCGATCGCGCCGTGACGGTCGGCGGCTTTCCGACCTTCCAGATGAGCGCCGGCTCCCTGACCAAGCCGGAACAATTCGTCGTCGTCGACGATCACACCTTCCGCGTCGACTTTATGAAGAAGGATCGGCTGACGATTCCGGACCTCGCCGTCATCGTGCCCTGCATCATCAATTCGGAACTGGTGAAGAAGAACGCCACGCCGGCGGACCCGTGGGGCCTGGAATATACCAAGCTCAATACCGTGGGCTCCGGGGCCTACAAAGTGACGAACTGGACCGCCGGCGCACAGGTCGTTCTCGAGCGCAATGACAAATGGACGGGCGGACCTATGCCGAAGATCAAGCGCGTGATCTGGCGCATCGTGCCGGACTCGGGCAACCGGCGCGCACTGCTCGAACGCGGCGATGCCGACGTATCCTACGACCTTCCCAACAAGGACTTTTCCGAGCTGAAAAGCGACGGCAAGCTCACCATCATCTCGACGCCCTATTCGAACGGCATCCAGTATATCGGCATGAACGTGCAGCACCCGCCGTTCAATAACGTGAAGGTGCGGGAAGCGATCGCCTATGCTTTGCCCTATCAGAAAATCATGGACGTCGTGCTGTACGGGCTCGGCAAGCCGATGTTCGGCGCGGCGGCGGACGCGCCGACCGAAGTCGCCTGGCCGCAGCCGCATAAGTTCAACACCGATCTCGACAAGGCGAAAAAGCTGCTCGCCGAAGCCGGCGCCAGCAACATCAATGTGCCGATCTCGTTCGATCTCGGTTTCGCCGGTGTCAACCAGCCGATCTGCGAGTTGGTGCAGGAGAGCCTGGCCAAGATCGGCGTCACCACGACCATCAACAAGGTGCCGGGCGCTAATTGGCGAACCGAGCTGACCAAAAAGTCCATGCCGCTGTTCACCAATGTGTTCTCCGGCTGGCTCGATTACCCCGAATATTTCTTCTACTGGTGCTACCACTCCGGCAAATCGATCTTCAACACCATGGATTATCAGTCGCCGCAGATGGACACGTTCATCGACGGCGCGCGCGCCGCGGCGGCAACCGGCGACTGGGACACCTACAACAAAGATGTGAAAGGCTTTGTCGACATTGCCTTCACCGACATACCCCGCATTCCGCTCTATCAGCCCTACGTCAACGTGGCGATGCAGAAGAACGTCAGCGGCTACCAATACTGGTTCCATCGCCGGCTTGATTATCGAAGCTTCGTAAAGGCGTGACGCAAGTGAGGCTGCGTCACACGCTCCCTCGCCGCGCTAGCAGGGCGAGGATCGGGGTGGGGGGGCCTAGCCGGCGGCTTCGGCTCGGCGGCGAAGCCCCCTCACCCGCCTTACCGCGCGGCGACGCAAAGGCGTGCTCATGCTGACCATGATCGCCAAACGTCTGGGCATGGCGATCCCGTCTCTGATCGGCGTGGTCGTCGTTACCTTCCTGTTGACCCGCGCGCTGCCGGGCGATCCGGCCGTCTATTTTGCAGGCCCGGCCGCGACCCCGCAGGCGATCCAGGAGGTGCGGGTCAAGCTCGGCCTCGACAAGCCGCTCATTCAGCAGTTCGGCCGCTACGTCGTCGACCTCGCCCACGGCAATCTCGGCACCTCGCTCACCACCGGCCAATCGGTGACGAGCGAACTCGAAAACCGCCTGCCGGCGTCCGCCGAACTGACGCTGCTCGGACTTATCGTCTCGATCGTGATCGCTGTGCCGCTGGGCATTCTGGCCGCGACCAAACCGAACTCCCTCGTCGATCACGCCTGCCGGGTGGTTTCCACGCTCGGCGTTTCGCTGCCGGTGTTCTTCACCGGGCTCATCCTGGTCTATGTGTTCTATTATCTTTTAGGCTGGGCCCCGGCACCGCTGGGGCGGCTCGACGTGTACTATACCGAGCCGCCACACGTCACCGGCTTCTATCTGATCGACAGCTTGATCGCCGGCGATTTTTCAACTTTTGCGGCGAGCCTTAAGCAGCTGATCCTGCCGGCGTTGACGCTCGGCATTTTCTCGCTGGCGCCCATTGCGCGCATGACGCGGGCTTCAATGCTTGCGGTGCTGTCGTCGGATTTCGTGCGCACGGCGCGCGCCAGCGGGCTGTCGAACTACACGATTATCGTCACCTACGCCTTCCGCAACGCCATGCTGCCGGTCATCACCACGCTGGGCATGGTGTTTTCCTTTCTGCTCGGCGCCAATGTACTGGTCGAGAAGGTCTTCGCCTGGCCCGGGATCGGCTCATATGCGGTGGAGGCACTGCTCGCCTCCGACTTCGCGCCGGTGCAGGGTTTCGTGCTGACCATGGCGGTCCTCTACGTCACGCTGAACCTCATAATCGACGTCCTCTACGGCCTGATCGATCCGCGCGTGAGGCTCGAAGCATGAGCGTCGTCGCTGCAACGCCTCCGCGCGAGGGCGGCCTGGCCGCGCT
Source organism: Xanthobacteraceae bacterium (assembly GCA_036267435.1). Taxonomy (GTDB): domain Bacteria; phylum Pseudomonadota; class Alphaproteobacteria; order Rhizobiales; family Xanthobacteraceae; genus BOG-931. The sequence goes on along the minus strand of DATAWA010000048.1, from coordinate 3,216 downwards.
GATCAAACATTCGCGCTACGTCCTTGGCGAAAATCCGGTCACCGGGTTCGCCTTCGTACTGTTCGTGCTGATCGTGCTGGCGGCGGCCTTCGGACCGCATATCGTGCCCTACGATCCCTTGCAAAGCGACACCAGCGAAGCCCTCAAGCCGCCAAGTCTGCATCATCTGTTCGGCACCGATCAACTCGGACGCGACGTGTTCAGCCGCGTCGTCGTCGCGACCCGGCTCGACTTCTTCATCGCGGTGGCGTCGGTCGCGCTGGTGTTCGTCATGGGCGGCTTCGCCGGCGTTGCCGCCGGATTTTTCGGCGGCTGGACCGACCGGATCGTCGGCCGCATCGCCGACACTATCATGGCCTTCCCACTGTTCGTGCTCGCCATGGGCATCGTCGCGGCGCTTGGCAACACGGTGCAGAACATCGTTATCGCCACCGCCATCGTCAACTTCCCGCTCTATGCGCGCATCGCACGCGCCGAAGCCAATGTCCGGCGCGACTCAGGCTTCGTCGAAGCGGCACGGCTGTCGGGCAATTCCGATTGGCGTATCGTCGCCTTCCAGATCCTGCCCAATGTATTCCCGATCCTGGTCGTGCAGATGTCGCTGACCATGGGTTACGCCATCCTCAATGCCGCGGGCCTGTCCTTCATCGGGCTCGGCGTGCGGCCGCCGACGCCGGAATGGGGCATCATGGTCGCCGAAGGCGCACAATTCATCGTTTCCGGCGAGTGGTGGAACGCGTTCTTTCCCGGCGCCGCGCTGATGGTGGCGGTTTTCTGCTTCAACCTTCTCGGCGACGGCTTGCGCGATATGGTCGATCCGAGGAGACGAACATGAGGCGACGTCCATGACCGCGACTGCCGCGCTTTCGGTCGAGGGCTTAAGCGTCCAGTTCCGCACCCGCTCCGGCGTTGTGCAAGCGCTCGACAATGTCGGTTTTAGCGTCGCGCGGGGCGAGACCATTGCGCTCGTCGGCGAATCCGGCTCCGGCAAGTCGGTCACCGCCTACGCGGTGATGGGCATTCTCGATCCGGCCGGCCGCGTCACCGCCGGCCGCGCCATGCTCGGCGATATCGACCTGTTGTCGGCGACGCCGAAACAGCTTGCCGAAGTCCGCGGCCGCAAGATCGCGATGATCTTTCAGAACCCGCGCACCGCGCTCAATCCGATCCGCACAGTCGGCCGCCAGATCGCCGACGTGTTGATCCGCCATGGCGGCGTATCGCGCCGCGCAGCGCCGGCGCACGCCGTCGAAATGCTGCGCGCCGTTGGCATCACCGATCCGGCGCGCCGCGCCAATGCCTATCCGTTCGAAATGTCCGGCGGCATGTGCCAGCGCGTCATGATCGCGATCGCGCTTGCCGCCAAGCCGTCGCTGTTGATCGCCGACGAGCCGACCACCGGACTCGACGTCACCACCCAGGCGGTAATCATGGATCTGATCGGCGATCTTGCCAAAGATCTGGGCATGGCGACGATTTTCATCACCCACGATCTGGCGCTGGCCGGCCAGCGCTCGGCGCGCATCGTGGTGATGCATGCCGGCCATGTGGTCGAGAATGCGCCGACCAAAGAGCTGTTTGCCAATCCGCGTCACCCCTACACCGCGGAGTTGATTGCCGCGACGCCGGACGCGGCGCAAAGCCTCGATGCGCTCGCCTCCATCCCCGGCTCGCTGCCCGATTTGCGCCGGACCGACCTGCCGCCATGCCGCTACTCGGAGCGTTGCCCGCGCAAGCTCGCGGCCTGCTCGCAGCCGCTGCCGCAGGCGGCGCCCGGCGCGGCGCATTTTGTGGCGTGCTGGAATCCCATGTCCGAGCGGGCGCAAGTCGACGCCTATCCGCCAGCCGTGAGTGCCGCATGACCGCGCTCCTCGACGTTGCCGACGTCTTCAAGCTTTATCCGGCTGCCGGCAAGGCCGGACCGTGGACGCGTTTTAAGCGGCGTCTGTCGGGCGGCCCGGAAAACGTCCCCAAAGTCCACGCCGTCGATGATGTGAGCTTTGCGATCGCCAAGGGCGAGACCGTCGGCCTGGTCGGCGAATCCGGCTGCGGCAAGTCGACTTTGGTGCGGGCGCTGACCCGGCTCATCGATGTGAGCCAAGGCAGCATCAAACTCGGCACGCGGGAATTGGCGCTCAAACCGTCGCGGGTGTTCGCGCGCGATCGCGACCGCGCCCGTATCCAGATGGTCTTCCAGGACGCCGGCGAAAGCGTCAATCCGCGCTTTACCGCGTTCGCCGCCATCGCCGATCCGCTGCGGCGGCTGCGGCACCTGCGCGGCACAGCCCTCAAAGAGCGCGTCGAGACGGTGGCGAGCCAATGCGGGCTGCCGCTGCAGCTTTTGCAGCGATTTCCGCATCAGCTCTCGGGCGGCCAGCGCGCCCGCGTCGGCATCGCCCGCGCCATGGCGGTCGAGCCCGACCTGTTGGTGCTCGACGAGCCGACCGCGGCGCTCGACGTTTCCGTGCAGGTCGTTATTCTCCAGCTGTTGCAGCGGCTGAAAGAACAGACCGGGATGAGTTACCTGTTCGTCTCCCATGATCTTTCCGTGGTCCGGCTGTTATGCGATCGTGTGCTGGTGATGTATCTCGGCAAGGTCGTCGAATCAGGTCCCGCCCGCGAGGTGTTCGAGCACCCGTTGCACCCCTATACCCGGGCGCTGGTCGACGCGGTGCCGCGGCTTGACGACGGCGGCGGCGAGCGAGTGCGCCTGAGTGGCGAACCGCGCAGCCCGATCGATCCCGATCCGCATGTCTGCCGCTTCTACGGCCGCTGCCCGCGCGGCACCGAGGCGTGTCAGACCACCATGCCGGCGCTGCGCCAATTCGGCGATCGTCATGTCGCTTGCCACTTCGCCGAGGAATTCCTGCCGCGGAGCCTGTCGTGAAGCGCAAAGCAGCAGGCAAGATCAAAGCCAAGCCGAACCGCAAGGCTGCCCGCAAGTCCGCTGCCAACACGACCATTGCCAAAAAGACTGCCAAAGCCGGCGCCAAGCCGAAACGGCCGAAATCGGCGCCGCTCGCCGCGGCGGACGCGGGGGCCCTCGACGGGCTGGTCGCGGCCGGCGCGCAAGCGCTCGGCATTGCGCTTGATCCCTCCTGGCAAGCCGGCGTTAAATTCAATCTGCGGCTCATCTTGATCCACGCAGCGAAAGTCGACGGCTTTCCCCTGCCCGACGATACCGAGCCGGCACCGGTTTTTCATGCTTGATACGCC
>DATAWA010000047.1:0-4823 GCA_036267435.1 Xanthobacteraceae bacterium | reverse complement strand
CTCAAGGAACACGGGCTGGTGGAAGAGACCCCGCAAGGGCGGCTGCGCGTGACCCTGCCGGGCTTCCCGATCCTCGACGCGGTGGTGGCCGATCTCGCGGCTTAGCCGAGCGATTTACGGGCGATTCCAGCCCGGATAATTCGTAAGCTTGCTTATTATTATCCGGCCGCTGCGCCGGCAAAACTGCGCGGAGCGGGAGAGATAACTTGGGGTCCGGCGGCGGCGACCTTCAACACCGCCAGCCCGCGTTCGTTGGTGCCGTCCGGCCTGAAGCGGAATAGCCCGTCGATGCCGGAAAAGCCCGATGGGTTGGTCAGGATTTGCGGCGTAAAGGCCTGCGGCCCTTGGGTTTTTACCAGCGCAGCGATCAAGGCGACGGCATCGTAAGACAGCGTCGCCGTGCGCACCGGGTCCTGATTGTAGCGGGCCCGATAGCGGGTCGCGAAATTGCGATAGCCGGTGCCATCCGGCGCCGCGTACCAGCCGCCGGCCAGTGCCGCCGTGGCAAAGATGCGCGGATCGTCCCACAGGCCGGTGCCGAGAAGCTGCAGACGCCGCAGATTGACGCCGTCGGCGATGAGCCCGGCAACGACGTCCGGCACGGTATCGCCGCCGTCGGGAATAAACAGGGCATCGGCGCGGGTCGAGCCCAGCGCAATATTGCGGATCGGTGTCGCCATGGCGGCCTTGTCATGCGGGTAGCGCTCCAGCGCCACGATCTGGCTGCCGCTGCGCCGCGCGATGGCTTGCTTGAAGGCCGCCTCGACCACCGTGCCGTAGGGATTGTCGGGGATCAGCGCCGCATAGGAGTGTTTCCCCGTCGAGGCGGCATATTGCACGATGCGGTCGACGTCGGACTCGGGCAGGAAACTCAACAGATAGACGCCATTCGAAGCGACATTGGCGTCGGTGGAAAAGGCGATCACGGGCACGTTTCGCGGCCGCGCCACCTGGGCGACGAAACCGACCGACTGGGAAAACAGCGGTCCGAGGATGATATGTGCACCTTCGTCGAGCGATTGCTGCGCAGCAATTCGCGCCGCCTCCGCCGTCCCGCCGTCATCTTTGACCAGGAGCTGGATGTTGGGACTTTGGAATTCGGCGATCGCCATGTCCGCGGCGTTGCGCATCGACTGTCCGGCGACGCCGGCATTACCCGGCGCCGACAAGGGCAGGATCAGACCCGCCTTCACCTGACCGGCACCGATGGTCGCGCCCGGCGCGGCCTGCGTGCTTTGCGGCCCCGGCGTCGAGGAAAAGTTCTGCGAATTGCCGGAGCAGCCGGTCAACAGCGCGCCGGCGGTGGCAAGCAAGCCCGTGATCGAACGGCGCCGCGTTGGCTTCATCGCCGTTCCCCGAAACTGCAGATACGCGGACACGGCGGATCTCCCCCAACGACGCCCCGGACGTCGATGCTACGCCAATCAGACATAATGGCGGCGAATGGTTAACTAAATGAAAAGGATAGGGAATTTGCCGCGGCATGACGCCACAAGCGGCCCGCGCTAGAGTGCCGGCGATGAGCGACGCCGCGCCAAAGTCCCCGCCCAAAAAGGATGCCCGTCCAAAAAGCTATGCGCTCGACGGCACGGTTTTCGCGGTCGCGCCGCTTGCCCCCGGGCTGCATGTCGTTGCCACCCCGATCGGCAATCTCGGCGACATCACGCTACGCGCGCTGCAAGCGCTGGCCGGGGCCGACGCGATTGCCTGCGAGGACACCCGGGTCACTCATAAGCTTTTGGAGCGTTACGGCATCGCGACGCCGCTCACGCCCTACCACGAGCACAACGCGGCCAAGGCGCGACCGCTGTTGCTGCGGCGGCTCGCCGAGGGCGGCGCGCTCGCGCTCGTCTCGGACGCCGGCACGCCGCTGATTTCCGATCCCGGCTACAAGCTCGTGCGCGCCGCGCGCGATGCCGGCCATGCGGTCACCGCGCTGCCGGGCGCCTCGGCCGTGCTCACGGCGCTTGCGGTTGCCGGCCTACCGACCGACCGGTTCTTGTTCGCAGGCTTCCTGCCGCCCAAGCAGGCGGCACGGCGCGCCCGCATCGCCGAGCTTGCCCGTGTGCCGGCAACGCTGGTGCTCTTCGAGTCAGGACCCCGGCTCGGCGCGACTTTGGCCGATCTGGCGGCCGGACTCGGGGCGGAGCGCGAGGCGGCGCTGTGCCGCGAGCTCACCAAGCTGCATGAAGAAATTCGCCGCGGCGACCTTGCGCGCCTGGCCGAGACTTATGCGCAGGACACGCCGCGCGGCGAAATCGTCCTGGTCATCGCACCGCCTGGCGAAGTGCAGGCCGCCAGCGCCGCCGAAGCCGAGATGCTGTTACGCCAGGCACTGGCGCGCGTGTCGCTGAAAGATGCCGTCGGCGAAGTGGCCGATGCCACCGGACTGCCGCGCCGGCAGCTCTACCAGCAGGCGCTAGCGCTGACGCAAGCCGACAAGAAGGCAAAGCATGCCGCGCCGCGCTGAACCGCTAAAACCCACCAAGCCGGCGCCGCGCCCGGAGCGCGTGGCCGCGTTCCGGCTCGGCGTTTCGGCGGAAAGCCGCGCGGGATTTTTCCTCCTTGCCAAGGCCTATCGCATCGTGGCGCGGCGCTATCGGACGCCGTTCGGCGAGATCGACATCGTCGCCCGGCGCGGCCGCGCGCTCGTCTTCGTCGAGGTCAAGGCGCGCGACACCATCGACGAGGCGGCGGCCGCGGTCAGCGAACGCGGCAAGCGCCGCATCGTTGACGCCGCGCAGTTCTGGCTGGCGCAGCATCCCGGCGACGTCAATGCCGAAATCCGTTTCGATGTCATCCTGGTGGCACCGGGCAAAATCCCGCGCCATATTGCCAATGCCTTCGACGCCAGCCGCTAAAGCATAACCGCCCAACCTGAATTTGCGTAGACAGCCCCCCATGACCCTGAACGCGCCATGACCCTGAACGTCGCCGTCCAAATGGATCCGATCGAGCGGATCAATATTCGTGGCGATTCCACGTTCGCGCTGCTGCTCGAAGCGCAAGCGCGGGGCTATGCGCTGTCCTATTACACGCCGGACCGGCTGGCGCTGCGTGACGGCAAGCTCTCGGCCCGCGTGCAGGCTTTGTCCGTGCGCGACCGGGCCGGCGACCATTTCACGCTTGGCGAGGCCCGCTCCGTCCCGCTCGATGCCTTCGACGTCGTGCTGTTGCGGCAGGATCCGCCGTTCGATCTCGCCTACATCACCTCGACGCATATGCTCGAGCGCATCCAGCCGAAGACGCTGGTGGTCAACGACCCGGCGCATGTGCGCAATGCCCCGGAGAAGGTCTTCGTCACCGAATTTCCCGACTTGATGCCGCCGACTTTGATCACGCGCGATCTCGATGCGATCAAAGCGTTTCGCGCCGAGCATGGCGACATCGTGATGAAGCCGCTCTATGGCAAAGGCGGCGAAGCGGTGTTCCGGCTGACGCGGGAGGACCTCAATTTCGGCTCGCTCTACGATCTGTTCGCCGTGACCTTCCGCGAGCCCTGGGTGGTGCAGCAATATCTGCCGGCGGTGAAAGAGGGCGACAAGCGCATCATTTTGGTCGACGGCGAGTTCGCCGGCGCGGTCAACCGCATCCCGGCGCCGGACGATCTGCGCTCCAACATGGTGCGCGGCGGCGTGCCCAAGGCGACCGACCTGACCAAACGCGAGCGCGAGATTTGCGCGCGGCTCGGCCCGGCGCTGCGTGAGCGCGGACTTCTGTTTGTCGGCATCGACGTGATCGGCGACTACCTCACCGAGATCAACGTCACCTCGCCGACCGGCATCCGCTCGGTGAAGAATTTCGGCGGCGCCGACATCGCGGCGCTGATCTGGGACAAGATCGAGGCGAAACGGAAATGATCTGTCGCTCGAATGAATGCTTGGAGCGGCTGCAAGAGCCGGATGCGCCGTCGATCGCAACGGAGGGCTAAAGTCAGCCTTCGCTCTCGATCTTTTCGCGTGCTGCACTGGCGAGAAAGGCGGAACGGGCGAGACCCCGGCGCTCGGCAGCTTCGTCGATCGCATTGAGCAATCCGGCATCGAGCGAGAGATTGGCTTTGACCGGCCGGCCGGCGTCGAGAACAAGCGGCACATAGGCGAGAATGCCGCCCTGCGCCAACGCCTCCTTCACATCGGAATCGGCACGCAATTTTTCCGCAGTACGCGGTTTTGGGATTTTTTCGCCGTCAGCTCGTGCGTCCTCAACCCACAGCGTGATGGCTTCAACCGCATTGCGTAGAGCCCCGTCAACGGTAGGACCGCCTGAGGTACATCCGGGAAAATCCGGGATCACCACGCCGAAGGCGCCGGGTTTGCCGTCAACGATAGCGACATACCGTGCCATGAATTTCTCCTTCATTGCCAACCCGCCTGACGCGCGATGGCACGAGCGACTCCCGGCGACAGTTCACGATGACGCGGAATGACGATCCGACCTGATTTTGCCGGATGCTTGTAGACGTCGTGATCGCCACCGTGGCGCTCAATCCAGCCGTCCCGTTTCAGCCTCGCGACAACCTTGTTCCGGTTGGTTTCGGCTTTGGCCACGGCAAGGCTCTGATGCGCCAATATTTGCGCACCGGGGACGGGAAATCAACCCCCGCTTGGGAGCGTCACCCTGCGGCCGGCGCCGGCGCTGCCACGGCAAAATGCGGGGTGGATTTGCGCACCGAGATCGCCAGCAGCGCCGCGGCGAGGCAAAGCAACCCGGCGACGAAGAACGCCGGCAGATAGGTCGAATATTCGGTGCGGATAAGGCCGGCGCCGATCGCCGCGCTCGCCGCGCCGATGCACAGCACCCCGGCAATGAAGAACGCCGGCAGA
>DATAWA010000046.1:0-19090 GCA_036267435.1 Xanthobacteraceae bacterium | reverse complement strand
ATACACTGCAGTCCGGGCGGCCTTGGGCATCGAACCCTCCGGCGCGTGATCGGAGTGCGAGGTGCTCGCTGCACTGGCGCCGGGGAGGGTCCTCCCGTTTGCACCCGGTGTTTCCAGGAAGCGCGGCCCGAGGCCGAGTCGAGAGGTCAAACTCTCGGCGCATGACCGCGGTGGGCGCCGTAAGGCGAGGGCGCCGCCGCTTTGATCCCGCGCTGTGCGGGGGAAAGCGCTGGCGCTCGCCGAACTCGCAGCAGGCTTTAGTCCTACTGCAGCGGGGGCGGATCCCGGAAGGCGCGCCGAGCGGCGCCCGCCTCCCTTCTTTTTGAAGGGAGGAGAATGGAAGGGCTTTCTTACCGTGGCGTGGACATGGCTCGGATGCGAAGGCGCATCGCGAGAACGAGATCGTTTGCGTCCGCCCCACGAAAGTGGGGGAGGGGGACCGCCCGAAGGGCGGTGGAGGGGGCGTCTGACTCGACGTTTCTCTTTCGTCGCAAGAGAATCGTCGATGCCCGCGCCCCGCCCACCGCGCTTCGCGCGGTCCCCCCTTCCCGCTATCGCGGGGAGGGATGGAGGGGGATCGCGAGAGATAGAGTTTCGTTACCGTTGCAGAAGGAGTTCGGACATCACGTGCAACAACGAATCTTGCGTAGCGTTGAGACCCGCGCTCCTTCCACCATCCTGCTTCGCAGGATGGTCCCTTTTCCCCGCCTTCGCGGGGCAGGATGGGGCGCTACCCCAAGCTGGAAACGTTCAAGGAGGAGACAATGCATATACGCTTCGACTTCGGCTCGCTGACGCTCGGCGCTGAAACGCTCGACACGCCGACCGCCAAAGCGATCGAGCGGGCGCTGCCGTTCACCGCGTCGGCGCTGACTTGGGGCGAGGAAGTGTATTTCGAGATTCCGGTTGCCGTCGCGCGCGAGAAGGATGCGCGCGCGGTGGTCACGCCCGGCGAGATCGCCTATTGGCCGGACGGCCACGCCATCGCCATCGGTTTCGGCCGCACGCCGATTTCGCAGCGCGACGAAACCCGGCTCGCCAGTCCGTGCAATATCTGGGCGAAGGCGCTAGGCGACGTGAAGACGCTGGCGAAGGTCAAAGCCGGAGCGAAAGTGACGGTGCGCGCGGCTTCGTGATGATGAGGCAGGGGTGAGGCGGGTGTGTGAATGCAGCCTCGGCGTTCAGCGCGGCTTCACCCGCCGCGCCAGCGAAATCATCAGATCCCACGCATTGCGAATATTGATGACGAGAAGCGACAGCGCCGCCGCGGCGAGAAGATTAAGCCCCGCCGGCCGTTCCTCGAAAATGAGCCAGGAGGAAACCAGGCCCGCGGCGTAGCACAGCACCGGCACCGCGCCGTAGCCCAGGCGGTCGGAAAAGTCGGAGATGGAATTGCGGTGCACGCGCATCATGACAAGGAACGAATAGCCGAAGCTGCCAATCGAGGCCGCGGCGATGACGATGCCGAAAGAGTCCCAGGTCTGCGTCGGAACAAGCACGATCAGGCTGAGAAACAGGATATTGGCATAATGGAAGACGACCGGGGTCATGTATGTCGCGGTATTACGCTGGCTCTGCGGTTCGGTTGTCAGCACGTCGGTGGCGATCGACACCGCGACGAACAACAACGCCACCAGCGCCGCCGCCGCCGTGCCGAGGAGCGTGTAGAACTCGTGCCATTCGGAAAGCATGAGCCAATGACCGCTGTTAATGCGTCATTGCGGGGAGGGAAGCGAAATGACGGATCACGCCTAGCCCCGCCCGACGAACGGCATCAGATTGGCCATCACCGTCATGAACAACACGTTGGTGTCGAGCGGCAGGCTCGCCATATAGACCACCGCGCGGCCGACGTCGTCGGCGGCCATACGCGCTTCGATCTTCTTGGTGCCGTCGGGCTGCAGCACGCCTTCGCCCTGCACCATGCGGTCGGTGAGCGGAGTGGCGGCATTGCCGATGTCGATCTGGCCGCAGCAGATGTCATAGCCGCGGCAGTCGAGCGCGGTCTGCTTGGTCAGTCCGCTGACGGCGTGCTTGGTCGCGGAGTAGGGGGCCGCGCCCGGGCGCGGCGTGTGCGCCGAGATCGAGCCGTTATTGACGATGCGGCCGCCGCGCGGAGTTTGCGCCTTCATGATCCGGATCGCTTCCTGGGTGCACAGGAACACGCCGGTGAGATTGGTGGCGACGACAGTCTGCCATTTGTCGAACGGGATGTCCTCGATCGGCATCGCCGGGGCGCCGATGCCGGCATTGTTGAACAAAAGATCGAGCCGGCCATAGGTCTCCTTGACCTTGGCAAACAGCGCCTTGATCGAGGCCGGATCGGCGACGTCGGTTTGCACGCACAGCGCTTCGCCGGGGGTCTGCGCGCCTTCTTTGCCGACCGCTTCCAGCATGTCCTTGCGCCGGCCGGCCAGCACCACCGCGTAACCTTCCTTCATCAGCGCCAGCGTCACCGCCCGGCCGACCCCGGTCCCGGCCCCCGTCACCACTGCAATCTTGCGCGCCGTCATGAGCGTTTTCCCCTGTGTCATTCCGGAAGCCGCGTTCGCGGCTGTCCGGAATCCATAACCACGGATCGCAGGGACAGGGAAGGGCCGTGCCGGACGCCCGATTGCCGTGATTATGGATTCCGGGCTCCGCGCCATGCGCGGCCGCGGCATGACGGCGAAGAGCCGTCAGCTCGCCAGCGCGACTTCCTTGTCGGGGCTGCCGACACGGTAGGCGTCGGGGGAGGCGAGCCGGTCATCGATCTCGCCCGCGGGGCCGGGCTTGCCGAAGCGGTAGCCCTGCATCGAATGCACGCCGGCGGCGCGCAGGAACAGATGCTGCTCGGCGGTCTCTACGCCCTCCGCGGTGACCTTCATGCCCAGACCGCGGCCGAGCGACACCACCGCGTGCACGATGGCCGCCGCATCGGGCGCCTTCTCGATCGCGCGCACGAAGCTGCTGTCGATCTTGAGCTTGTCGAAGGGAAAGCGCCGCAGATAGAGCAGGCTCGAATAGCCGGTGCCGAAGTCGTCGAGCGCAAAGCGCACGCCGATCGCCTTGAGGCGGAGCATCGACAGTTCGGCGGTCTCGAGGTTGCCGAGAAGCGTGCTCTCGGTGAGCTCGAGCTCCAGGCGGCTCGCGTCGAAATCGGTCTCGGTGAGGATGCGCTCGACCACTTCGACGAAATCGGAGCGGCGGAATTGCAGCGGCGACACGTTCACCGAGACGGCGAGATTCGGCCAGTTGCGGCCGTCGAGGCAGGCGCGCCGCAGCATCCACTCGCCGAGCTCGATGATCAGTCCCGAATGCTCGGCGATCGGAATAAAGCGCGACGGCGGAATGTCGCCATGGGTCGGATGCTGCCAGCGCGCCAGCGCCTCGACGCCGACCACGGTATCGCCGGCGGCGTTGACGATCGGCTGATAGGCCGCGCGCAGGCCGTCGGTCTTGATCGCCTGCAACAGATCGCCTTCCAGCAATTTGCGGCTGGACAGATCGGCATCCATCGCCGCGTCGTAGATGCAGGCGCGGTTGCGGCCCTCGTTCTTGGCGCGATAGAGCGCCATGTCGGCGTAGCGCAGAATGTCGGCGGCGTCGCCGACGCGGCGGTCGATCACGGCAATCCCGATCGAGGCGCCGATGATGATGTTATGCCCGGAGATGGCGTAGGGCGCGCAGACGGCGGCGATGATGCGCCCGGCGATCGCCTGCAGCGAATAGGAATCCGAGGCGCAGGTGGTGATGATGGCGAATTCGTCGCCGCCGAGCCGGGCCACCAGGTCGTCGCCGCGCATGATGCGGCTCAGGCGTTGCGTGACATTGAGGATCAGTTCGTCGCCGATATGGTGGCCAAGCGTATCGTTGACGTCCTTGAAGTGATCCAGGTCGATGTAAAAAACCGCAGCGGACAGGCCGCCGCCGCGCACGTTGTTGATGCTCTGTTCGAGCCGCTCGCCGAAATAAATGCGGTTGGGCAGGCCGCACACCGGGTCGTGCAGCGCCAAGTGGCGAAGCTGGCGTTCACCGGCGGCGAGGTCGGCGGCGGTGCGCCGCATGTAACGGATGCCGAGCCACATAAACAGCGCGAATCCCGCCAGGGCCACCGCGACAAATGGCACGACGCTGACGACGATCGCACCGCCGGGCTGGGTGGGCTGCCACGCCAAGCGAATAACGGGAGTGCCCTGCGGATCTGTGAGATCGAGCTTGCTGTCGTTGCCGGCCTGTGCGGGGTCCTCGATCATGTGCAGATTGGAAAGCTGCAAATGGTTGCCGATCTTGCCCAGCAAGCGGTCGCCCAGGCTTTTGACCGCAAGAACGATCGGGGCATGGCCGTTGCCCTGGGCCAAATCGGCGGCGGAGCCGACCGCAATCGCAGTGATATAGGCCGGCCGGTCGAGAAAGCTTTCGACGAGGACGGTTTTGTAGCCCGGGTTCGCCGGGTTTTGGCCCTCGATCAGCGGCAGGCTCTGCCCGGGAAACGCCGTAAGCCGGCCGCGCAACAGATCGACCGTCGGCTTGAATTGCACGGCCAGATCGGCTGGGGGACTAAAGGTGCTGTCGAGGAAACGGCTGAATACGAGATTGTCGTCGGCGCCGACCACCACCACCAGGTCGAAATCGGACTTCGCCAGCCACGATCCGACCTGTTGATCGATCCATTGCGGGTCGAAGCCGTCGCGTATCTTGGCGACGGCCTGCGGTGCGGCGGTGACGCCTTCGGCCAGGTGCAAGGCGTGCTGGCCGTGTTCGAAGATCGATTGCTTGATCAGTTCGCGTTGGGTGCTGAAGGCAACCTCGTCGGCGCGCCGGGCGGAGGCGACCACCGCGACGACGATGCAGGCGATGGCAATGACAACGATAGCGCCGAGCGGGAGAACCAGGCGCGCCTGATCCCACCGCGACCCTTTCCTTTCCCCGGCGATTTGCAACCGCGCCGAAGGCACCACGTTCCACCCTTTGCGTCACTGGCTCGGGAGGGAACTTAGAGAGCAAAGCTTTCCAATGGCTTGCAATGTGACCGCAGACGCGCGCGCAAGCTGTATCGTGCGCGCTTCCAGCCGCCGTCGTTAACGAGGCGTAAACGACGGCCGGCCCGCCAAGCTCGCGCTCAGGCGCGCTTGTTGAGATAAGGCGGCCGCGGAATGCCGATATGGGCCGCACGCAGCGCCGAGGACCAGCGCTCGCGCAAGTCCGTAAAATACGGCTCTCCGGGCTCGATGCGGTAAATGAGTTCCGGGTCGCAGGTATCGCGCCGCAAGACCAAGACGTCGATCGGCAGGCCGACCGACAGATTGGACCGCATGGTCGAATCGATCGAAACCAGGCCGACCTTCAGCCCGTCGTAAATGTCCATTTCATAGGTGATGGCGCGATCGAGCACGGGCTTGCCGTATTTGTGTTCGCCGATCTGCAGATAAGGCGTGTCGGTGGTGCATTCGATGAAGTTGCCGGCCGAATAGATCATGAACAGCCGCATGCGCTCGCCCATGATCTGCCCGCCGAACAGGAACGAGACGTCGAAGCTGACGTCGGAGGCTTCGAGCGCTTTGCCTTCGGTGGAATGGATCATGCGGATGACATGGCCGACGCGCTGCGCGGCCTGGAACATGGTCGGCGAGTTCATCAGCGTTTCGTGCTCGCCGGTCTCCGGATTCTCGTAGCCCTCGTTGAGGATGCTGACCACCGATTGGCTGATCGAAAGATTGCCCGCCGACGCGATCGCCATCACCCGCTTCTTGGGGTCCTTGAAGACATGCAGCTTGCGGAAGGTCGAAATGTTGTCGACGCCGGCATTGGTCCGCGTATCGGCGAACATCACCAGCCCTTCGCGCACCAATATGCCGCAGCAATAGGTCATCGACTCAAAGCTCCCCGCTGCGCGGTATACAACATCCCGGTCCGGCGGCGTAGGCGGACCGAACCCTTATTGGCCGACTTTGATCGCCACCGCGAGCGTCTCCGCGCCGGCGCCATATCGCATGCCGCGCACTGGGGCCGCGCCGAGCGCGTCCAGCCCGACGGCAACGCGCACATGGCCTTCGGTCGGGCAGAAGCCGTTCGCCGGATCAAAGGCAACCCAGCCGAGATCGGGCACCGAGGCCTCGACCCAGGCATGGGCCGCCGGCTGCGCGATGACGCCGTCGCCGTTGCGATAATAGCCGCCGACATAGCGCGCCGGGATATCAAGTGCGTGTGCCGCCGAAATGAAAATGTGACTCAAGTCCCGCGACGGCCCGCCTTTGCGGGCAAACGCCTCCGCGGCGTTGGCCGCGCCCGGAGCGTCATCGGCCTCGTGGTCCATTTCGTCGTGGAGGCGGTCGAGCAGGGCGTGAAGCTGCGCCAGTACGCCAGCATCCTTCGCCCCGGCAGTGCTGTGCGCAAAGCCGCGGATCGCCGGATCGGCCTGCGTCAAGGCGGTGTCGCGCAGGAACAGACTCGGTCCGAAACGTTCGACCGTGCCGCGGACGATGCCGTTGGTGTTGTGCGTTTCGACCTCGCCGTCGATTTCGACCACAAGCTCCGCAAAGGGTCCATCGGCGGAGAAGGTGTGGGTGATATTGCCGAAGGCATCCTCATGCGCCGCAAGCCTTGCATCGGCCGATACGTCAATCCGCCAGTTGGCAACATACTGGCCTTCATAATTTCGCGGGGTGAGCCGCAGCACTTGGATCACGCCCGTCGCCGGAGGATCGTAGTGGTAGATATTACGGTGGGCGATATGGATGCGCATGTGGATCAGAAGTCAGTCATCGGCAATCGGAAGATAGACGACATAAGATACAATGTCGCCTTGCTTTTCCAATTACCGATTGCCGGCTATCGGTCCCCGTTCACAGCAAGTACTGCTGCGTGACCGCGGTTCCCAGCCGGTTATTGTCCTCGACGAACTCGTCGATGAATTCGTGCAGGCCGTTCTGGAAGATGCCCTCGATTTTCGAGTTCTCCAGCCGGCCGCGCACGGCGCGGGCCTGGCGCTGCGCCGGCCCCTGGCGGCCATATGCACCGGCGATACGATCGAGATTCTGCACCAGGTTCTCATAACAACTGGCCAGCGAGCGCGGCATTTCGTCCTTGAGGATGAGCAGGTCGGCCACCAGCCAAGGCTTGACGTTTTCGCGATAGACCCAGTGATAGGCGGTGAGCGCCGAGACCGTGCGCAGGATAGAGGACCATTGAAAGTAATCGAGCGGCCCGCCGACCCTCTCCTCGGCCGGCAGCAGCAAATGATATTTCACGTCGAGAATGCGCGCCGTGTTGTCGGCGCGCTCGATAAAGACACCGAGCCGCGAGAACCAGTAGGCGTCGTTGCGCAGCATGGTCCGATAGGCCGAGCCGTCGAAGCGCAACGACGATTCCAGCACCCAGCGCAAAAAGCGCGCAAATTCCTCGCGCGAGCTCGGACCGTTACCCCATCTTCTGAGCTCGAGCCAGGCGCTGTTGATGGCATCCCACATCTCGATGGTCAGTGCAGTGCGCACCGCGCGCGCGTTCAAACGCGCGCTTTCGAAGCAGTTGCGGATCGACGATGGATTCGCGGTGGAGAAGGCGAGGAATTCGATGACGGTTTCTTCGTTGGCCTCGTCGTAAGTCTCGAAAAACGCGCTGGCGCAGCCGGCCGTGGCGACCGCCGATTCCCATTCGTTGGTGCTGCCGACATAGGCGAGCGGCAGCGCGGTGAGCCGCAGCGTGGTGTCGAGAATGCGGGCGATATATTCCGCCCGCTCGACATAGCGGGCGAGCCAGTACAGGTTGTCGGCGGTACGCGAAAGCATGGCGTGTCTCAGCTCTTAAGCGCTCGGTCTGTCATGCATCAAGCACCCAGGTATCCTTGGTGCCGCCGCCTTGGCTCGAATTGACCACGAGCGAGCCCTTCTTCAGCGCGACGCGGGTCAATCCGCCCGGCACGATGCGGATACGGGTGCGGCCGGAGAGCACGAACGGGCGCAAGTCGACGTGGCGCGGCGCGATGCCCTCCTCGACGCAGGTCGGGCAGGTCGACAAGGCGAGGGTGGGTTGCCCGATGAAATTTCTCGGATTGGATTTGAGCTTGGCGCGGAACGCGGCGAGGCTCGCTTTGTCCGCTTTCGGCCCGATCAGCATGCCGTAACCGCCGGAGCCGTGAACTTCCTTCACCACCAGCTCTTCGATGTTGTCGAGGACATAGCTGAGATGCTCTTCTTCGCGGCAGCGCCACGTCGGCACGTTTTTCAAGATCGGCTCCTCGCCGAGGAAGAATCTCACGATCTCCGGCATATAGCTGTAGACCGCCTTGTCGTCGGCGATGCCGGTGCCTACGGCATTAGCCAGCGTGACGCTGCCGGCCTGATAGGCTGAGATCAGTCCGGGCACGCCGAGTGCGCTGTCCGGCCGGAATACCAGCGGATCGAGGAAATCGTCGTCGATACGGCGATAGATGACGTCGACGCGCTTGAGGCCTTCCGTCGTGCGCATGGAGACGACGTCGTTCTTGACGACGAGGTCGCGGCCTTCGACCAATTCAATGCCGAGCTTGTCGGCCAGGAAGGAATGCTCGTAATAGGCGGAATTGTGAACGCCCGGCGTCAGCAGCACGACGGTGGGGTCGGATGTGGCCGAGGGCGGCGCCACCGACTTGAGCGTTTCCAGAAGTTCGTCGGGATAATTCTCGACCGGAGCGACGTGATAGCGCGAGAACAACTCCGGAAACAGCCGCAGCATGATCTCGCGGTTCTCGAGCATATAAGACACGCCGGACGGCGTACGCGCATTGTCCTCGAGAACGTAAAAGGTGTCGGCGTCGATCCGCACGATGTCGATGCCGGCGATGTGCACATAAATGTCGTGCGGGACCTTTTGTCCGTTCATCTCGGGGCGGAATACCGGATTTTGAAACACCAGATCTTCGGGAACGATGCCGGCTTTGAGGATTTCGCGGCGGCCATAGACGTCTTTGATGTAAGCGTTGATGGCTTTGACGCGCTGTTCGAGCCCGCGCTTTAAGAGCTCCCATTCCTGGGCGGAAATGATGCGCGGGATGACGTCGAAGGGAATGAGGCGTTCCTGGGCCTCCGGATCGCCATAGACGGCAAAGGTGATGCCGATGCGCCGGAACAGAAGCTCCGCCTCGCGGCGGCGGAAATCCAGCACGTCCGGTTTGACTTCGGTGAGCCATTCCGACAGCTCGGCATAGGCCGGTCGAACGGCATCTCCGCTGCCTCGCATTTCATCGAACATATTGCCCCCGGCCCGGCTTCCACCGTAAAGGTTTGCGGCACCGCTATTTGTAGCAAGCTTCGCGCCAATTCGAACGCGCGAGGCGGTGGTCTGGTTTCCGCCCGGCGTGATATCATTGCCCACGTTTTGGGCGCTTTGACCATCATCGCGCCGCCCATGGAGCCTGAGATGGAACCTGAATTTGTATGCCGTGTTATTGCGGCGGGGAGCCTGTAGCCATGCTTGAGCCGATCCTGATCGTTGGAATTGTGGTCGCCTGTACCGCCTGGTACGTGCAGCACAAGTGGCGAAAGCGCATGCGCAATCTCGCTGCGATGCAGCAAGCCGCCCGCGATCCGACGGGTCTCGAATTGCTCGCCAAACGCTACGCTCGCGGCGATATCGATCGCGACGAATATTTGCAAAAGCGCAACGATATCCTCGCCGCCACCGTCGCCCCGACGCGATCCTGATCCTCCCATCTTCCGGCCTGCGGTGGCTTGAGCCGTCCCCTCCGGCGGGCTAGTGGTCCGATTCTAACATTCGCATCCCGGTTCCGCAGGCTATCATGCGAATGTTAGAATCAAAGGACCACTAGCAAGTGTCAGTCCTAGTGGAGCTTTGGATTTGACATTCGCTACACCGGTTAGCGGCTGGGTGGGTAGCGAATGTCAAATCCACTCCACTAGAGCGGTGGAGCAGGCGGAGCACGGGGAGCGAGCGAGAATGTCCGAAAGCGTGGCCGACGGGGCGGGCAAGACCGGTGCCGGGATCGTTACCGCCGCGGTCCTCGTGATCGGCGACGAGATTCTATCCGGCCGGACCAAGGACAAGAATATCGGTTATATCGCCGAATACCTCACCAATATCGGCATCGATCTCAAGGAAGTGCGTGTCGTCCCCGACGAAGAGCCGGAGATCGTCGCGGCTCTCAATGCACTGCGCTCCCGTTACACTTACGTGTTTACCACCGGCGGCATCGGTCCGACCCACGATGACATCACAGCCGACTGCGTTGCCAAGGCATTCGGCGTCGCGGTTGAATACCATCCGCACGCGGTCGAGATCATGCGGGCGCGCGCCGCCGCGACCGGCGGCACGATGAACGAAGCGCGCATGCGTATGACCCGCGTTCCGGTCGGCGGCGAATTGGTATTGAACAAAGTCTCGGGTGCGCCAGGTTTCCGCATCGGCAATGTCATCGTCATGGCGGGAATCCCGAGCGTGATGCAGTCGATGCTGGACTATGTCACGCCTTCGCTGAAGACCGGCGTTCGCATGCTCTCGGAAACGGTGCGCGCCGACTGCCGAGAGGGCGATATCGGCACCGAGCTCGGCGTGATCGCCAAGGCCAATCCCGACGTGATCATCGGCTCCTATCCGTTTCAGGATGAAAACGGCAAAGCCAACACCAACGTCGTGGTGCGTTCGCGCGATACGCAAAAACTCGCCGCCGTCAAAGCCGCGGTCGAAGCGATGCTGGTGCGCGTGAAGGCCGAGCTTGCCAAAGCCTGACGTGCGGCGCGCAATCGCCGACGTGATTCGGTTCTCATTGCAACTGACGGCGGCATGACCAGGACCAGGCGCCACGGCACCGCATCGGCCTTCGCACGCGTGTTTTTCATGCTGTGCGCGGTCGTTGCGGCCTGTTTGCCGCCGGCCATCGGCGCCGCTGCGGCGGACGGACGGTTGCGGGATTTCGGGGTCGTCTACCTGCATGGCAAAGGCGCCTGGGCGGGAGCGTTCAATGGCGGCATTTTGAGCGCGCTGCGCGACGAAGGCGCGCTGACTGCGACGCCGGAAATGCCGTGGTCGTTCCACCGCCGTTATGCCGCCACCTACGACCAGGCGATCGCGGAGATCGACGCCGCTATTGCCGGGCTGAAAGAAAAGGGCGCGCGGCGAATCGTCATTATCGGTCATTCGCTCGGCGCCAATGCGGCGATCGGCTATGCCGCGCGGCGCCCGAATCTCGCCGACCTTGCCGGCGTGGTGGCGCTCTCGCCCGGACATTTGCCCGAAGTCGGCGAGATGCGCGGCTTTGTCGCCGGCGCGGTGGCGCGCGCCAAAAAACTGGTTGCCGAAGGCAAGGGGGGCGTGGTGCAGACTTTTCCCGACATGGCGCAAGGCATTCCGCTGATCGCGCACGCCACGCCCACTGTCTATCTGAGCTGGTTCGATCCCGATGGCCCGGCCGTCATTCCAAAAAATGCGGCCGCCATCGGCGCGTCGCCGCATCCCCTGCCGCTTCTCTGGGTGGTCGGCAAGCTCGACCCAATCGACCGGCGCGGGCCAAGCTACGCCTTTGACGCAGCCGCCAAAAATCCGAGAAGCAAATATATCGAAGTCTTCGCCGGTCATTTGACCACGCCCTTGGCCGCCCGCGCGCAAGTGGTGGCGTGGATCAATTCGCTGTGAGCGGCGCTCGTCTTGTTTGACTGAGCGCCGCTCCCCACTTTTCCAAGGCGCGGTCGCGTGAGCGGGGTTTTCCGGCGGTGAGCGAATCTGAAGCCCTCTTCGGTGTGTTGCGGCAGTCGGCCGATGCCGACTGCACCGCCGCCATTGAGCGCGCGGTCAACGAGGCGCCGGACCGCGATTTGTGCCGCATCAACGTGCTCGCTTTCGCCGGCCGGCACGGTCTTGACGAAGAGCGCACCGTCGCCGCTTTCCTGCACGCGGCGCGGCTCGGCCTGTTCGAATTGTCCTGGAACGTCATCTGCCCCGGCTGCGGCGGCGTGCTCGACGCCAGCTCTACGCTCAAGACCGTCAACCGCGAAGAATATGCCTGCACGCTGTGCGCCACCGATTACAAGCCGACGCTCGACGAAATGGTCGAAGTCACGTTCACGGTGAGCCCGCGGGCCCGGCGCATCGCCGGACACGATCCGGATTCGCTGCCCGAGGTCGAATATTACCGGCAGATTTTCTGGAGCTCCGGCGCCGATCTGCCCGAGGATCTGGCGGCGAAGCTCGAGGAATTCACCATCGATTCGATCGAACTGCCGCCCGGCGACAAGGCGGTGCTGTCGGTACAGCTTCCCGAAGGTTACGTCATTGTGTTCGACCCGGTGACGCACGGCCGGCAGATCATCGCCGTCAAGGGCGAGCCGACGCGCGAGCGCCAAACGCTGTCGATGGTGTTCAACAAGGTCCGGCCGCCGGAAGGCGGCGTCGAGCTGCGGCCGGGCCCGTTGCGCCTGTCGCTGGAGAACCGCACCGAGCGCCGGGTGCTGCCGACACTGTGGATTGCCGGCGATGCGCTCCATCACCTGCTCGAATGCCGCCGGCCGTTCCTGACCGCGAAGCGGCTTCTCACCAACCAGACGTTCCGCGACATCTACCAGACCGACACGCTCGATCCCGATCAGCGGCTCAAGATCACGAGTCTGACTTTCCTGTTCACCGACCTGAAGGGTTCGACCGCGCTGTATGAACGCGTCGGCGACTTGGTCGCCTTCGATCTGGTGCGCCAGCATTTCCGCGTGCTTTACGACATTGTGGCCGGCGAGACCGGCGCCGTGGTCAAGACCATCGGCGACGCGGTGATGGCGACGTTTGCCACGCCGGACCGCGCGCTCGCCGCGGCGTTGCGCATGCGCGACGCCATGACTCGCATCAACGCCGAACGCGAGCACGAGGACCTTCTGCTCAAGATCGGCATTCACGAAGGTCCATGCCTGGCGGTGACGCTCAACAACAGCCAGGATTATTTCGGCCAGACGGTAAACGTCGCGGCGCGCGTGCAGGGTCTGGCGTCCTCGCGCGCCATCTTCGTGACCAAGCCGGTGATCGACAATCCGCGCACCGCGCGGATCATCGAGGATTTGGATCTGCACCCGGCCGAGCAGCGGGCGGCGTTGCGCGGCATGGCCGACGAGACGGTTGTTTACGAGATTCCTTGATATAATCTGGCGGGATGGCACTGACCGAACCCGACCACTCGCCGCAACCGGCAAAAGCCTTTCCGGTCTCCTGGGACCAATTCCACCGCGACTCCCGCGCGCTCGCGTGGCGCTTGAGCGACGCCGGACCGTTCACGGCGATCGTGTGCATAACCCGTGGCGGGCTGGTGCCGGCGGCGATCGTGTCGCGCGAGCTCGGCATCCGGCTGATCGAAACCGTCTGCGTCTCGAGCTACAACGGAACCCGGCAGGGTGAACTGCGGGTGCTCAAAGACGTCGCCGCAAGCGTCGTTGCCACGGCCGGTGGCGAGGGTGCCGGCGTGCTGATCGTCGACGACCTGGTCGACACCGGCAAGACGGCCAAAGTCGTGCGGGCGCTGATCCCGCGGGCGCATTTCGCCACCGTCTATGCCAAGCCGCTGGGCCGGCCACTGGTCGACACCTTCATTACCGAAGTGTCGCAGGACACCTGGATCTACTTCCCCTGGGACACCGGGCTCGCCTTCCAGCCGCCGATCCGCGAAGCCGGCTTGTAGAGCTTGCGGCCGCGATCGGCTATGCTGGGGCCAGAAGCAGCGCGCAGGATCAAAGACCGCCAGGAGGACCCCGATGGACGCCGTCACGCCAAAACCGAAGCACGACACCCCGGACACCCATTCCCACATCGTGCGCCCGGCCGAGATGGAATGGAAAAAGACCCGCTTCGCCGGCTGCGAAGTCAAAGGCCTGTTGTTCGACAAAGACAGCGGAGTTGTCACCGCGCTG
The DNA here is from genome assembly GCA_036267435.1 of Xanthobacteraceae bacterium. Taxonomy (GTDB): domain Bacteria; phylum Pseudomonadota; class Alphaproteobacteria; order Rhizobiales; family Xanthobacteraceae; genus BOG-931. The sequence goes on along the minus strand of DATAWA010000046.1, from coordinate 5,237 downwards.
ATGCGCTTTGCTCCCGGCGCGACGCTGCCCGACCACGAGCACGTCAAGATCGAGCAGACCTATGTGCTCGAAGGCAAGCTTGTCGACAAGGAAGGCCCCGCCAAGGGCTTTTCCGTCGGCCCCGGCGAATTCGTCTGGCGCGAAGCCGGCAGCCGCCATGTCGCCTGGACGCCGGAAGGCGGACTTATGCTTGCCATGTTTCAAGTGCCCAACAAATTCTTCGAGACCGACGGCCGCGTGACCGACATTTCCGGCACCGACTGGGACAAATTGTGGGGCCACATCTTCAAGGATTAGGTCCTCTCGAAATCGGGTCCTTAAGGAGCAGCGATTCAGACACTCAGGCCGGGCCAAGCGAAAGGGTGGGGCGCGGGCCATAGTGGAAGATATCGGGACGAAGACATACGGTGAATGCGATGGATAAGAGCCGACACATGCTGCGCGCAATGCTCGCTGCGGCCGCGGTCAGCCTGGTGCTGACCGGCAGCGCCGCCGCCCAGTTGCCGATGCCGCAATTTTCGCTGCAGAACGACAAGCACAAGACGCCGGAGGAGATCGAGCACGACAAGGCGATCGACCAGGCCTACCGGTCGGCGACCAAGAAAATCCCCGATCCGACCACCACCAACGATCCCTGGGCCACTGTGCGCCCGGCGGCCGCCGCAGTCCCGGCCAAGAAGAAGCAAGAGCTGTCGCGGGCCAAGAAGCAGGAATTATCGGAAGGCGCCAAGAAGCCCGGCGAATGAAGCGCCGGCGCTTTGGCGAGGGTTTCCACTTTTCCAGCTCATGCTCTAAAAGTTAAGCGGCGGACTTGTGGTTTGCGCCAAAGACCTTGCGCAAAGCAGGCTTGGCGGAGCCGCTGCAAGTATCCGCAGTGCGGACGTGGCGAAATGGTAGACGCAAGGGACTTAAAATCCCTCGGGGAGAAATCCCTGTGCCGGTTCGAGTCCGGCCGTCCGCACCAAAAATCAACGACTTAGCTGGTCCCGCAAAATTCCATCGAAACTTTAGCCTCATCATAGCCTCATCCATTTGACTTGTGCTCCCGGATTACCAGTGAGCCCTTGCGGAGCGTCAACCGCTCGCCGGCATATTCGCTGGCCGCGGCGTCAAAGGCCGCATGCGCGAGCGTGACGGAGGCGGTCGCAGCGACTATCCAGCGGGTGTGCTGCGCGCGCCGGTCCCACAGTTCGACCTTGAATGCGGTGACCGGAAATATGCCGTGCAAATTCGGATTCGCCAGCTCGCGCAGAAGCTCCTCGATGCGGAAATATGGCTCCGACGAAGTGCCCCACATGCGCTTGCACTCGGCGCGCAATTCCTCGATCAGGCCAAGCGTGTGCAGCTGGCCGTCCTCGTCGACGGTCGGTTCGGGCATGAGAACGAAAAGCGAACATTTCCCTGCGGAGAGTCAATCGCAATTTAATACAACTCTTGCGTTTGGGTCCGTGGTCGACCATTTTACGCGCACCCGTTGGCGATGACCTGGCGACTACGGCGCTGGCTGACGTTTACGTTGCGTTTGCTGGCACCTGCTTGGCGTATCACGCGTAATGGCGTGGCTACTACCTCGGTTGTCGGCTCCATATTCATGGTGTCGCAGATAGCCGGCGGGACAAAAAGTGGAGGCGCAGCATGAGCAAGAGAAGAATTGCACGTGCGGCGCGCTTTGCTCGCGAGATCGCAGGATTTTTGGTACCGGTTTTGACCGTTATCAAATTGATTGTCGAAATTGCGAGTAAAGCCGCCAACTGCAATGTATCAAGCCGCCAAGATAGAGAATTACGACTACAAATATCGTTCGCGCGGTAAATGGATCTTCGTTCCCAACGAGCGCTGCAAGCGGAAGGGCGAGCGTATTTTAAGCTATTTTTCCCGAGTAAAATTTCCTTCGTATTTCTATCACTACCAGCCGGGCGGTCATGTCGCTGCCTTGCATGCGCATCTTCAGAACAGCCTCTTTTTCAAGATTGATATTCAGAATTTCTATTATTCGATCGCCCGAATGCGTGTCACTCGGGTGCTCCGTAATCGCGGGTTTGTGGGCGCCCACACAGCAGCACGATGGTCCTGCGTCGCAAATCCGCTCGCAGGCCCGCGACACGTGTTGCCGATTGGCTTTTTGCAATCTCCGTTGCTTGCGAGCCTCGTGCTTCTGAAATCGCCTGTGGCAGACGCAATTGAGCGGGCTCTGGATGATGGCGTCTGCATATCGGTGTACCTGGACGACTTCATCGGGTCCCACAACGACAATTCAGTGCTTACAGCCGCCTACGACAATATTCGGCACGCATGTGTGGGTGCCGGTTTAATTCCAAACGCCGGCAAGCTCGTGCCGCCGAACGCTGCCATAACGGTCTTCAACTGCGATTTGGTGCATGGTGCCGCTCAAGTCACCGAAGCTCGGGTCAACGAATTTATGGAAAAACCTCGCAATGATATCTCGACCGCGGCGTTCCAAGCCTATCGACAGCGAGTGGCCAGCCAGAATCTCTAAACACTCAAGCCGCTTTAAACCGAGATGCGGCAATAGCCCCACTTTCCCCATTTGGATGGGATTTACAGGTGACAGTCGGTGAAGGGCAGTCCCTAGAACTCTCCTTCCGGCAGCAATTCAATGGCAGGGCAAGAGTGGGCAACTTGTTTTCCCTGCTTTCGCATTGATGCCTGAAGGAGCTTGAATTTAAACGGCGCGGGTTTCACGTCGTCGAGCCGAACGGACGGGCGAGAATGCCGGTTATCGCACAACGCAAAAACCCGCAGCCTAAGCCACGGGTCCGTGCGATGCGCCAGATATTGGCGTGTATGCGCGACAGGGTCGTGCACTCGCACACTAGTACCGATTGTACCAACATCTTACGCATACGACCATTATGCCCTATCTTACTTCAGTCAATTTCCAGGATGGGGATAACGTGGACAAATTGGATTTCAGCGCCTGGGTAAGCATCCTCGCACTAATTCTGGCGATTCCTTTAGGAGTGGCTTCAAATCTTCTCGCTTACCGTTTTTCGTCGTTCCTGGAGCGGCGGAAACTTATAAAGACGCACAAGACGAGACAACAAGCTCTTCAAGGATATGAACGCATTAAAGCATTTCATGAAGGCAGGCGCGACCGGTATCCGTATTACATGCTGCTCATGGGTTCATCTTTTCTGATCGCTATTGCAGCTGCTTCTATTGTAGTAATAATTTTGATCATTTCGCCGAAGTTCGAAAATGCCGTGGTAAGAGCCGGCCCCGGGAATCTGCACAGGACGATAGGTGGAGTTTCTGCCTGACGGCGGGCACGATAGGCCCGCGAATCAGGAGAGACCATGAGCAGACGAGCGCGCCGGATGCACACACCGGCCTTCAAGGCAAAGGTGGCACTTGCGGCGATCAAGGGCGAGCTGACGCTGGCTCAGCTGGCTGAGCAGTTTGACGTCCACCCGAACCAGATCACGCAATGGAGGGCGCAGCTTTTGGAATCGGCGGCCAATGTATTCGGCCCGGGCGGCAGCGCGACGCTGCAGCCGGGCGTCGACGTGAAGGCGCTGCACGCCAAGATCGGCGAGCTGACGCTGGAGAACGATTTTTTAGAAGGAGCGCTCACCAAGGCCGGGCTGTTGAGCGCAAGGCGATGATCGACCGTGCACACGACCTGCCGATTAGCAAGCAGGCGGAAGCTCTGAACATCAGCCGTGGCAGCGTCTATTACCTGCCGCGGCCGGTGCCGGAAGCCGACCTCGCGATCATGCGGCGTCTGGACCGGCTGCATCTGGAGTTCCCGTTCGCCGGCTCGCGAATGTTGCGCGGCCTTTTGGTGGCCGAGGGGAGCAAGATCGGCCGCCGTCACGTCAAGACGCTGATGCGGCGGATGGGGATAGAGGCGCTCTACCGCCGTCCGCGCACGACCAAGCCCGAGCCAGGTCACAAGATCTACCCGTATCTGCTGCGCGGTCTGGCGATTACGCGGCCGAACCAGGCGTGGGCGATGGACATCACCTACATCCCGATGGCGCGCGGCTTCGTCTACCTGGCCGTGGTGCTCGACTGGTTCAGCCGCCGCGTGCTGTCGTGGCAGGTCTCGATCACGATGGAGGCGGCGTTCTGCGTCGAAACGCTGGAAGACGCGTTAGCTCGCCACGGCAAGCCGGACATCTTCAATACCGACCAGGGCTCGCAGTTCACGAGCGCAGCCTTCACCGGCGTGCTCGACGACAACGGCATTGCGATCAGCATGGACGGCAAAGGCGCCTGGCGCGACAACGTGTTCGTCGAGCGGCTGTGGCGCAGCGTCAAGTACGAGGAGGTTTATCTGCGCGCTTACGACAGCGTCAGCGAGGCTCGTGCCTCGATCGGTCGTTACCTGGACTTCTACAACGGCCGACGGCCACACGCGAGCCTTGACGGCACCACACCCGATCACGCCTACTTCAACCCGCTGCCTCTCCGCTTGGCAGCCTAACCGAGGCACACACTCCACTTATCGACGCGGAAAAACTGTTCACATAACCGGGACCACCTCTGTATGGGTTGCGATATCCGCCATGTTGGTAATATTGAGTGTTGTGCTTTTGTCCGGTGTCTATTGGACCGCAAGGCAGCTGGAACGGTTTGACGATTACAAAAAAGAATTTGAAGAACAGTGGGGTCCGATTAACAATTAGCCAAATTTCTTCAAAGTGCCTTGTGCGATAGCACCCGGCCGATCATTATGTTAGTCATTAGAAGAAGTGGGACGGCGCGCCATTTTCAATCGCGTGCCACCATTTCTCGCGAACGAAGAAAACTGCGCCGGTCCCCTTCATCGAATAAATATAGCCGTCCTGCTCGTAATACTCACACTCATTAGTCTTCGCTGAGTAGAAATATTTACCGTTCTGATAATAGCTCGGCGTGCCATCCTTGGTGTACATCCATCGGTCCGGCATCGAATCTCCCCACGTGTGGATAGTAAATTAGCGCAGTCATCGGGCGTTTGGTAGGATACCGGCAGCTTTTCATGCGAGCTACAGCGTGGGGTAAGTGGAGGAACCTATGAATGATCAAAAATTAGGAGGTTATCTCGTAGCTCATGGCGCCTTGTTGGCACTTTTGATAGATCGGGCAACTGAGCCGGCTTCGGAAATCTGCACAGGACGCTAAGTGGAATTTCTGCCTGACAGTGGGCACGCTATGGCCTGCGAATCAGGAGAGACCATGTCGAGACGACCGCGCCGGAACCACACCCCAGCTTTCAAGGCTAAGGTGGC
>DATAWA010000045.1:0-11515 GCA_036267435.1 Xanthobacteraceae bacterium | reverse complement strand
CCGACCAAGCCAGCGCCATGATCGGCGAAGCCTGTTCGCGGTTGTGCATGCTCGAGGGCTTTGTCGCGCACGCCGAGCAGGCGAACGTGCGGGTGCGCCGCTATGGCGGCCGCAACGTGCCTTATGGCGAGGCGGCGGAGTGATGCCGTGAAAACTCCGTCCTTCCGCGTCGACGGCCAGCGCGCGCTGGTCACCGGCGGCGGACGCGGCATCGGTTTGACCGCGGCGTCGGCGCTCGCGGCCGCGGGCGCGCATGTCACGCTTGCGGCTCGCACCGAGGCTGAGATCGAGGCAGCGGCCGAAGCGATCCGTGCCCGCGGCGAGCAGGCCGACGCTTTGGTGCTCGACGTCACGGATATCGAAGCGGTGCGGCGTGCGATTGCCGCCGCGGCGCCGTTCCAAATCCTGATCAACAATGCCGGCATGAACCGGCCGGCGCTGTTGCCCGATGTCAAGGTTGAGGATTTCGACGCGATCTTTGCGCTTAATGTGCGGGCGGCGTTCTTCGCTGCGCAGGCGGTGGCGCGCAAGCTGATCGACGCCAAGCTTCCCGGCTCGATCATCAACATCTCGTCGCAGATGGGCCACGTCGGCGCCGCGCGCCGCACCGTCTATTGCGCCTCGAAGCACGCGATGGAGGGCTTCACCAAGGCCATGGCGATCGAACTCGCGCCGCATAATATCCGCGTCAACTCGCTCGGTCCGACGTTTCTGGAGACGCCGATGACAAAACCGTTCTTCGAAAACAAGGCGTTCCGCGACGAGGTCCTCTCCAAGATCAAGCTCGGCCGGCTCGGCCAGCTCGATGAGTTGACCGGCGCTATCGTTTTTCTCGCCTCCGACGCTTCGTCGCTGATGACCGGATCGGCGCTCGTCCTCGATGGCGGCTGGACGGCGGAGTAAAGCGATGGACGATGCAGAACTGCGGCGGCATATTGTCGGCACCTGGACACTGGTTTCGGTCAATTACGAAGATCAGAACACCAAGGAGCACACGCCGGTCTATGGCGAGCGTCCCAAGGGCATTCAGATCGCAACGCCGGAAGGGCGCTGGCTGGCGCTGATGACCGGCGAAGGCCGGCCTATTCCGCAGACCGACGCGGATCGGGCTCAGGCGCTTAAGACCATGATCGCCTATACCGGCCGCTATCGCGTCGACAACGGCAAGGTGATCACCAAGGTCGAAGCGGCCTGGAACGAAGCCTGGGTCGGCGGCGAACAGATACGCGCCATCCGTTTCGACGGCGATCGGCTTTACATCGAGAGCCCGCCGATGCCGCATCCGAATCTCGTCGACAAGACGGTGCGGGTGATCGTGGTTTGGGAGCGGGAGTAGGCGCGGGCAATGAACACGGCGGCATCATCGATCGAACGGCCCGCAGTCGCCGAACTCCTGCGCCGGGCCCGCGCCATCGCCCACATCGCGCGCGAACGTGCGCAAGAAACGGAGGCCGCCCGCCGCGTCGGCGACGACATGGTCGGGCGCATGCGGCAGGCCGACCTGTTCCGTGTCATGCAGCCGAAGGCCTATGGCGGTTTCGAATACGGCTTTGAGGTCTTCACCCAAATCGAGGCGACGCTGGCATCGGGCTGCGGCTCGACCGGCTGGGTCTATGGCCTTCTGGCCTCGCACCAATGGCTGATTGCCTGTTTCGACAAAGCGGCGCAGGACGAAATCTGGAGCGACCGCAGCGCGCTCGCCGCCGGCACCTACGCGCCGGTGGCGCAGGCCATCGCAGTGGAGGGCGGCTATCGCGTCACCGGCGCCGGCAGCTTCTGCAGCGGCTGCGACTGCGCGCAGTGGCAATTCCTGGGCGGCATGATCCCGCAATCCGAAGGGCCGCCGCGGCCGGGCTTTTTCTTGCTGCGCACGGCCGATATCAGCATCGACGATAATTGGCGCACCATGGGTCTCGCCGGCACCGGCAGCAAGACGATCGTCGCCGACAATGCCTTTGTGCCGTCGCACCGCGCGCTCGCTTTCGCCGATCTTTCCGCCGCAGCCGCACCGGGCATGCGGGCGCATGCCAATCCGCTCTACAAGCAGCCGTTCATTGCGGTGCTGCCCGCCACCATCGTGGCGCCGGTGCTCGGCATGGCGGAGGGCGCGCTGGCGCTATTTCTCGACATGGCGAAGGGCCGCACCACGCGCGGCGCGGTGGCGGGCGGCAATCGCAAAATGGCCGCGCTGACAACGGTGCAGATGCGCGTTGCCGAGGCGTCGGCGCTTATCGACGCGGCAAGGCTTGTGCTGTTCCGCGATCTTTCCGAGACGTTTGCCATGGCGTCGCGCGGCGAAGCCGTCAGCATAGATGTGCGGCTGCGCAACCGGCGCGACCAGGCGTTCTGCGTGCGGCTTCTCGTCCAGGCGATCGACGCGCTGTTTCTCGCCGCCGGCGGCCAGGCCTTGTTCCTCGACCATCCGCTGCAGCGTTTCTGGCGCGACGCTCATGCCGCAGCCTCACATATCAGCCTGAACTGGGATTCGACCGGCAGCATGTACGGCCAATATCTGCTCGGTCTCGAGCCGCAGGGGCAGTATTAAGCAAGGGACTCAGGTGCTGATCGGATAGGCCGCCTTCTTGCCCGACAGCACGCGCGGCGGTAGCGGATCGGTCGGCGCTCGGGTCCGATCATTGTGACCGGTCAGGCAGTACTATGGGCCGCCCGGATCCAATGAGGCTGGACGGGTCCGCGAGCAGATGGCGGACAGGCAAGAGCTCTTTTCCCTCGCTCAAATCGCTTTGGCTGATCTCGTCGAAGACTTTCCCGTCCTTCAAGACATAGCGCGCGAAGCGCTGCAGCCGGCCAGATCGATCGAAATAGCCTGCCATCACTTTACCCTCGCCGGACGACGACACATAGCCGTAGAGCGCGGTGGTACCGACCAGTTCCGTCGGCGCGCCGAGCGTCGCATCGACCGCGTAGCGGCTTGCGCCAATACTAAGTGGGTTCGACCGAAGCGGCGGCGGCGTACTTGTACCCGGCGGCGATTGCAGCGCCGCGGGAAATTGCGGCATACCGCCTGCCGTTTGCGCCGTTTGCGCCTGTTCTATTTGTTCGGCGCAAGTCTTCTGCAATTTCGCATAAGCCGCCGAGAATCCTGTCATGGCGAGGGTGATGTCGCCGGCTGACCCGTTCTGATACGCGAGCCCTGTTCCGGATAACACCATGACAGCATCATCAGAAACCGCTTCGAAGGTTTTGAACTGAAGTGGGGTGCTCCACAGATAGATCTTGGCGGAGGTTTTGCGGTCAAGACGAATGTCTTGACCGGTCACGCGGAGGCTTATAGTCGGTGGTCCTATAACGATCTCGGTGTCGGAGCTGAGACGCTCGCGCGCGAACACTGCGAAGACTTTGGCGCCGAGCCACGGTACGCAGGACACGCTCACAAGCGCGTTGACATAATGGCGATTGCTGTCGGAGCTGCGCGCAAAAAATGTCTTCCTGATCGTCGGCTGCGGCTTGTCGGCGAACTGCCATGCGGTTTCGCCAAATTCCCTGCGATCAAGTCCGAAGCGCGCTGCGTCGTCGCGCGACAGCCGCCCGAGTGAGGTGAAGGGCGTCGCAAATGCTTCGGTCAATAACCCGTCGTCGATACCCATGCGGCGGATATAACTGCGCAGGTGCGTGTCGGTCGCCGCCTTCGCAGCCTCAAGGGCCATGGCGCTGGGGTGTCGAATCCTCGTTGTTGCCGGGTCAAATCCCACGTCGTGGATGCCGAGCGTTATCCATGGCGGAATGAGCCGGACGAAGCCGCCCGCCAGGGCATACACGCATGCCGAATTGCACATCGCCCCGGCGGCATCGAGTTCCGCCTCCATCGGATGATCGGCGCGGATTTCCGTCTCGCATGAATTTTGATTTGCCGGGCCGCGATCACAGTTGAGCGGAACGGTACGGCCGACGCTGACGGTCAGCTTTCGCGCGCGTATAAGCTCCCCGAGCAGCATCGAGCCTGTGACCGATCCCCCAGGGGACTGAAAAAATATCGGCGGCCGGGTTCCTTTGAGCTGCGCCAGCAGTTCCTGCAGACGATCCGCCGTGCCTTTTTCGATTTTGCCCTCAGCCGCTATCCATTCGCTACAACCCGTTCCGCATGCATTGGCATCGCCATGGGCGTCATAAAATAACATCGGGCGCATGACCGCCTGGTTCGAGGCGGCGGCCCGCTGCGTTGCCGGATCAGGCCGCGCTTGCGCCATGACCGCCGATGCTTGGGCGACGCAGGAGGCGGTCAGACCAAGCGCAATGACGAAGAGATCACGGATCGGCAAGGCCGCCTTCCTGAACGCTACGAAAGTCCGTCATACAACCGACCGGCGAGTCCTGGTTCAAGAAGCGCGGCGGCCCAGTGCGACAAAGTGAGCAACCCGGTGTTGAGCGATATCGTTCGCGCGGCTTATGCGCTGATCGGATAAACCGCCTTCTCGCCCGACAGCACGCGGGCCACGTCGCTTGCGCATTTGGTCTGCAATTCCTCCAGCGCCTCGACCGAATAGAACGCGGTGTGCGGCGTGAGGATCACATTGTCGCGGCCGATAAGCGGCGAATCCTTGGCGAGCGGCTCGGTGGTCACGACGTCAAGCGCGGCGCCGCCGAGATGGCCGGAATCGAGCGCGGCAATCAGCGCGGTTTCATCGATCAGCGGGCCGCGCGCGGTATTGATGAGGTAGGCCCCCTTCTTCATCTTGGCGAAGGCCTTGGCGTTCATTAGCCCGCGGGTCGCCGGCTGCAGCGGCGCATGCACGGAGATGAAGTCCGACCGCGCCAGCAGATCGTCGAAGCTCACGCTCTCGGCGCCGGTTGCGGCGAGCGATTCAGCGTTCACATAAGGATCGTAGGTGATGACGTTCAACCCGAACGCCTTGGCCTTGGGCGCCACCATGCGCGGAATATTGCCGAAGCCGACGAGGCCCAACACCTGGCCTTCGAGACGGCGCAACGGCACGATCGGCGGCACTTCCCAGCGGCCTGATTGCACGAGCTTGTTGGCCAGCGTCACTTTGCGGGCGAGCCCCAAGAGGAGCGCCATGGCGTGATCCGACACTTCCTGGAGGCAATAATCCGGCACGTAATTGACGGCGATGTCGAGCTCCTTGGCCACCGGCAGGTCGATATTGTCGACGCCGAGCCCGAAGCGACCGATCACTTTGCACTTCTTCAATTCACGCAGCAATGGCCCGGCGAGCTTGGCGTAGGTGACGAGCACCGCGTCGGCGTCGCGCGCCACGGCGAGAATGTCGTCGGCCGACGAGCTCTTCGCCATGCGATATTCGGGATCGAGCCGCGCCAGCGCTTTCTTGGCCGGATCGAGCGAGGGAAAAGGGCTGTCGGTGATGGCGATCAGTGGACGGGGCATTGCGGACTCCGACTTTCAGTTCGTCATGCCCGGGCTTGACCCAGGCATGCATGGGGCCTCGCCCCAGCATGGATTGCCGGATCAAGTCCGGCAATGACGATTAGAGGGCGAACACCTGCGGATTGACGCAGTTCGGCAATTTGTGGCCGCCAATGAGCGCCAGGATATTGTCGATCACGATATTGGCCATGGCCTCGCGCACCTCCGGCGTAGCGCTGCCGAGATGCGGGGTGAGCACCACATTCGGCATTTTCGTCAACGCCTTGTCGATCTTGGGCTCGTGCTCGAACACGTCGAGGCCGGCGCCGGCGATTTGCTTTTTCTGCAGCGCGCGAACGAGCGCCGCCTCCTCGATAATGGCGCCGCGGGCGGTGTTGATCAGAAACGCGGTCTTCTTCATGAGCCGCAACTCGCGGACGCCGATCTGATGCCGCGTATCCTTAGTCAGCGGCGAGTGCAGCGAGACGAAATCGGATTCGGCAAGGAGTTGATCGAACGGCGCATAGGTCAATCCCGCGTCCTCCTCCTCGTGTACGGGCTTGCGCCGCGGCGTCCAATAGAGAACGCGCATGCCAAAGCCGCGCGCGCGGCGCGCCACGGCCTTGCCGATGAGGCCGCCGCCGCCAACGAGGCCGAGCGTCTTGCCCCAGACCAAAGCGCCCATCAGATGGGCGGACTGGCCGCCGGGAAATGTTCCGGCCCGCGCCAGGCGGTCGCCCTCGATCATGCGCCGCGCGACCGCGATCATCAGGCCGAAATTAAGGTCGGCGGTTGCTTCGGTGGTGATCGGCGCGGTCACCGTCACCGGAATGCGCCGCGCCGTCGCAGTCTCAACGTCAATGTTGGACGGCGTGATCGACTGCGCGGCAATCAGGCGCAAATTCGGATTGGCGACGACCACGTCGCGGTCGATCTTGTCGTGCAGCAGGCAGAACAAAATATCCGCCTTGCGCACGGCTGAGATCAGCGTGCGCTTGGGGATGATCCGGCTTGAATCGGCAAACAGCGCCACGCGCGCCTCCGCGCGCAGACGCTTGAGCGCCTGCTCGGATACCGGCTGGGTCACGAAGACGCGTGGTCGGGCGGCAGCTTTGGTCATCAGGCGAGCCACCGCACGACGCCGGCTACGCCGTCGACGGCAACCTGGGCGCCATCGGGTATGCGCCGCGTCGCGTCGAGGACGCCAAGCACCATCGGAATGCCGCGCTCGCGGGCGAGCGATGCCAGATGCGAGGTCGAGCCACCAAGCTCGGCAACGACGCCGCCCACGCGCGGCAGGATATGGCTCAAGGCCGGGCCGGCGACCCGGGTCACCAGAATGTCGCCAGGCGCGACGCGGCTCAGTTCACATTCGCAATTGACCACGACGGCGCGGCCCGAGCCCCAGCCGATGCCGGCGGGATGGCCGTTCAGTCCGGGGTGCTTGAGCCAGATCTCGTCGGGCACATGCGCCGGCGCCACATGCAGCGGGCGGGCCTGCAACAGTTTGAACCCCGTGTCGTCGAGCGCCCATTCGATCTCGACCGGCATGCCGAGGAGGTCTTCGCATTTGCGCATCAGGCGGCCGAGCGTAGTCGCCTGACCGGCTTCAAGGCATGGCGCGCCCACCAACTCGTCCGGCACTTTTTGCGCCGAGGTGCCGGCGCCGTGCAGGCAGGTTTCGCGATGATGCTTGCGGCCGGGTTCGTTCGAACGCACGAAGCCGTGGCGGCTGAGCACCACGCGATCGGGAACGACTTCGCCTTGTGCGATCGCCGAGCCCAGGCCCCACGTGGCGCTGATCAGCATCTGGCCGTCGGCAGTCTCGCTCAAGCCGCCGCCCGAGGCGCGGGCTTTGACCAGCGGCTGGACCAGGACAGCCATGGCGGTGTCGGCGGGGTTTTGGTCGAGCTGCGCCATCGACCGCCGCGCCGTCGTGGTCCACAGCGCCGCCCAGCAGGCGCGCAAGCTCGTGAGGAATTCCGGATCTTCGCGCACGCCGAGAAAGCTTTCGAACTGGCCGGCAAAATTCGCATCGGCGCGATCCTCGATCAGCGAGGACGAGCGCACGGCGGCCGGTTTGTCGGCTTCCCACCAGGCCGCCAGCACGTCGGCGAGCACGTCGGGCGCGAGATCGCCCTGATAAAGCTTCAGCCGAATCTCGACCGCGAGCCGCCGCTGCGCCGGCTGATCGGCATCCGGATAGGCTGCGACCATCGCGCCGAGCTCAAGATGCTGGATTTGCCGCCGATAGGCGTCGGCCGAGATGCAGAATCCACCCGGCGTCGGCAGACCGGCTTTGGCCAGCGCCGCGAGATTCGCCGCCTTCGGCCCGACGCGGTTTGCATCGGTCGCGGCGGGAGAAGAGAGAGGAAGGATGAACGAGGACATCAATTGGCCACCACCGACCCTGTTTCCCGGACGCGGTGCAGCGTGAAACGGTGCGCCGCTGATCCGGGAACGTTACGCATTCCGGTGTCTGGAACGATCCCGGGTCTGCAGTGCATCACGCCGCTAACGCGCCGTGCTGCACTGCGCCCGGGAAACAGCGTGTTCCTTACCTCACGTGATCGCCGTAGCCGGGCAGCGGATCGACCACCGTGATCTGCTTGACCGGGAAGTTGGACACGATCTCGATACCGTCCTTTTTCACGATCAGCATTTCCTCGATGCGCACGCCGTACCGGAATTTCTTGCCGTGCTGCGTCTCGAGCGCAAACGTCATGCCCTCCTGGATGTCGATCGGATGATCGAGCGACCAGATGCGCGAAATCACCGGCGGATCGTATTGGGCAAGCCCGAGGCCGTGGCCCCAGAGGTTTGCCGCTGCCTGATCCTCGTCCTCGTAGCCCCAGGTCTCCATCGCCGACGGCCATTTCATCGCGATGTCGCGGGTGGTGGCGCCGACTTTGACCGCGCCGATCGAGTCGTACAGCCATTTCAGCGCGGTATTGTACGTGTCCTTCTGCTCCTGGCTCGGCTCCTTGCCGACGCAATAGGTGCGGTAATAGCAGGACTTGTAGCCGTTCCAGGTCAGCGCCGCTAAATCCATGAATACGATATCGCCCGGCTGGATGATGCGGTCGGAGAAGTTGCGCCAGTTCGGCCAGGTGTTCGGGCCGGACGAAACGATGACGTCCTCGACGTCCTCCATGCCGGGGATGTTGTAGAGATATTGCATCAGATGCGCGGTCACCTGGTTCTCGGTGACGCCGGGCCGCAAAAACTTCATGCATTCCCAATGCGTCGCGTCGCCGATGGCGCCCACGATGCGGAAACATTCCTGCTCGTCCTCGCTCTTGACGGCGCGGGCGTCCATCATCGCGCTCATGCCGTCGGTCCAGTTGATATTGTTCTCCTTGAAGATGTTGATCATGTTGATGTCGATGAAGTCGACGCCGAGCTTTTGCCCGGCGACGCCGTTTTCCTTCATCGCCTGCAGCGCCGCCTTGACGAATTTGTTGACCTGCTGGGTCGACGCCGGGCCGGCGGCGCCTTTGATCCAGGCGAACGAATGCCGCACGTTCTCTTTCGGGATCCACGGCGAATGCCGCTCGATCTGGAAGCCGAGATCGCCCTGCTCGAACAGGATCGGGGCGCCATCGCCGCACAGCATGGCGTAGCGGAGCCCCGGCTTCAGCCGGTTCCAGCCCGGGGTCAGGGTGCCGGTGAGGTAGCGGACGTTCTCGTCATACATGCACAGCATGGCGCCGAGGCCATGCTTTTTCATCATGGCGCGGGCGCGTTCGGTCCGGTAATTGCGCAGCCGGTCCCAATTGACCCGCTGCTGCCAATCCAGTCCTGCAATGCCGAAATTCGCTCCCATAAGGATTCTCCCCGCTCCACGTTTTGGTGACCGAAATCCTGCCCACCTAGTGTCCGAAAAACGCTGGTCTTGCAAGCCGTGGAGCGGGCGGCCGGACCCATCCCGCGCCTTCTCCTAGCGATTTGTCGCCGCAGGTTGATGGCCCTGAAATTTGCTTATGACAGGCGGCGCCCGGCGGCCTTGTGGGTGGCCTTTTGCGTTACGCTCATATCCCGAGATAACGCTCCTTGAGCGCCGGTTCGGCCTGCAAGGCTGCGGAACTACCGGACCAGACGACGCGGCCCTTTTCGAGGATGTAGTGCCGGTCCGCGATGCGGGAGAGAACTTCGACGTTCTTGTCGATGACCAGGATCGACTGGCCGCGCTGCTTGAGGGCCTTCAAGACCTGCCAGATTTCCCGGCGTACCATCGGCGCCAAGCCTTCGGTGGCTTCGTCGAGGATGAGCAGCCGCGGATTGGTCATCAACGCGCGTCCGATGGCCAGCATCTGCTGCTCGCCGCCGGACAACAGTCCGCCCCAACTGTCGAGCCGCTCGTGCAGCAGCGGAAATAATTCGAGCACCGATGTCAGCGTCCACGCGGCCGGTCCGCCATGCTGGCCTCGTGCGGTGGCGATGAGATTCTCCCGCACTGACAGGTTGGGGAAAATGTGACGTCCTTCCGGCACCAGAGCCAAGCCGCATTGAGCCACGCGGTAGGAGGGCAGGCGGTGCAGCGCAACGCCGTCGAAAACGATCTCGCCGCGCTTGGCCGGGAGGATGCCCATCAGCGTCGAGACGGTGGTGGTCTTGCCCATGCCGTTGCGGCCGAGCAGCGTAACGACCTCGCCGTGCGCGATGCTCAAGCTCACGCCGAAAAGGATCTGGCTCTCGTCGTAGCTGGCTTCGAGGCCGTTGACGTCGAGCATCATTCGGCCTCGTCGCCGAAATAGGCGCGCTGCACCGCCTCGTTGGCGCGCACGACGTCGGGCGTGCCGGTGGCGATAGCGCGGCCATAGACCAGAACCGTCAGCCGGTCGGCCAGAGTAAACACGGCGTCCATGTCGTGCTCGATGAGCAGAATGGTGACTTTGCCTTTGAGCGCCGCCAGCGTCTGCACCATGCGCTTGGAGTCTTCCGGAGCCATGCCGGCGAGCGGCTCGTCGAGCAGCACCAGCCGCGGCTTGGTCGCGAGAGCCATCGCGATCTCGAGCGTGCGCTTTTCGCTATGCGAGAGATTGCCGGCGGCGACATCGAGCCGCGCCGCGAGACCGAGCTCGGTCAGTAAAGCCTCCGCCGGCCGGCGCAACGCCGGTTCGCGCCGCGCGGGCCGCCAGAAATGAAAGCTGTGTCCGGCCGAAGCCTGCACCGCAAGGGCCACATTGTCGAGCGCCGAGAATTCGCGAAACACGTTGGTGATCTGGAACGATCGGGCGAGCCCACGGGTGACGCGATCGGCCGCCGTCAGCGCGGTAATATCCTCGCCGGCGAACAGAATCGCGCCGGAATCGGGCTGCAGATCGCCGGCGAGCTGGGCGATCAGTGTCGTCTTGCCCGCCCCGTTCGGCCCGATGACGGCATGAATCTCCCCGGCCAGGATCTCCACCGAGACGTCGTCGGTTGCGACAAGGCCGCCGAAGCGTTTGCGAAGCTGCCGGGTTTCCAACAAAGCCTCAGGCATGGGTCGATTTCGCTCGCCACGGCCGCACCGCGCCGAGGAGCCCCCTCCGGGAGAAGAGCACGACCAGGACCAGAAACGGCCCCAGGATCGCCTGCCAATGTTCGGTGTAGCCCGATAGCAGGTTTTCCAGCACCAGATAGGCGATGGCGCCGAGCACCGGGCCGATGAGCGTTCCCATGCCGCCGAGGATGACCATCATCATGATTTCACCCGAGCGGGTCCAATGCATGACGTTGGGCGACAGAAACAGCGTCAGGTTCGCCAGCAAAGCGCCGGCGATGCCGGCCATGGCGCCGGCGATGACGAAGGCGACGAGCTTGTAACGGAAGGTGCGGAATCCAAGCGCCACCATGCGCGTCTCGTTTGACTTGGCGCCGCGGATCACCATGCCGAATCGCGATTCGACGAGCCGCCAGCCCAGCCCCAGGCAGACGGCGAGCCAAGCGAAGACGAAATAATACAGCGCGGTCGGCTTGTTCAAATCGAGGAACGCGACGAAGTGGCTGTGGCGTTCGATGTTGAGCCCGTTGTCGCCGCCGAATTGATTGACGCTCTCGGCGAGGAAGTAAATCATCTGGCCGAAGGCCAGCGTGATCATGATGAAATATACGCCGCTGGTTCGCAGCGAAACCCAGCCGATACACAAGGCGATCAGCGCCGAAGCGAGAATGGCGGTGCCGAACTGA
>DATAWA010000044.1:0-6550 GCA_036267435.1 Xanthobacteraceae bacterium | reverse complement strand
TTGCCCAATTGCCGCCAGTGATCGTAGTCCTCGTGCTGGCCGCGGATATAGAGGAGCCCGTTGATCGAGCTCGAGCCGCCCATCACCTTGCCGCGCGGCTGGATCACCCGGCGGTTATTGAGCTCAGGCTCCGGCTCGGTGCTGTAGAGCCAGTTGACCTTGGGATTGGCGAACAATTTGCCGTAGCCGAGCGGAATGTGAATCCAGATATTGCGGTCCTGGCCGCCGGCCTCAAGGAGCAGCACGCGATGCGTGCCGGACGCGGTGAGCCGGTTGGCCAGCACGCAGCCGGCCGAGCCGGCGCCGACAATAATGTAATCGAAAGTCGCTTCAGGCGAGCTCATGTCCGGCCCCCGGTCAGGTCCGAGCGCAAGACTAGCGCGAATTCCTGGTCATGACATCTCAATCGAGACCGGCGCGGCGAAAGCCGTCAAGATAATGCGCAAGTTCGGCCTCGTGCCGGATCGGCATCTCTTTTGCGATCCAGGCCAGTGAAATATTGGGTTGCGCGCGGCGAAGCTCCTGCAAGGCTTGCGCGGCAATCTCTTGGTGTCCGGCCATGGCCGCAGACGACGTCAGCACGCGGTGGGCGCCGACGAAATCGCCGCGTTGGCGGATTGCTTCGTGCGAAAGCCGCATGGCTTCTTGATAATTGCGGCCGATGAATTGGGCGTAGGCGGCAATGCCGCAATAGACCGCAGAAAAAGGATCGCGCGGACTCAAACGCAGCGCGCGGCGGGCGGCCTCGTCCGCCTCCTGCCACCGCCCGCTATAGGCCAGCGACAGCGCGTAGTAGCCTTGGGCCAGCGCAAAATTGGGATTGAGGCGGAGCGCCAGTTCGAACTCCGCCAGCGAATCGTCGAACCGGCGCGCAAACAGATAGACGTGCGCAAGGCCGTTATGCGCCCACGGGTCTTCGCTGTCGGCGCGGGTGGCGGCTTCGGCCGAACATTGGGCGATTTTCATGATAGTGGCCATGTCCGCCCAGCCCATATGCGCCGTGAACATATAGCTCGTGGCGAGCACGCCGAACGCGCGCCCGTAATTCGGATCGATTGCAGTTGCTTTCTCGAGTAGCGCCTGTGCGACCACGTTGTCTTGCCGAGTCACGCGCCAGTAATGCGACAGCGCCCGCATCACCAGGTCCCAGGCATCCAGGCTCTCCGGCGGTTTGCGCCGGGCGCGAAAATCTTCCGCCGCATAGAGCCGCGGTTCGACCGCCGCAACAATGGCTTCGGTGATCTCGTCCTGGACCGCGAATACGTCGGCGATATTGCGGTCGTAGCGTTCGGCCCAGATGTGGCTACCCGTGGTGACGTCATTGAGCTGCGCGGTAATGCGGACGCGGTCGCCGACCCTGCGCACACTGCCTTCGACGACATAGCCGACGCCGAGCTCCTCGGCGATCTGCTTCATATGGACCGCCCGGCCCTTGTAGATGAAAGAGGAATTGCGGGCGATGACGAAAAACCAGCGCAGCTTGGACAATGCGGTGATGATGTCTTCGCTGATGCCGTCGGAGAAATATTCTTGAGTCGGGTCGCCTGTCATATTGCTGAACGGCAAGACCGCAATCGCCGGACGGTCCGGCAACGGGAGCGCCGCCCGCGACGATTCACGGTTTGCCTCCTGTGTCCCGCTTGCGCTTTCCACCTCGCCGACAAAACGTAATCCCTTACGAGCAATGGTGCGAATGAGCCGTTGCTCTTCGCCGTTGTCACCGACCGCCTTGCGTGCGGCGTTGATGCGGCTCGTCAGCGTCGAATCAGAGACGATCCGGCCGCCCCAGACCGAAGCGATCAGATCGTCCTTGCTGACGACCCGCTCGCGATTTTGCATAAGGTAGACCAGAAGATCGAAGACCTGAGGCTCGACGTCGATCGCTTCCGAACCCCGCCGCAATTCACGGCGTCCCAGATCAAGTATATGATTAGAAAAGACAAATTGCATCTGCTTGGCTTCCGGGCCGGGCAACGCCTCAAGCAATAATCAAGCTTATATCAAGGCCCGATCAAGGATCGGACAAAGTCTTCCGGCGTCTCCAGTCCCATAAGTCCTTCACGGTCGCGCCTACGTGCACCGGATCGGAGGACTGCAATGAGCCAACTTCAATCCGTCGGTCAGACGGCGCAAGAGAACAAAACCAGTCTCGCCGGCCGTGGGTTCGCCTTTCTCTACGGCGCGGCCGCTTACGTCGTATTTTTTGCCAGCTTCCTTTACGCCATCGGCTTCGTCGAGACTCTCCTTGTGCCGACGAACATCGACACCGGCATTTCCGCTTCCACGGCGCCGGCACTGGTGATCGATCTGATCCTTATGTCGCTGTTTGCCATTCAGCACAGCGTGATGGCGCGTCCCCAATTCAAGCGATGGTGGACGCAATTCGTGCCAGCGTCGGTCGAACGCAGCACTTACGTTATGTTTGCAAGCCTTTTCCTCGCTCTCTTGCTTTGGCAATGGCGGCCCATGCCGCAGATCGTCTGGCATGTCGCCGATCCTCAGCTTGCCGTGGCGATCACCGTCGTCTCCTTCGTCGGCTGGCTGATCGTGCTCACGTCGACGTTCTTGATCAACCACTTCGAATTGTTCGGCCTGCATCAGGTTGCGAACAATCTTGCCGGCCGCCCGATGCCCGCGCCGCGTTTCCGCACGCCGCTTTACTACCGTTTCGTGCGGCATCCGATCTATCTCGGCTTCATCATTGCGTTTTGGGCGGCACCGACAATGACGATCGGGCATTTCCTTTTTGCGGCCGTCACGACGGCCTATATTTTCGTCGGTGCGACGCTCGAAGAGCGCGACCTGATCGGCGTGTTCGGCGACGATTATCGCCGTTACCGGCAGCGCGTGGCGATGCTGGTGCCTTGGCGCAAGTCGTCCTGACCAAACCCTATTCCCCGCCCTAAGACGGCGCCGGCACGTTGCCGGCGCCGTATTGTTTTGACGTAATGGGCCGCCGCCATTCTCATGACCGGCATTCGCAAGTATAAACGATCCCGCCCCGTGGAAACGGGGAGAAATGGGGAGGACAGTTCGTGAGCAGCAAGTTCGGCATCGGCCAGCCCGTCACCCGGTTCGAGGATCCCCGTTTCATCACCGGGCGGGGCCGCTACGTCGACGACATCGACCTGCCGCTGATGGCGTTCGGCGTCACCGTGATGTCGCCGCATGCCCATGCCCGCATCAAGGCCATCGACACCGCCAAGGCCAAGGCCGCGCCGGGGGTGCTTGCCGTGCTCACCGGGGCCGATGTCGAAGCCGACAAACTCGGCGCCTTTTCACCGGTGATGCCGGAGGACATGGGCGGCCCGAAAGGCTACCGCACGCTGCGTTCGATCCTCGCCATCGGCAAAGTGCGCGCGGTCGGCGAACGCGTCGCTTTCGTGGTCGCCGAGACGCTGACCCAGGCCAAGGATGCCGCCGAACTGGTCGAAGTCGACTACGAGCCGCTGCCCGCGGTCGTCAACGTCGAGGACGCGGTCAAGCCGGGCGCGCCGGCGGTCTGGGACGAAGCGCCCAATAATGTCGCCGTCACCCTGATGATGGGCAACAAGGACACGGTGGACGCGGCCTTCGCCAACGCCAAGCACGTGGTGTCGCTGAAGCTCTATAACAGCCGGGTCCATGCCAGCACCATCGAGCCGCGCGCTGCGATCGGCCAGTATCATCCGGACAGCGAAAGTTACACGCTGTATTCGACCACGCAGAACCCGCACGGCACCCGCCAGCATGTCGCCGGCAACGTGCTGAAAATCACCGAGTCGAAGCTGCGCGTGATCTCGCCCGACGTCGGCGGCGGCTTCGGCATGAAGAACGGCGGCTATCCGGAAGACGGACTGGTGGTGTGGGCGTCGCGCCGGGTCGGCGGCCGTCCGGTCAAGTGGACCTCGACGCGCTCGGAAGCTTTCGTCGGCGACGCCCACGGCCGCGATCAGGTGGTAACCGGCAGTCTCGCCCTCGACGAGACCGGAAAAATCCTAGGTCTGCGGGTCGAGGCGCTGCACCAGATGGGCTCGCATGTGTTCGAGGCCGGCATCGTCGTGCCGCTTTACGCCATCAAGCTCGCGCCGGGCGTCTACAACATTCCGGCGGTGCATGCCTTGGCCAAGGCGGTGCTGACCCACACCACGCCGATGGCG
This sequence comes from Xanthobacteraceae bacterium, assembly GCA_036267435.1. GTDB lineage: Bacteria > Pseudomonadota > Alphaproteobacteria > Rhizobiales > Xanthobacteraceae > BOG-931. The sequence continues at coordinate 2,411 of DATAWA010000044.1, read as the reverse complement.
CCCTATCGCGGCGCCGGCCGGCCGGAGGCGACCTTTCTGATCGAGCAATTGATCGAGCGCGCCGCGCTTGCCGTCGGCGTCGATCCGATCGAAATGCGGCGGCGCAATTTCATTCCGGCCGCCGCCATGCCGCACAAGATCGCGCATTCCGGCATGACCTATGACAGCGGCGATTTCGTGCATGTGATGGACGAGGGCCTCAAGCTCGCCGACTGGAGCGGTTTTTCAAAGCGCGCCACGGAGTCGAAGAAGAACGGCAAGCTGCGCGGCCGCGGCGCCGCCTACTTCCTGGAAGAGGCCGCGGTGTTCAACGACAAGATGGTGCTCCGCTTCGACCCGAGCGGCACCGTGACCATCGTCGCCGGCACCCATTCGCACGGCCAGGGCCATCACACCGTCTATGCGCAGATGGTGCACGAATGGCTCGGCGTGCCGATCGACACCATCCGTTTCATTCAGGGCGACACCGACGAAGTGCCGATCGGCCGCGGCACCTATGGCTCGCGCAGCATGCATGTCGGCGGCAACGCGCTCAAACGCGCCGCAGATGCCATCATCGAGAAAGCAAAGCCGATGGCGGCGATGATGATGGAAGCCGCCGCCGGCGATCTTGAGTTCAAGGACGGCAGCTTCCGCATCGTCGGCACCGACCGGGCGCTGCCGCTCACCGCGGTGGCGATGTCGCTGCATCGTCCGATGATGCTGCCGCCGGGTTTCGAGCTCGGCCTCGAAGCCTCCGGCACGTTCTCCGCGGAGCCGTCGAATTATCCCAACGGCTGCCATGTCTGCGAGGTCGAGATCGATCCGGAAACCGGCATGGTCACCATCGACCGCTATGCCGCGGTCGACGACGTCGGCAAGGTGATGAACCGCCTGCTCTGCGAGGGTCAGATTCACGGCGGCGTGGCGCAAGGGATCGGCCAGGCGCTGATGGAGGCGATCGTCTACGACGCCGGCGGCCAGCTCGTCACCGGCAGCTTCCAGGATTACGCCATGCCGCGCGCGGAGGATTTTCCCGATATGCTGTCGGAACTGACCGAGGTGCCGGCAACCACCAATCCGCTCGGCGTCAAAGGCGCCGGCGAAGCCGGCGCGACGGGCGCGCCGCCCGCGGTCATCAGCGCTATCCTCGACGCGCTCAAGCCGTTCGGCATCGAGCACATCGACATGCCGGCGACGCCAAGCCGCGTCTGGGCGGCGATCAACAAGGCCGGCACGCAAAAACAGGCGGCGGAATAGCGTCACGCTGTTCCTCGCCATAACGGGGAGGGAATGCATGCGCAGGTTTGTCGCGCTGGTGTTGCTGTTCGGTGCCGCCTTGGTTTTTGCCGGTCTGACCGGCGCCGCAGCCGACAGCTACCCCTCGCGCACCATCACCATGATCGTGCCCTACCCCGCCGGCGGACCGACCGACACCATCGCGCGCATTTTGGCCGAGCGGATGCAACCGGCGCTCGGGCAGACCATCATCATCGAAAATGTCAGCGGCGCCGGCGGCAGCATCGGCGTCGGCCGCGTCGCCCATGCCGCGCCCGACGGCTACACCATCAGCATCGGCCACATCCAGACCGCCGTGTTCAATCCGGCGATGATGAAGCTCAACTACGACGTGGTGAAGGATCTGGCGCCAGTGTCGCTCGTCGCCGACACGCCGATCTGGATCGTCGCCGGCAAGGCCGTGCCTGCGAACGATGTGAAAGGCTTGATCGCCTGGCTGAAAGCACAGAACGGCAAGGCCACCATGGGCACCGTCGGTGTCGGCGGCCCGACCGACGTCGCCGCGCGCTTTTTCGCCAAGCGTACCGGCACATCGTTTCAGATCGTGCCTTATACCGGTGGCGCGCCGGAACTGACGGACTTGCTCGGCGGCCATATCGATTTCTTGTTCGGCCAAGCTGCCTCGCAACTGTCGCAAGTGCAAAGCGGTCAATTGAAAGCCTTCGCGGTGCTGCAGCCCAAGCGCTGGTGGGCGGCTCCCGAGGTGCCGACGCTCGACGAGCTCGGCATTCACGACATCGATGCGAGCTTCTGGCATGGCATCTGGGTGCCGGCCGGCACGCCCCCGGACGTGATCGGAAAGCTCAACGCCGCGATCCGCACCGCGCTGGCCGATCCCGCCGTGCAGGAACGTTTCAAGAAACTGGGCCAGGACATCTGGCCGCCAGACCAGCAGACGCCTGCGGCATTAGCGGCGAAGCAAAAAGCCGAAATCGCGAAATGGACGCCGATCATCAAGGACACCATGCCGGCGCAGTAAGATGCATCCGCCCCCAGGGTAGCCAAAGGCACTGTCATGAACGCCCCCGCAATTCTCTTCACCGACGGCAAGGCTTACGAACGGCTGATGGGGCGCTGGAGCCAAGTGGCGGGCGCCAAATTCCTCGACTGGCTCGATCCGCCGCAGGGATTGA
>DATAWA010000043.1:0-14844 GCA_036267435.1 Xanthobacteraceae bacterium | reverse complement strand
CGCCGCCGTCGCGCGGCGCGCGAAGTCGAGTCGCGACGGCGAGCACAGCACGACGAGCCGCGACATCTTATGGAAATCCGCCTCCGCGGCAAGTGCGCCGATGGCGCCGGCGCCGAAGACGATGCGGACCGGAGCGGAGTGATAGGTGAAACGTGCAACCATGTTTGTGTCGGCTCCCGCGCTAGACCATGATCCGATCGGGTTGATTCGGATCATGGTCTAGGATTGTTCGCTGGAGCATGATCTATTCGGAAAACCGCTATCCACTTTTCCGGATCATGCTCTAAGAGCATCATACTGCAATTCACAATTGAGATTTGGCAGCCATTAAGACCGGCCGTGGCGGAACCGGACGCTTAGCTGTGGAAAAGCACCACGTGCCTTATTGTATCCGAAGTGAGGCCGTCCAATCTTCGCCGCGCCTGCGGCCGTTGTGTTCGTCAGGTCGCGGTGGGACCATGTCGGTATTGGATCGGTTCGTCAGGATTCGGCGATTGCGGGCGCAGGCCGCCGAGAACTACGATTTGGCGGCGGCAAGCCTCGGCGACAGCGTGCGCGCCCGCTATTTGGCGATTGCCGACCACTACACCGCGCTCGCCGAAGCGGAACTGCTCTCAGACAAACGCGAGCGGACGTTCAGGCTTGCCGAAATGCAGGCCAAGCGCGCCGCGGCGCTGGCACGGAAAGCACAACCGTCGACAGCGGCCATGCCGCAACCGGCAGCGGTTGCCGCAGCGCTAACGGCACGGGCGGCGCGCAAACTGCGGCTCATTAAGGGTGACGGGACGGCGGCCAGCAAGCACCGCGTTATCCTGCCGGCGCGGTCGGGCCTCGTCGTGGCCGGCGTTTCCGGCAAGCGCGAGCGCTGAGACGCCGCTCACCGGCTAGCTTTTCGCGTTCGGTTGGATCTCCCGCACCTCTGTCGCCTTCGCCGTACACGCCGCGAGCAGGAAGCCGAGATCGGTGCCGGTCGAGACATAACGCGCGCCCATGCGCACGAACTCGGCCGCCAAGTCGGGTCGGCTCGCAAGCCCGCCGACGCCGACCTGCTTGCCGTGACGGCGGCAGGCGGCGATGGTTTTGGCGTAAGCCTCGCGCAATCGCGGATGCTCGTATTGGCCGGTGAGCCCCCAGTCGGCGAGGAGATCGTTCGAACCGATCATCACCATGTCGATGCCGTCGACGGCGGCAATCTCGTCGGCGCGCGCGATGGCTTCGTCGCTTTCGAACTGCACCATCAGCGTGGTCGCGGCATTGAGCGCGGCGTCGGCTGCGGCGGCCGGAAAGCTCCGATAATGAAAATGCGGCAGCGGACCCGCGGCGGAGCGCTCGCCGAGCGGCGGGAATTTCGCCGCCCGCACGTAATCGCGCGCCTCGGCAACAGAGCGCACATGCGGCGCGACGATGCCGAGCGCGCCGCCGTCGAGCACGCGCTGCACATGCGCAACGCCCGGCACCCGCACGAACGGCGTGATGCCGGCCGCGAGCGCCGCCATGCAGATCTGCCCGGTGGTATCTAACGAGAAGCTCGAATGCTCCATGTCGACGTAAAGACTGTCGAAGCCGGCGGTGGCGGCGATGCGCGCGATCTCGATGCCGCGCACGAGCCGCACCGTCATCGAGGCCACCACCTCGCCGCGGGCGAGCTTCTCCTTCACGCGATTACGTAAGAGGTCCTCGGGCTTCTCGACTTTGGCAGCCATTGTGCAACTCGCTTTCACCGAAACCTGGCGGATGATCCTCGCCCGAGGACCCAACTGACACGGCCCCCGGGAAAAGTTATACTGGAAGGAATGGAGGAAACAGCTGTGAATTACGCGACCGATTTCAAGTCAATTCGTAACGCTGTGTCAGAGCAGGAATGGCAGACGCGGCTCGATCTGGCCGCTTGCTACCGCCTGGTCGACGCTTATGAGATGACCGACCTCATCTACAACCATATCACGGCGCGCATCCCCGGCACTGAGCATTTGCTCATCAATCTCTACGGGCTTCTGTATAAGGAGATCACCGCGTCGAGCCTGGTCAAGATCGATGTCGAGGGCAATATCGTCACCAAGCCCGACACCGACTACAGCCTCAATGTCTCCGGCTATGTCATCCACGGCGCCATTCACAAGGCGCGGCCGGACGTCGCCTGCGTCTTACACACCCACACCCGCGCCGGCATGGCGGTCGCGGCGATGCAATGCGGGCTCCTGCCGCTATCGCAAACCTCGATCCGCTTCGTCGGCCATATCGGCTATCACGATTACGAGGGCCCGGCGATCGACGCCGACGAGCGCGCGCGCATTGTCGCCGATCTCGGCCCGCACGATGCGCTGGTGATGCGCAATCACGGCTTACTCAGTTGCGGCGCCACCATCCAGCAGGCCTTCAACACCATGTATCAGCTCGAAATGTCGTGCCGCTCGCAGGTCGACGCCATGGCGGCGCGCACCGAACTGACCATGCCGGGCGAGAACGTGTTGGCGCACACCGCGCATCTCTATCAGCCCGGCACGCGGCGGCCCTATGGCGTATTGGAGTGGCCGGCGATGTTGCGGCTTCTGGCGGCAGAGGAGAAGACCTCGGGCTATCCGCCGTATTGGCATTAAAACGCGAAAGCGGCCGGCCGATGCCGATGCAACGCGTCAGAAATTTTGGACCTGCCGTGGCCGCGGCAGTGATGTTGACTGTGGTATTGCCGCACGCGGCGCACGCCGCGGAGCCGCCGTGGCCGGGATGCCGGCCGGCATCCAAGCTCGAATATCAGAGCGCCAAGCGGCAATATCTGTTGCGCAACAGGGTCGGCGAATATGTCAAAACCGGCCGGTTTTGGCACCGCGCCTACTGGTATTGTCTGCGCTAGCGGAGCGTCACCGCTAAATTCCGGCGAGGCATCGATGGCCGCTATTCCTAAAACGCGCTACGTCAAAAGCGACGATGTTCACATCGCCTATCAGGTTTTCGGCGACGGCCCGATCGATCTTATTCTGGTCCCCGGCTTTGTGTCGCATGTCGAGGCGGCATGGCAAAGCGCCGGCATGGCGGCGTTCCTGCGCCGGCTCGCTACCTTCAGCCGCCTCATTCTCCTCGACAAGCGCGGCACCGGCATGTCGGACCGCAGCTCGCAAATTTTCACGCTCGAGCAGCGCATGCACGACGTGCAGGCGATCCTCGACGAGGTTGGCTCGCAGCGCGCGGCCTTGTTCGGGGTCTCCGAAGGCGGCCCGATGTCGCTTTTGTATGCGGCCACCTATCCGGAACGGACGTCGGCGCTTGTTCTTTACGGCGCTTACGCCAAGCGCAGTTGGGCGCAGGATTATCCATTCGGCTGGAAAAGCGATCAGTGGGAGCGGGTGCTAGCCAATATCGAGCATAATTGGGGGTCGCCTGAAGGCGTCAGCATGACAACGATGGCGCCGAGTCTGATCAACAAGCCGGAGGCCGCGGAAGAATTGGCCAGCTATTTCCGCGCCGCGGCCAGTCCAGGTGCGGCTCGCGACATCATGAAAATGAACCGCGACATCGACGTTCGCGATATTTTGCCGACGGTCCGAACGCCCACCTTGATCCTGCATCGGATCGGGGATCGCGTCAGCGAAGTCGGCCATGCCCGTTACATGGCGGAGCACATCCCGGGCGCCACACTGGTCGAGCTTCCCGGCATCGACCACGCCTACTGGATGGATGGCGGCGAGGCGATTGCCGATCAAGTCGAGCAATTTCTGACCGGTGGACGCCGCGTCCACGACGCGGAGCGGGCGGTTGCCACGGTGCTGTTTGCCGACGTTGTCGGCTCGACCGAACGCGCCGCCAAGCTCGGCGACAAAGCGTGGCGCGGCTTGCTCGAAGCTTTTTATGTGAAGGTGCGCGACGTGCTCCGGCATTATCGCGGCCGCGAAATCAGCACGGCTGGCGACGGGTTCCTCGCCGCTTTCGACGGCCCGGCGCGCGCGGTGCGCTGCGCGGGCGCGATCCGGGACGTGGTCCGCTCGCTCGATCTTGAGGTGCGTTGCGGCCTGCATACCGGCGAATGCGAAATCGTCGGCGCGGATCTGGCGGGCATCGCGGTGCATATCGGCTCGCGCGTCGCCGGCATCGCCGAACCGGGCGAAGTTTTAGTGTCGCAGACGGTGCGTGATCTCGTGGCCGGTTCCGGTCTTGCCTTTGAGGCGCGGGGCATGCACGCGCTTAAGGGTGTGCCGGGCGAATGGCGTCTGTTCCGCGCGCTGGTCGCGTGAGCGGCGCACCGCTGGCTTGTCGACCTGCCGGAAAGCCAGCACACTGCGCGCCGATTTCGGCTTTAGCGGGCCGCAAGCGGCAGTGCAGGTGGAGACGGCAAAAACATGAAACGCAGTACCGATCGGATTCTCACCACCCATACCGGCAGCCTGCCGCGCACCGCCAAGGTGGTCGAGCTATTGCTCGCCGAACAGGACAAGCCCGGCGCGCGCAAGGCCGAACTCAATGCCGCGGTGCGCGCGGCGATTGGGCATGTGGTGGGCAAGCAAATCGAATGCGGCATCGACGTCATCAATGACGGCGAGCAGGGCCGTACCGATTACACCGTGCACGTGCTCGACCGGCTTTCCGGCTTTGCCGGCGAGAGCACGCCACCGCTCGGTACCGGCGATGCGGAATTCCCGGAACTGGCGGAGTTGCTTACCCATTTCGCTTCGCCGTTCCAGCACCGGCCGGCCTGCACCGGCGAAGTAGCCTGGAAGGATTGGGCCGCCGCGCAATCCGACATCGATTTGTCCAAGGCGACGATGGCCGGCGCCAAGGCGGCCGAATTTTTCATGACCTCGCCGTCGCCGGGCCAGATCGCGCGCTATCTCAAGAACAAGCACTACAACAGCGAAGAGGCCTATGTTTACGCGCTAGCCGATGTCATGAAGCGCGAATATAAGGCCATCGTCGACGCCGGCTTTATCCTGCAGCTCGATTGCCCCGATCTCGCGATGCTGCGCCACACCGTCTATCTCGATAAAAGCCTCGCCGACTTCCGCAAGATCATCGCGGTCAATGTCGCGGCGCTCAATCATGCGGTCGCCGACATCCCAGCCGAGCGCATGCGCATGCATGTGTGCTGGGGCTCGACGGTCGCGCCGCATCACACCGACGTACCGCTCATCGACATCATTGACATCGTGCTGACCGCAAAGCCTGTTGCCGTGTCGTTCCCCGCCGCCAACGCCCGGCATGAGCACGAATGGAAAATCTGGCGCGACGTGAAACTGCCCGCCGGCAAGGTGATCATTCCCGGGGTTATCGATTCGACCGTCAACACGGTGGAACATCCGGAACTCGTCGCCGACCGGATTGTGAATTTCGCCAATGCGGTCGGGCGCGAAAATGTCATCGCCGGCGTCGATTGCGGCTTCGGCACTTTTGCCGGCCGCGTTCAGGTCGACACCAAGATCGTCTGGCTCAAATTGCAGTCGCTCGCCGAAGGCGCGCGCCGCGCCTCGGCGCAGTTGTGGGCCAAGGCGGCTTAAATCGTCGCATTGGCACGACGTCCGGTCAGGCGAAGATGCGCTCAAACAACTCGACGAAGGCGGCGGCGGCGACCGGCAGCACGCGCCCGCGCCGCGTCGCAAGGTAGAGCTTGGCCTGCAGCAGGGCCACGTCGCTGAGCGGCACCGCGATCATGTCGCCCGGTGCGACGACGGTCTTGCCCGGCCGGCGAAACTGGAAGCAGACGCCGCGATTCATGCGGGCGAACGCCTTCATGGTCTCCACCGAATTGGAAACGAGCCGAGGATCGAGTTCGAACGAGGCCTGCGCCAGGACCTGCTCGATGAGGGCGCGGCCAGCCAGCGTTGCGTCGCCGAGCGCCAGCGGAAAAGCGAGGCAGTCGCGCAGCCGCAGATCGGCCCGCCTGGCGAGCGGATGGTCTGTCACCATGAGCGCGCACAAAGCTTGTCCGGCCGTCGCCACGATGGTCGCGTCCTTCTTGGGTGGCGGGTAGTGCGTCAGAATGAGATCGACTTGATCGGCTACCAGAACGGCGAGGAGCTCCTGGGGCGCGCCGATCCGGACATTGAAGCGGACGTGGGGATGCGCCGCCTGAAACTCGGTGATTGCCGACGGCAGCAATTCGCCGGCGACCGATTCAACGGCAGCGACGCTGACCCGGCCGCGCACCAGGCCGCGCAGTTGCTCGACTTGCGATTCAACGGTTCGCAGATCGGAGAGCGCTTGCCGGGCATAGGCAATGAAGACTTCGCCGGCGGCGGTCAGGCGGACGCCGCGTGGCAGGCGCTCGAACAAGGCCGAGCCGAGGTCGGCTTCCAGATCGAGAATTTGCCGGTTCAACGCCGAGGACGCGACGTTGAGCGCATCGGCGGCTTTGCGGATGGAACCATGCCGCGCCACGGCGTCGAAATAGGTCAGAAGGCGTGGCGGGCGCAGCCGTTGCTGCCGCACCACTGCCGCAGCGAGTGCTGGTGCCGGCGGCGTCCGCTTTACGGCGCGGTTCGGTGTCGGTTTCGGAATGTCCCGTCCCCCAGTCCCCGCGTCCCCGGCAATCTGCACTGTAGCTCATCCGCGGCGCCTACGCTCTGTTTTTCCGCTCGCTGCGACCGAAATTTGCTTCTGGTGGCGCTCGCTCGATCTGGCAGATTGCCAAGGCCGGGCTCGTTCAGAAGGGGCAGCGATCATGCGGTATCGAGCTATGGCTTTTGTCATCGGGCTCATCCTGAGCAGTCTGTCCACGGTTGGACATGCCGCCGATGCGGTGACTGTGCGCCTGAAATGGTACAATCAGGCGCAGTTTGCCGGGTTTTACGTCGCCCGGGAGAAGGGCTTCTACAAATCCGCAGGGCTGGATGTGAACATTCAACCGGGCGGGCCCGACTTCGCGGCCGTCCAGATGATAGCCGGCGGCAGCGAGCAATTCGGCGTCACCGGTGCCGACCAGATTCTGATCGCCCGCAGCAAGGGGGTTCCGGTCGTGGCGCTCGCCGTGATCTACCGAGCCAATCCTTTCGTGCTGTTTTCGCTGGGTAAATCTGGCATCAAGTCGCCGGCAGACTGGGTCGGCAAGAAGGTCGGCGTCAAGATCGGCGGCAACGAAGAGCTGATTTATCGTGCCGTCCTTGCCAAGGCGCACATCGACAAGTCGCAGGTCACGGAGATTCCGGTCAAGTTCGACATGACGCCGCTGCTTGCCGGCAGCATCGACGTCTGGCCGGGTTATCTGATCAACGAAGTGCTGGAGGCGAAAGAGAAGGGTTTCGCCGTCAATGTCGTCAATCCGGCCGATTACGGCGTCGCGCTATACGCCGATACGCTGTTCACCACCGAGGCTATGCTCGCGCAGCACCCCGATATCGTGCACCGCTTCGTCAGCGCTACGCTCAACGGCTGGAACGCGGCGATTGCCGATCCGTCGGCGGCGGCGAAGATCACGGTGAAATATGGGGACAAGCTGAACTACGATCACGAGCTGGCGATGATGAAGGCAAGCGTGCCGCTGCTCAAGCCCGACAGCAAGCCGTTTGGCTATATGGACGCCGCCGGCTGGAGCAGCGCGCAGAAGCTTCTGCTCGCAGCCGGATTCCAGAAGGAGGCGATCGACGTCTCCAAGGCCTTCGTTGCGCCTGTTACGCAATGAACGCGATCGTTCTGACCGGCCGGCTTGAGCGTGCGCAGCCGGCACCGGCCGGGCCGGTGCTCACGGTCGAGAACCTCGACGTCCGCTTCGGCGATTTGGCGGCGGTCGACCGGCTGAGCCTTTCCGTGCGGCGCGGCGAATTTGTCGCTCTCCTTGGGCCGAGCGGCTGCGGAAAGTCGACGCTGTTGAAGGCGATCGCGCTGTTGATCAAGCCCTGCGGCGGACGGATCGTGCGGGCGGAGCCGGGGCTGCGGGTCGGTTTCATGTTTCAGAAGCCGCTCTTGCTGCCGTGGCGCACGACGCTCGATAACGTGCTGCTGCCCGCCGAACTTCACCGCGGCGGCGTCGGGGAAACCGACCGGCGCAACGCGCTGCGCATGCTAGAGCTGGTGCGTCTCGGCGAATTCGCCGGCGCCTATCCGCATCAATTGTCAGGCGGCATGCAGCAGCGTGCGGCGCTGGCGCGGGCGCTGATGGGTGATCCGGACGTGCTGTTGCTCGACGAGCCGTTCGGTGCGCTCGACGAACTGACCCGCGACGTTCTCAACGAGGAAATGATCCGCATCTGGCAAAGCAGCGAGACGCGGCTGTCTACCGTGCTCATGGTCACGCATTCGATTCCCGAGGCCGTCACCATGTCGGATCGCGTCGTCGTGCTGTCGGCGCGGCCGGCGCGGATCATCGAGGACGTGCCGGTTGCGGCGGCGCGCCCGCGGGCCCCGGAGGATAGCGAGGCCGGCGCCGTCATCCGCCGCATTCGCACGATGCTCAGGGGCGGCCGATGAAGTCGCACGCCGTCGCGCCCTTGATGTTCGGCCTCCTCATCCTCGCCGCCTGGCAGGCGGTCGTGACGCTTGGCCATATCCCGGAATATCTGTTGCCGGCGCCGACCGCGATTCTCGCGTCGGTCGATCGCTCGCTGGCCTTCTCCTTCGCGGTGACGTTCGCCGAGGCGTTGGCCGGCTTTGCCATCGCCAGCGTTCTGGCATTCATCTTCGCCACCCTGTTCGTGCGTTTTCACGCGCTGGAGGACGGCCTGTTTCCCATCGCCATTGCCGTGAAGACGACGCCGATCGTGGCGATTGCGCCGCTGCTCGTGATCTGGCTGGGTACCGGCTGGTGGTCGAAAATCGTCGCCGCCATCCTGATCTGCTTTTTTCCGGTGCTGGTGAACACGGTCAAGGGGCTCAAAGCGGCCGATCTGGAATTCCGTGAGCTTTTCGAGACGCTCGGTGCGAGCCGCGGCCAGGAGTTCCGCAAGCTGCGCATTCCATTCTGCCTGCCGTATCTGTTTTCGGCGTTGAAGATTTCCTCCTCGCTTGCCGTGATCGGCGCCATCGTCGGTGAATTCGTCGGCGCGACGCAGGGCTTGGGCTATCTCATCATCATTTCCTCCTCGCACCTCGAGACCGCCACTCTGTTCTCGGCGATTTTCGCCGCGGCCTTTGCCGGCATCATCATGTTTTACGCAATTGGCTTCGCCGAGCGGCGGCTGATCTTCTGGTCGAGCGGAGATTCCGAATGAACGATCGTGCGATCTTGGTCGACGTCACGCGTATTCCGACCAAAGGGCCAGGCGATGTGTCCGGCCTCGTGGAGCTGATCGAGACCGGCCGCTTGGATCCGGCTTCGATCCTCGCGGTGCTCGGCAAGACCGAGGGCAATGGCGGCGTCAACGATTTCACCCGCGAATACGCGCTCGCCGCGCTGCGCGAGGCGCTGGCGCCGCATCTTCGCCTGCCGTCCCGCGAGGTCGACGATAGGATCGCCTTCGTCATGTCGGGAGGCACCGAGGGCGTGCTGTCGCCGCATCTGACCGTGTTCGCACGCAGTTTCTGCGCCGCCGGCGAAAATCCGGTGCTAGCGGGCAAACGGCTCAGCATCGGCATTGCGCACACGCGCGATTTTTTGCCCGAAGAAATCGGGCGCCAGGCGCAGATCGATGAGACGGTCGAGGCCGTGCATCGCGCCATGACCGACGCCGGCATCGCGGATTGGGCGGACGTGCATTTCGTTCAGATCAAATGTCCGCTCCTGACCAGCGAACGTATCGAGGCAGCGCTGCATCGCGGACGCAACACCGTGACCGCCGGCGCCTACAGTTCGATGGGCTATTCGCGCGGCGCGTCGGCGCTCGGCGTCGCCTCGGCGCTGGGCGAGCTGAAGGTCAAAGCTTGCGAAGACCAGGTGCTCAAGGATTGGGGGTTGTTTTCTTCCGTCGCGTCGTCGTCGGCCGGCATCGAGCTGATGCACAATGTGGTGATCGTCATGGGCAATTCGCCGACATCGCGCAGCGCGTTCGTCATCGGTCACGCCGTGATGCGCGACGCGATCGATCTCGATGCGGTGGCCGAAGCGTTGCGCAGCGTCGGGGTCGAGGCCGCCGACGCGCGTACACCAGGCCGGCTCGTCAACATTTTCGCCAAGGCCGAGGCTTCTCCCGACGGCACCGTGCGCGGTTTCCGTCACACCATGCTCGACGATTCCGACGTCGGGTCCACGCGCCACGCCCGCGCCGCGGTCGGCGGCCTGATCGCAGGATTGTCGGGAACCGGCGCGGTGTATGTTTCAGGCGGCGCCGAGCATCAGGGACCGCCAGGCGGCGGTCCGGTTGCAGTGATCGCGCGGGCCTGACCGAAGGTCATGCCACGGGTGAGCACCGGGGGCGGCAGTCGGCGTCAGCGCAGCCGCGCCGCGGCGGCGGTGTTGGCACGGCTCGGCAGCTTGGCGATGATGGCATCCGCTAGCGCGATCACTTTGGCGGCGCTGAGATTTTTCATGCAGGCATGATCGTTCGGGCAGTCTTCGAGCCGCCGCAAATAGCAGGGCGAGCAGGCAAGCTCGACGCGCAGCACGGCATCGCCGCGGTGGTACGGCCCGGCCCACACCGGATCGGTTGGGCCGAACAGCCCGATCACCGGCCGCGCCAGCGCGACCGCCAGATGCATCGGTCCGGAATCGTTGGCGATGCAGAGCGTGGCGCGGCGAAGAAGCGCAGCAAGCTCGGGCAGCGTCGTCTCGCCGGCGAGATCGACGGCGCCCGGCGCAAGCTTGGCTACGTCCTCGCACAGCGCGCGTTCACTGTCCGAGCCAGTCAGGATGACGGCTGTGCCTTTTTTCAAAAAATGCCGCGCCGCTTCGGCGAAACCGTCGCGGCGCCATTCCTTGGTTGGCCAATTGGTGCCGGGCGCCATGACGACGAGCGGCTTCGCTTTGCCGATGTCGTAGTAATCGAGCAGCGCATCGATCCGGGTGGCGGCTTGCGGCGGTGCCGGAAAGGAAAAATTCGGTGCTGCGTTGTCGAGGCCGATCAGGGCCGTTACGCCGAGATAGCGGTCGACCGGATGCAGATCGAGCGTCGGCAGCGGGATATGATGAGTATAAGCGAGCCAACTGCCTTCGCGGGCGCCCTGCCAAGCGTGCTTCTTGGCCTCGGCAGGAATTTTGCGCGTCAGCGTATTCCAAATGTCCCTGCGCGGCTTGTCAAAGCCGATCCGCACCGGAGCGCCGCAGGCAAAGGCGAACACGGCGCTGCGCAACTGGCCTTGCAAGTCGATTACCAGATCGTATTCGGACGCGCGCAGCTTGGCGATGAGCCGCGCGGCGTTGGCATAGGGCGCCGCGCGCCAGGGCGCCGACCACTCGCTGCGGGTGAAGACGATCACATTGCCGATCGCCGGATGGCCCGCAACCAGTTCGGCGAACTCACCCGCGATCAGCCAGTCGATCCGCGCCTTGGGGTAGCGGGTGCGCAATGCGTTGAGCACCGGCAGCGTCTGCACCACGTCGCCGAGCGCCGACAGTTTGATCAGCAATATCTTTTGGAAATCGCGGCTCTTGAGGTCGCTCGCTGACACCGTTGGTTCCTGTCGGACGAAACTATGCGCCACGACCGATTCTCATGCATCGGGAATGACGGGCGATTATCTATCACCAAGCCAGGCGAATTGTAAGCGAAGGGGGACGCCAAGGGATTGCTTCCGCCGCTGATCGAAGCGGCCAATAGAATCTCCTGCCGCGCCCCGGCACTCGCCACCGATGGCTCGATCGCTATACTGATCGCAAGCCGGCCATTGAGAGCCCGGTGCACAAGGGAGCGACTGTATGCGTTACAGTAAAGACCGGATTCTGACCACGCACGCCGGAAGCCTGTCACGCCCGCCCGATCTCATCGCTTTGAGCAAATCGGTCGCGGTCGGCGAAACCACAAGCGGCGATCCCGCCTACGCACAGGCTCTTGGTTCCGCCGTCGCCGACGTGGTGAGAACGCAGCGCAAGCTCGGCGTCGATATTCCCGACGATGGCGAGTTCGGCAAGCCGGTGGGCGGCTCATACGACTACGGCGCCTGGTGGAATTACGCTTTTGCGCGGATGTCGGGATTTTCGCCCGCCGGCAGTCCCGAGGCATCAGCGCATGAGACCCAGCACAAGAAGTCGACCGTCGCCGAGGTGGCGTTGACCTCATACGCCAATCGCCGCGACTGGCAGAAATTCCGCGAGTTTTATCTCGATCCGGAATCGAGCGGCAGTCTGATGGGCAGCGCGGCACGGCGTCCGGTCGGCCGGCCGGCTTGCACCGGGCCGATCAAATATACCGGCCATGCGGCGCTGCAAGCCGATATCGACAACCTGAAAAAAGCCATGACCGCTGCCGGCGTCGAGGAAGGCTTCATGTGTTCGATCGGCCCGGGCAGTTTCGCGCGCGGCGTCGACCTTCACTACACGACGGAAGAGGAATTCCTATTCGCTTCGGCCGACGCCATGCACGAGGAATACAAGGCCATCGTCGATGCGGGGATCGTGCTGCAAATCGACGATCCGAGCCTCCCCGACAACTGGGATATGATCAATCCCGAGCCGCCGCTGCGCGAATTCAAGAAATTCGAGCAGGTGCGCATGGAGGCGCTCAACTATGCGCTCCGCGGATTGCCGGCCGACCGTATCCGCTTCCATATCTGCTGGGGAAGCTGGCACGGCCCGCATACCACCGACATCCCGCTGAGCGACATCGTCGACCTGGTGCTCAGCGTCAATGCCGGCGCCTATTCGGTGGAGGCCGGCAATGTCCGCCACGAGCACGAGTGGCGGGTGTGGCAGGACGTCAAATTGCCGGACGGCAAGTTATTGATTCCCGGCGTCGTCAGCCACGCCACCAACATCGTCGAGCATCCGCAAGTGGTTGCGGACCGCATCCTGCGCTATGCCAAAATCGTCGGCCGCGAGAATGTGATCGCGGGCACCGATTGCGGTCTGGGCGGGCGTATTCATCCGCAAATCGCCTGGGCAAAACTAAAAGTCCTCGCCGAAGGCGCTGCGCTCGCCAGCAAAGAACTTTGGCGATGATGCATGGGTGCTCATGGCAACGCCTGCGCCTGGGCTGTCCGATAGGGGTGGGTGGACGATAACGGGTGAGCGATGAAATGACTCACCGAGGACGCATCGGTACCGAAGGCGATGAGCAGAAAGCCCGCGCCGAGAGCGAAATTCTTGAAAAAATCCCAGAACAGGATTCGGCCCCGGCCGGTCGCCGAACTCCAGAAATCCCCGGGTTTCCAGAACTGCTTCCACAGCAACGCGGTCACGCCGCAATAGCCGCCCAACACGAAGGCGCAGGCGCGATCTGCGATGCCGGTGACGACGCCGAGCGACATGAAAACTTCGACAAACAGCCCGATGAAGATCAATGCGGTCGCAGCAGTGGTGTCCTGTGTCGCTTCGCGGGCCTGGGCGACGGCGCCACGGAAATTGAGGATTTTGTCGAGTGCGCTGAACGGAAGAAACAACAGAACCATGGTCACGCGGATAGCCGCGGCGACTGCGATGCTTAGAAATATCATGGATACACCTTGAGATCAGGCGAAAGTTATAGCTCAGCGCGGGACTTTCGTTGGGGTTCGGCGTTATCGTCTTTGCTGCAACTGGTCCGACAACGCGGCTGCACCTTAATTTCCGGCCAGAAAGTCGATCTTCGTCCTCATGACCACCAGCGGACATTACGACGTCGCTATTATCGGCTCGGGGCCGGGCGGCGGCACCATGGCGTGGCGACTGGCGCAGACCGGCAAGCGCGTCCTTATTCTAGAGCGCGGCGACTATTTGCCGCGCGAACGTGAGAATTGGGACAGCCGGGCGGTATTTGTGGACGCGCGTTACCAGACCAAGGATATCTGGCACAGCTCGGACGGCAAAGACTTCCATCCTGGGCTGCATTATTACGTCGGCGGCAACAGCAAGGTCTATGGCGCGGTGCTGTTACGGCTGCGCGAGCGGGATTTCGAGGAAATCAGGCATCCCGACGGGATATCGCCGGCTTGGCCGCTGAAATATGACGCGTTCGAGCCTTATTACCAGGCCGCCGAAGAACTCTATTACGTGCATGGCCTGCGCGGCGAGGATCCGACCGAGCCGCCCTCGCGCAAGCCGTATGCCTATCCCCCGATCAGCCACGAGCCGCGCATCCGGCAGCTGTTCGATGGATTAAAGCGCGAGGGCCACCATCCGTTTCACCTGCCGGTCGGCATTCTGCTCGACGAGCGCGACGGCAAGGCGTTGCCGCATTCCCCCTGCATCCGCTGCAATGCCTTCGACGGCTATCCGTGCCTCACCAACGGCAAGGCCGACGCGCAGATCGTCTGTATCGATCCGGCGCTGCGCGCGCATGCCAATTTGACACTGCTGACCAACTCCTATGTCGACAAGCTGACGGCCGATTCGCATGGACGGCGAATTTCCGGCATCGAGGTCGTGCGCGGCGAGGAGCGAACGGCCTATTCGGCCGATATCGTCGTCGTCGCCTGCGGCGCGCTGTCGTCGGCTTTATTGATGTTGCGATCGGCTAGCGACGAGCATCCTAATGGCCTGGCCAACGGCTCGGGATTGGTCGGGCGCAACTATATGCGGCATAATAATTCCGTGGTGCTGGCCGTTTCGCGCACGCCCAATCCGACCAAGTTTCAGAAGACGCTGGGATTAAACGACTTCTACTTCGGCGCCGACGATTGGAATTACCCGCTCGGCCACATCCAGATGGTCGGCAAGTCGGACGGCGTGCAGATCAGAGGCGATGCGCTGCCCAACCTCATGCAATGGTTTCCGGAAGTGCCGTTCGACTGGATCGCCGAGCATTCGCTTGACTTCTGGCTGACCTCGGAAGATCTGCCGCTGCCGCAAAACAGGATTTTCTACGACCGCGGTCGCGTCATGCTCGATCTCGATCTAACCAATATGGAAGCGCACCGGCG
>DATAWA010000042.1:0-8323 GCA_036267435.1 Xanthobacteraceae bacterium | reverse complement strand
TCGCGGATCGAGCCGTTGGTGACGGTGCCGAGGCAGCCTAATCCCTTATGCACATTGGTCTGCACCTCGCCCCAGAACGCGCCGTAGCCCGCCGGCTCGTCCTTGTCCTCGATGACGACGACGCTCGGCCGCGGTTCGGCGGCGACGTAGTCGAGATAGTCCATGCGCTTGGCCATGTAGCTTGGCCCGCTCACCGCATCCTTGGCGCGGATGATCACGGTCTTGGCATAGCCGACCATGGGCGGCAGATCGGGAAACGGGCAATGCAGGTGGACGGCGGTATAGCCGGCGCCGCGCCGTTCCGGCGCCACGACCTCGATAAGATTGCACACCGTCGGGGTATCGATTCCCCGCAGGAACGCGAATTGGCTTTCTGACAGCACAGTTTCCTCCAGCTTCATTTTCGTTAGAGATTAATCCCACGCCAGCGCGACAATAACGGCCATGACGAGCTGCATGGCGACGATCACCGCGACGCAGCCGCTCCAGCCGGCCGTCGCCCAGGCAATGCCGGTCAGGAACGCGCCGGCCGAGCCGCCGATATAGAAGATCGAAGCATACAGCCCGACCGCCGACGAGCGTCCCTCCTTGGCCGTCAATGTGACATAGCCGGTTGAGATCGTCTGGCACAGCATGCCGCACACCGCGCAGAGCGTCAGCCCGGCGATTATGATCATCACCTGCGGCGCCAACAGCAGAAGCGCGCCGACGATCCACAAGGCGATGACGGCAAGCACGAAGCGGCGGCGGCCGAACAGCGCGATGGCGCGGCCGCACCATGGCAATAGCGGGCTCGACACCAGATAGGTGAAGAACAGCGCGCCCAGCATGGCCGGCGAGAAGAAGTAGGGCGGTCCGGCGAGATGAAAGCTCACATAGGTGAAGGCGGCGATGAAGTTGAACAAGACGCCGAAGCCGATGGCATAGGTCGCGACCAGCCGGCGGTCGCGGAAGTGGCGCAGCATCTGGCCGAGCGACGTCAAGAGGCCGCCGGAGCGCACGAACTGGCGCTCGCGCGGCAGCGTCAGGGTCACGATGGCGGCAGCGATAAGCGTGATCGCCGCCACCACCTGGAGGGCGGCGCGCCAGCCGATCTCGTCGGTCAGGATGCCGGGAATGAAACGGCCGGAAAAGCCGCCGATGCTGGCGCCGGTGACATAGATGCCGGCGACCCGGGCGACGTCACGCGGCGGCCATTCGTCGCCGATATAGGCAACCACGACGGTGAAGATCGGCGGCACCAGCAGGCCCTGGATGAAGCGCCAGAACACGAGTTGCGGCACGGTTGCCGCAAACGTCATGATCACAGTCGGCACGGTGATGGCGAACATCGCCCCGGTGATCAGCCGCTTGCGGCCGAGCATGTCGGCGAGCACTCCGGTGAACGGCGCCGACAGCGCGATCGCCGCGGTGCTCGCCGTCATCAGCGAGGAGATGACGCCCGGGCCGACGTGAAACTCGCCGGCAAGCTCCGGCAACAGCGCCTGCGGCGAATACAGATTGACGAAGGCGGAAAAGCCGGCCGTGGCCACGGCCAGCGCGCGAACATCGAGAGATTTAGACCCGGAAGACATGGGAAATTGTGGCGAACTCACCAAAGACGGCCTGGAAACCACCGGTGCATACTTGGTTTTACTGCCTTGCGGTGCCCAAATTTGAGCTCTATGGTATGTTGCAGTGCAGCAGAGTCCCGCATTTGCTCTCTAGTGTGGCCTTCGTGCCACAGTTTCTGTGTTTGGTGAGGATGGAACATGGCAAGCCGTCAGTTCGTTAGCGACTTGCATACGACTAACCGGTACCGTCCATTGAGAAGTGCCGGAAGGATTCGTTAACTCCCGAAGGAGACGGTCTTTTGGCTGCCTCATATTATGAAAAGGCCAAGAGTGCTATTGGGCACTCGATGAAGGGCCACCGGCCACGGCTGCCGACTGATCGGCCCGTCTTACGCGTTTCCTTCGACCATGAGCCGGGGTGGGAGTTGCTTAACCTGGTTCGCGCTTTCGACCACGACGTGTTCCCCGTGTTCGGGCAACCACTGAAGATTACGGATGCATATTACGGATGCTTCGAAGCGGATTTCGAGCCATCTGATAAGCGGGACGAAAGTTTAGACCAGATAGCGAGCCAGATTTTAGAGGTCTCTCGTTTCGATGATATCATCGCAAAGTATCGGATCCTCATGGTCAAGCTATTCAATTTTCCCAACCGAGGTTCAGAGTTGGTTGTAAATTACGTCGATCCGCTTCAGGTGAAAGAGCAGCGTGTTCGGATCTGAAATCCCTTATTGGCTTCTGTTGAAGTGATCTGGCTTACCCGGGCAGTTGCGCTCCGGCCTGAAGATTTTCCTCTCATTTCCGATCACTCCGATCTAGGCGAAAGCCTTGTGAGGGTGCCTTATCTCGCATAACATCCTCCGGTTGCGGTCAGCTAAACCGTTTCGGATCGTCATGAAAAACGTTACTAGAACTGTGAAGCCGAAGCTTGCCGGTTTATACGTTCCCGTTTTGATTCTCTCTGTCATCATCGATCCGGAATATAACGCCATAACTGAGGTGCTTCCGCGGATCGGCGCAAAGCGGTGCGCAAGAACTTCGGCTGATGAAATATTAGAAATAGATCGTTGGTTGGTTACAGGAGAGCTAGGAAAGACGCTTGAGGTTGCGACCGCATTTATCAACGGTATGGGCAACGCGCGCAGTGCGATGGAAAGTTTTATTTATCTTGAGCGGATTAATCCCCGATACGTTTTTCTTTGCGGGATATCTGGGACCCTGTGCCCCGAAGCGGTTGGTTTAGGCGATGTCGTGGTGGCAAAATCTGTTCAGTGGTGGAACTTGAACAAGTTAACAAAGGATTCCGCCAAGGCAGCCGCTGACGGGAGCAGCAAATATCTGCGATTGGGAGAACACTACTTCCGCAAGGAGATCTCTGTGGTGGGCCGCCAGAGTACTCATTGGAATAAACGATTGGCTTACTTCGCCTCCGGTAACAAAAATCGTCTTTTGTCGAACACCGACGGCACGATGGTGAATATGGCGGGGCGTAGCCGGAGCAGACTCCCGACTGTGTTATTCGAGGCGCTCCTATAAGGCTCATTCTCACAGATCAGATAAGGAAGGCGGCAAGAACGAGCCGTCAGCCGAACGGCTTGATGCTGTCGGCCACCGAGTCGGCGATATGCTCTTTGGAGATGATGCCGACGACGTCTGCCGGCCGGCCGCGTCCGCCGGTTTTCACCACCACCGCCATCGCGGCATTATGCTTGCCCATGCGCTGGACTATGTCGAAGACGATGTCGTTTTCGCGGGCGATGGTGAAATTGCGCTGCGCTATGGTCGCCATGGTCACGCCGGAAAAAGCGGCCTCGAGGCCGCGGCGGATGCCGGTATTGATGCGGACCACGCCGGCGATGTGATTGCCGCGCGCCACCACCACGTGCTTGTAGCCGCTTGCGGTGCCGTGCTGGCGCAGGAATTCGTCAAGATCGGCATCGGCGGAAGTCACGGTGAAATCGCGCTCCATGACGTCGCCGGCCTGGTGGACCAGGAACATATTGGCGTGCATCGCCTTGGGCACGAAGTGGCCGCGGCCGACGAGCTTGATGGTGTAGATGTTTTCCGCCGAAAGCAGACGGCGGACGCCGATAGCGAGCGCGACCGCGACGATGCTCGGCATCACGAGATCGTAGTCGCGGGTCATCTCGAAGATCATGGTGACCGCGGTCATCGCCGCGCCGGTGCCGCCGCCGACCATCGCCGCCATACCGATGATGGAGCCGGTGATCGCGGTGACGCCCTCGAATGGATAGATCGCGGTGACCAGCGAGCCGAAGGCGCCGCCGATGGTTGCGCCCATGAACAGCGACGGCGAGAAAATGCCGCCCGACGCGCCCGAGCCGAGACTGAGCGAAGTTGCCGCCAGCTTGGCGGCGAACAGGATGAACAGCAGCGCCGGCAACTGCATGTCGCCGTTGAGAATCGCCTGGATCGTCGAATAGCCGACACCCTCGACGTAATAGTGGCCGGCAAACCGCATCAGCGCATAGATCAGAATGCCGAGCATCAGCATGCCGAGGATATTGCGCAGATACGGATTTTCGATTTCCTCGAAAACGTCCTCGGCGAAGCTGAGACCGCGAATGAACGCGGTGCCGGCGAGGCCGACGACGGCGCCGAGCAGCCCGAACAGAACTATCGCGGACAACGTCGCGGGGTGCTGTGAGGAGAGCAGCGTGGCCGGGATGGTGAAGGCGGGGTGGATGCCGAAAAAGATGCGGCCAACAAAAGTCGCCATGCCGGTCGCGAGCGCCACCGGCAAAAAGGTTCGAGCGCTCAATTCGGGCATCAGCAATTCGATCGCGAACAT
Source organism: Xanthobacteraceae bacterium (assembly GCA_036267435.1). Classification (GTDB taxonomy): domain Bacteria; phylum Pseudomonadota; class Alphaproteobacteria; order Rhizobiales; family Xanthobacteraceae; genus BOG-931. The sequence goes on along the minus strand of DATAWA010000042.1, from coordinate 3,958 downwards.
CACGCCGCCGATCGGCGTGTTGAAGGTCGCGGCGATGCCGGCTCCGGCGCCGGCGGCGACCAGCGTGATACGCTGCCACGGCGCCATGTGAATAATCTGGCCGAGCGTCGAGCCCAGCGCGGCGCCGATCTGGATGATCGGCCCCTCGCGGCCGACGGCCGCTCCGGTCCCGATCGAAAGCGCCGAGGCAAGCGACTTGATCACGGCGACGATCGGCCGGATGACGCCTTCCTTGTAATAGATCGCGTCCATCACCTCCGGCACGCCATGACCGCGCGCTTCGGGGGCGAAATTGACGATCAGGAAGGTGACGATAAGACCGCCGATGACGGGAACCAGGATGACGAGAGGACCCCACGGGCTTGGCGGCGTGAAGATGCTGGCGTCGTAGGCGAAGGCGAAAACTTTAAGGAAAGCGACGTTGTGGAACAGTCCGATCAGCGCACGGAAAACCACCGCGCCGAAGCCGGTCACCACGCCGATGACAATGGCAAGCAGCGATAATCGGAATAATCCGATCCGCGAGGATCGTCGAACCTTCGGAAACTTCATGGGTCACAAACGCACAGCCCCCGAAGTGCGTCCCGGCAGTAAAGGAGTGGGTTGGGGCTAAAGCTGGCGGATCGAATCGAAATCCCAGGCCGTGGCGCTCGGGTCGTTCTCGCCGACCCGCAGCGTTTTGGCGTCGACGAAACGGTAGGGCGGGACCGGCAGGTTATACGGCGCCGGCACACCGGAGAACACGCGCCCGGCCGGATCGTATTTCGAGCCATGACAGGGGCAAAAATAACCGCCCGGCCAGTTGCTCACCGGCGTGTTGGCGCTCGGCGTCGGAAAGAACAGCGGAATGCAGCCGAGATGGGTGCAGATGCCGACCAGAATGCCGTATTCCGGCTTGATCGAGCGATGCCAGTTGGCGGCATAAGGCGGCTGCTGGGTCTGCTCGGAATTCGGATCGGAGAGCAGTGAAATCATCTGCTCGCTCTGCATCGAATCCAGCGTCTTTTTCGAGCGGTGGAACACGAAGATCGGGCGCTGCCGCCAGCGGATCATAACCTGGGCATTTTCCTCGATCTTGCTGACGTCAAGATCGACCGGACCGCCGGCGGCAAGTGTCGAGGCGTCCGGGTTCATCTGATCGATGAGCGGCACCAGTGCGGCCGCGGCGCCGACCGCGCCGACCGTGGCGGTGGCGATGAACAGGAAGTCGCGCCGGGTGGCTTCAGGTCCATGGCCGGTTGACGCGGTCGTAGCGGTGCTCGCCATAGTCGGTCCTTTGCGTGATTGGCCGTCTGGTTCTGCAGCTTATGTCGCCTTCGGCGGGGTCTAGTCAATCAGGGTAAGCGCGGTCGCCCTCAAAGTTTCGGCCCTGCGTATTTTACGCTATGGAACGGGCCTTACCATGCACGGTCCATACCAATCGCGCGACCGATTCGGCAGAGCAAGCGGGTTTTTGCGAGCCTGGCCGGAGCTAAGGGAGAGTAAAAATGCGGGGCAAGGACAATCTACGCAGCGCCGCCGAGGTCCTGGTCGCGCAATTGCGCATCCATGGCGTCCAGCACGTTTTCTGCGTTCCGGGCGAAAGTTATCTCGCGGTGCTGGATGCGTTCCATGACAGCGACCTGACCGTCACGGTGTGCCGGCAGGAGGCCGGCGCGTCGATGATGGCCGAGGCCGTCGGCAAGGTGACCGGCCGCCCCGGCGTCTGCTTTGTCACCCGCGGTCCCGGCGCCACCAACGGCGCCCACGGCATCCACATCGCGCAACAGGATTCGAGCCCGCTTGTCATGTTCGTCGGCCAGGTCGCCCGCGACGCCCGCGAGCGCGAGGCGTTCCAGGAGCTCGATTATCGCGCCGTGTTCGGCTCGATGACGAAATGGACCACCGAGATTGACGACCCGGCGCGGGTCCCGGAGATCGTGTCGCGCGCCTTCTATACGGCCGCGAACGGCCGGCCGGGCCCCGTCGTTATCGCCATCCCCGAGGATATGCTGGTCGAACGGATCGCCGTCGACGACGCACCGCCTTATGCGCCGGTCGAGACCTCGCCGGGACCGGCCGAAATGGCAAAATTCGGGGAAATGATCGGAGCCGCGCGCGCGCCGATCATGCTGCTCGGCGGCAGCCGATGGTCGCAAGAGGCTTGCGACCGTATCGGCCGCTTCGCGGAGAAATACGCGCTGCCGGTGGCGACGACATTTCGCCGCGGCTCGCTGTTCGACCAGACTCATCCCTGTTACGCCGGCGACCTCGGCATCGGTCCCAATCCGAAGCTGCTCGCGCGCGTAAAGTCCTCCGACCTCGTCATCATGATCGGCGGCCGGCTGGGTGAATTGCCGTCGCAGGGCTATACGCTGTTCGACATCCCGCGGCCGCAGGTTCCGTTCGTGCACGTGCATCCCGGCGCCGAGGAGCTCGGCCGGGTCTACAGCCCGCATCTGGCGATCCACGCAACGCCGACTGCGTTCGCGGCAGCCCTCGAAGACACGAAATTCCCGCGTGCGCCGGCTGGCGACGGCAAAGCGGCCCATGCCGACTATTTGCAGTGGACCGATGCCGCCACCGCCCAGCCGGGCAGCGTCAATTTCGGCGCCGTCATGGTTTGGCTGCGGGACAATCTTCCGGCCAACGCCATCCTGTGCAACGGCGCCGGCAATTACGCGGCCTGGATTCACCGCTTCTTTCGCTTCCGCCGTTTCGCCCATCACGTCGCGCCGGCTTCCGGCTCGATGGGCTACGGCGTGCCGGCCGCGGTGGCGATGAAGCGGCTCTATCCGGACCGGCCGGTGGTGTGCCTTGCGGGCGACGGCGATTTCCTGATGAACGGCCAGGAATTTGCCACAGCCGTGCAATACGATCTGCCGTTCACGACGATCATCGTCGACAACGGCATGTACGGCACGATTCGCATGCATCAGGAGCGCGAATATCCCGGCCGTGTTTCGGCGACCGAATTGCGCAATCCCGACTTCGCCGCCTATGCGCGGGCGTTCGGCGGATTCGGCGTGTCGGTCGAGCGAACCGAGGATTTCCCGGCCGCTTTCAAAGCGGCGCAGGCCTCGGGCAAGCCGGCGCTCGTGTGGCTCAAGATCGACAGCGACGCCATCACGCCGATGACGACACTGTCCAAAATCCGCGCAAAGGCGCTGGCGGACAAATCCTTGGCGGAGAAGGGTGCATAGCCGACGCCGGCACGGGGTTCGGAACCAAACTTCGCGGTGGCGGATTAAGACTGCGAAACTTGGGAGACCATCCATGAAGACAATAGTCGCAACAGCGGCGTTGGCTTTGGCGATCGCACTCTGTGCGGTACCGGCCAACGCCAAAGGCTGCATCAAAGGTGCAATCGTCGGCGGTGCGGCCGGTCATGTCGCAGGCCATCACGGCTTCCTGGGTGCGGCGGCAGGCTGCGCCATCGGCCACCACGAAGCAAGCAAGAAAGACAAGGAAGCCCAGAAGCCGCAGCAATAATCCCGATTACTGCGGCTTGATGCCGGCGGCCTTGATGATCGGAAACCACTTGTCGATCTCGCCCTTTTGAAACGCGTGCAGTGCTTGCGGCGTCTGTTGGTCGCGCGGATAGATAATTTGCGCGAGATCTTCGAGCTTCTTGCGCGTTGCGGGATCGGCGAGCGTGGCCACGATGGCGGCGTTAAGCTTGTCGACGATCGGTTTGGGCGTGCCCTTCGGCGCCCACATCGCGTGCCAAAACGAAAAATAGAAACCCGGCAGCCCTGCCTCGTCGGTGGTCGGTATGTCAGGCGCGACCGCGATGCGATCCTTGGCGGTGACGGCATAGGTTTTGAGCGCGCCGGACTTCACATAGGGCAATGAGACCGCGGGCGTGTCGAGCTGAAGGTCGGTAATGCCGGCGAGCAGATCCTGCTGCGCCAAGCCGGCGCTGCGATAAGCGACCATCTGCCACTTGGCGCCGACGAGTTGCTCCATCAGGACGCCG
>DATAWA010000041.1:0-12128 GCA_036267435.1 Xanthobacteraceae bacterium | reverse complement strand
GCCGTCGGCTTTCACCGGCGCGAACGTTTCATCGACGACCGCGTGGTGCCGCGGCCGGACACGCGCTACGGCGTCTCCAAGGTCTTCGGCGAGGCGGTCGGCCGGCTCTATGCCGACAAATACGGCTTGAGCGTCGCCTGCCTGCGTATCGGCACGTTCCGCAACCCGGATCGGCCGGCCGATGCGCGCCAGCTTCTGACCTGGATCAGTCATCGCGACATGGTGCAACTGGTGCGCCGCTGCATCGATCATCCGCATTATCACTTCGTCACCGTCTATGGCGTCTCCAACAATCTGCGCAGCCGCTGGGACAACGGCAACGTCAAGTTTCTCGGCTACCGGTCGCAGGACGATTCGGAAGCTTTCGCGGCGGAGATTTTGGCGGCGGGCGTAAAGGAAAACGAGATCGCCGCGCAATTCCACGGCGGCTTCTATTGCCCGATGGAATTTTCCGGCGACACCGCGGAGATCGACTGACGGCCGCGGGACCGGTCTTGTGCCCGATCGATTTCGGCGGCGCCGGCCTTGATGCGCGGAATAAGCTCGCGGCCGAAGTCTTCGGTGTCGTTTAGCGGATCGAAGCCCCGGATCAGAAACGAGCCGACACCAAGCCGGTAATAACGCAGGATGGCCTCCGCCACCTGCTCCGGCGTGCCGACCAGACACGAAGTGTTGCCGAGCGCGCCGGTTGCCCGCGCGATCGGCATCCACAGCCGCTCGTCATGCACGTCGCTTTCGAGCGCGAAGCTCATCAGCCGTTTGCCGGCGTTATCGACCGGACCGCTCATGGCCTCCTGCCGGCTCCAGCCTTTCTTGCCGGTCATCGCGGCAAGGATCGTGTTGGCCTTGTCCCAGGCGGCGCCCTCGCTATCGGCGATGATCGGCCGCAGCGAAATGTTGAAGCCAGGGGAGCGCCCGAACACGGCGGCGCGAGCGCGAAACTCCGCGATGCGCTCCGCCGTCGAAGCCAGCGGCTCGGCATAAATGGCATAGACGTCGCACAGCCGCGCGCCCATCTCCAATGCGCCCTCGGATGCTCCGCCGAAAAACAACAGCGGATGCGGCTGCTGCAGCGGACGCACGTCGGAACTCGCGCCCTTCACCCGATAGAACGCGCCCTCAAAGTCGAACGGCTTGTCGCTCGACCACGCAAGCTTCATCAGTTCGAGATATTCGGCGGCGCGACGATAGCGTTCCGCTTTCGGCGTGAAATCGCCGTCGCCCTGCTGTTCGTCGTCGGTCTTGCCGGTGATGATGTGCACGGCAAGCCGGCCGCCGGTGAGATGATCGAACGTCGCAATCTTGCGCGCCATCAAGGTCGGCGCCACGAAGCCCGGCCGATGCGCAATGAGATAGCCGAGCCGCTGGGTATGCGCAGCGGCATGGAGCGCGACCAGGAAGCCCTCGGCGGACGAGGACGAATAGCCGACCAGCACCAGATCGAAGCCGGCAAGCTCATGGGCGCGGGCGGCCTCGATCACGTAGCTGGGCGACAGGCCGCCTTCGATGACATGCAACGTGGCGGCGCTCGACGGCGGCGTCACCCCGATCATGCCGATGATACGAACGGGCATTATATTTTCCGATGCAGTTGCGGGCCGGCACCATGCTATCGAATTGCGGCAAATCCGTCAGCGGCATCGCACGGCCCGCGGGCCGTTGCCGGAGTGCCGATGCATCGGGCAATATGGCGGCCGGAGCGTAATTCGAACCATGCCGAGCTTTGACTTCACCGTAAACGGCAAGCCCCTGCGGGTCACCGCCGACGAGGAAACGCCCTTGCTCGACGTGCTGCGCAACCGGCTCAATCTGAAGGGCACGCGATTCGGTTGCGGGCTCGAGCAGTGCGGCACCTGCACCGTGCTGATCGACGGCCAGCCGGAGAAATCCTGCACCAAGCCGGTCTGGAGCGTGGCGGGCAAATCCATCCTCACCATCGAGGGCCTCGGCACTCCCGATAAGCCGCACCCCTTGCAGCAAGCGTTCCTGGACGAGCAGGCGGGGCAGTGCGGCTATTGCCTCACCGGCATTCTCATGGCGGCGAGCGCGCTGCTTGAACGCAATCCATCGCCGACGCGCGCCGAGATCGCCGCCGCACTCGACGGCAATATCTGCCGCTGCGGCACGCATAACCGCATCATCCGGGCGGTGCAGCGCGCGGCGCAAGCGATGAGCAAGGTGCCGGCATGAACGCGCCAACGCTGCCGCAGCTCCTCGCCGACAATCCGCGGCTCGATCAGTGGGTGACGTTCCGCGCCGACGGCAAAGCTGTCGTCTCCACCGGGCGGGTCGAGATCGGACAGGGCGTGCTGACCGCGATGATTCAGATCGCCGCCGAGGAGCTCGACATCGCCCCGGATCGCATCGTGCTGCAATCGGGCGACACCACGCGCACACCCAACGAGGGCTTTACCGCCGGCAGCCAATCGATTCAGTTCGGCGCGGTCGCGCTGCAATTGGCTTGCGCCGAGATCAAGCTTCTGTTCCTGGAACACGTCGCATCAGAGCGGCATTTGCCGCTCGCCGACTTGGCGGTGAAAAGCGGCGCGATCACCTGCCGCGGTGTCCCGACCGGCGACGACTACTGGACGCTCGCCGCTGCGGTCGATCTGACCGGCCGCGCCACCGCCCGCGCGACGCCCAAGACCGCCGCCAATCATGCCATCGTCGGCCGCAGCGCGCCGCGGATCGACCTTGCCGCCAAAGTATTCGGCGAGGCGGCGTTCATCCACGACCTGGCGCTTGACGGCATGGTGCATGCGCGCGTGGTGCGCCAGCCGGGACGCACCGCGTCGATCGTTTCCATCGACGAAGCCGCGATCCGCCGCAGCGCCAAGCAACCGGTCGAGATCCTGCGCAGCGGCAATTTCCTCGCCATCGTCGGCGCCGACGAGACCGCGGTCGAAGCGGCCGCCGCCAAAGCGCCGGCACATGTCACTTGGGACGGCGTCGAGCCGATCAGCGCCATTCACGAAGACGCACATTCGTTGTTGCAGCAGCCGTCGATCGACCGGGTCATCGGCACGCCGCTGCCCGACACCCCGCCGCGCGGGCGGCACCATGAAGCGCGATACAGCCGGCCCTATCTGGCGCATGCCTCGATCGCGCCGTCATGCGCTCTGGCGCAGTTCCAGGACGGACAATTGACCGTCTGGACGCATTCGCAGGGCGTCTTTCCGTTGCGCAAATCGCTTGCGCAGATGCTCAAGCTCGAACCGGCGGCAATCGCGGTCAAGCACGTCCAAGGCGTCGGCTGCTACGGTCACAACGGCGCCGATGACGCCGCGGCGGATGCCGCCGCCATTGCCGTCTTGCGGCCCGGTGAGCCCATCCGCGTGCGCTGGCGGCGCGAGGAGGAGTTCGCCTTCGAGCCGGTCAGTCCGGCCATGGTGGTGAATGTCCGCGCCAGCCTCGACGACGCCGGGCGGCCGGTGGAGTGGACAACTGAAATATGGAGCGCAACGCATAATGCGCGCCCGGGGCTAGGCAATCTGCTCGCCGCCGAAGCGCTGCCCGATCCGCCACTGCCGCCGCCCCCCGCCGACGTGCCGGAAACGTCGGGCGGCGGCGCCACGCGCAACGGCGAGCCGCTCTATGCCTTCGCCGCCAAGCGCATCGTGCACCACCTCATCCCGCACGTTCCGGTGCGCACCTCGGCGCTGCGCGGACTTGGCGCCATGCCGAATGTGTTCGCCATCGAATCCTTCATTGACGAGCTTGCCGAGCGAGCCGGCGCCGATCCGGTGGCCTACCGCTTGTCGCTGCTCGACGACGCGCGCGCACGCGGCGTGATCGAGCACGTCGCACGCATGTGCGATTGGAAAAAGCGTATCGCCGCCGAGCCGGCGATCGGCATCGGTTTTGCGCGCTACAAGAACCGCGCCGCCTACGCCGCCGTGGCCGCGCAGGTCAATGTGGATGAGGAAATCAGGGTAACGCGAGTATGGTGCGCGACCGACGCGGGTCTCGTGGTCAATCCGGACGGCGCCATCAATCAGCTCGAAGGCGGCATTCTGCAGGCCATAAGCTGGGTGTTGAAAGAGCAAGTGCGGCTCGACAGTTCCGGCATCCACGGACGCGATTGGGACAATTATCCGGTGCTGAAATTCTCCGAGGTGCCGGAAGTGACGGTTGAGCTGGTCGACGCCAAGTCGGACCTTCCGCCGCTCGGCGTCGGCGAAGCCACGGCCGGCCCGACCGCGGCGGCCATCGGCAACGCGGTCGCGCGCGCGCTCGGCGCGCGGCTGCGCGACCTGCCGCTCACCCGCGAGCGCGTGATGGCCGCGTTGTTGGCCGATAACAGGTCTTAACAGCCCGGGCGCGGCGTCTCAGACATAAACGCTCTTCATCTGGCCTTCAGGATAGCGCAACCCGGCGGCGGCGCCGGCCGGCACCGCTTTTGCGATCTGCGCCAGATCGTCGGCGGAAAGCTTTACCGATAGCGCGCCGATATTCTCGATCATCCGGTCCTTACGCTTGGTGCCGGGGATCGGCACGATATCGTCGCCCTGCGCCAGCAGCCAGGCGAGCGCGAGCTGGCCCGGCGTGCAGTTTTTTTTGGCCGCCAAGTCGGCGATTTTTTGCACCAGGCCTTTATTGTGATCGATGTTTTCCGCGGCAAAGCGCGGATGCCGCTTGCGGGCGTCGTTGTCGGCGAGCGTTTTGGGATCTTCGACCACGCCGGTGAGCAGGCCCCGGCCGAGCGGCGAATAGGCGACAAAGGCAATGCCGAGCTGCCGCGTGGTTTGCAGCGTCTCCTCGCCCTCGGTGCGGTACAACAGCGAATATTCATTCTGCACCGCCGCGATCTTATGGACCGCGTGGCCGCGGCGAATGGTTTGCGGGCTCGCTTCGCTTAAGCCCAGGGCGCGCACTTTGCCCTGCTGGACGAGCTTGGCCATGGCGCCGACCGTGTCCTCGGTAGGCACCGTCGGATCGATGCGATGCTGGTAATACAGATCGATGACGTCGACTCCAAGGCGCTTGAGACTCGCCTCACAGGAACTGATAACGAATTCAGGCCGGCCGTCGGCGACCTTGCCGCCGCGTCCGCCGAGATTGCCGAACTTGGTCGCCAGCATCACTTGCGAGCGGCGGCCCTTGATCGCCTTGCCAACCAGTTCCTCGTTGTGGCCGGCGCCATAGGCATCCGAGGTATCGAGCATGGTGATGCCGCGGTCCAGCGCTTCATGGATCAGCGCGATGGCATTGGCGTCATCGCTGGCGCCGTAAACGCCCGACAGCGACATGCAGCCTAAGCCGATTGCCGACGATACGATCCCGGACGAACCGAGCTTGCGGGTGGGAAGTTGTGCCGTCATTGCCTTTATCTCCTTGTGGCCGCAATTTCGCGTGTTTGAGATTATTTAAGCGCATAAAGCCGATCTGCACTATGCCCGGCCGGCGACCTTGGCCATGACCGCGGCCGCGTCGGCCGGCGCGCTGTCGCCCGTCCATGCGACGTAGCGGTCGGGCCGGACCAGAATGAGTTTTGCCTCATAGGCGGCGCCTCCGTCGCGGTCAGTGTCGCACACGATTTTCAGCGGCACGCCAGCCAGGCGGGCCGCCTTGTCGAAGGCCGCGACGGTCTGATCCTCGCCGTCGAAGGCGAGCAGCGTGAAGCCGGCGGCAAGTTCCTCGAAGACGTTGCGTCCGGACGATAAAAGCTGCGGCGGCAGATGATGTCCGGCGCGCGCCTTGAAGCTGTGCGAGCCGCGCGCGCTGCTCCTGCCGCCTTCCGGACCATAAACAATCGGCGAACCCTCGTAATGCGGCTCGTAGGTCAAGACGCGCGGCGCCGCGGCGCCGGCATGGTCCTTCCAAGCAGCCTCGAATTCGGCGCGATCGCGATCGGGATCGTGGCAATCGAGAAAGATTCTGTCGCGCTCGATACCGGCGGCAATGAAGTCGCGGCCGGTTTCCACAAAAACCGGCTGACGCTCCGCGCCATAGCTGTGCAGCAAGGCGTCACCGCCCCAGCCTTGCAATACGGCGGCAAGCTTCCAGCCCAGATTGGCGACATCGTCCAGTCCGTTGTTGAGACCATAGCCGCCATAGGGCGGATGCGAATGCGCGGCATCGCCGGCAATAAAGACGCGGCTCGCCTGGTAGCGGTCGGCAACCGCAATGCGCAAATCCCAAAATCCGACATAGTCGAAATCGCAGGCGAAGGGGAAGCCGGCTGCTTTGTGCAGCAGCGCCAGAAAATCATAGTTGTCCTTGGTAGTGTCGGCCGGCACCGGCGAGTGAAAGAACCAGCTCTCGCCGACGTCGACGCGGCCGAAGAACTGCCAATAGCCCTTGAGCGCGGGGTGCAGCACGCGATAGGTGGAACGCGGCGGAAAGCGCTTGAGCTTCTCGTGCAGGTCGCGCGAGCGGAATAGCGCCAGCACCATGACCTGATCGAAATCCGCGCCGCTGCGCTCGATGCCCATCTCATTGCGCACCATGGAATGGCTGCCGTCGCAGCCGACCACAAAGTCGGCTTCGAACGTTTCGCGCCCCGCGCCGTTCGGCCCGACGGCAGTGACGCGCACGCCATTGCCGTCTTGTTCGATTTTTTCGGCGGTCCAGCCGAAACGGGAATCGATGCCGCCGAGCTGCGCCAGCCGTTTGCGCAAAACCTCCTCGACGAGATATTGCGGCAGCCTTTCGTTCTCCTCGAAATAATAGGAGTTGACGATCTCGCGCAGCGGCGGCGCGTACCAATATTGGCTGTTGAGGTCGCGGTAGGCGACGATGCCGCTCATCGGATAATCCGGCGGCAGAATGCGCACGGCGCGCACCTGATCGGCAACGCCCCAGGCGTGAAAATGCTCCATCGAGCGTTGCGTCAGATTCTGACCTTTGGGAATGCGCTGCGGCTCGAGCCGACGTTCGATCAGTACGCAGGAAATCCCGCGCTGGCCGAGCTCGACGGCAAGGGCTACGCCGACGGGACCCCCGCCGACGATGACGACTTGATACTTCTTTTTCATTTGCGATGATCTGCTGACTAAGGGCCCTACTGCTTCGTCAGCAGCACGGGATCAGTGATGTCCGGCACGCGTTGCCAGGTTTTGGGATCGTTTTGTTCGAATTGCCAACTCTGCCCGCCCGTGGACAAGAGCACCAGCGAGCCCTGCTCCAGGCGCCAAGCGCTCGGCGCAAAACGCATGACGAAGGGATCGCAGCCGGGCTTGACGGTCAGCGCCAAGGCGTCGCCGGCGGGGCTGTTTGCCAGCGTCAGCACGCAGATCGGCTTGCCGCCGTTGCGCGTGACCGTCCAGTCGCCGACCATGTCCTGCGCCGACAAAGTCGGCGCCGCTGCGGCGGCCTGCAGAATGTAACGGCCTTCTTCCGGCGTGAAGCCGTCATACATGCCGCCCTCGACCAGACTGAGATCGACGATGTCCTTGCCTTGCGCGTCGAGAAAATGCAGATCGCCGTAATTGTCCAACGACCAGGCCACCATATTGGCGGTCGATGGGAACAGGTTCGGACAATTCGGATCGACGTCGAGCTTGTAGCCGCTGGCCGCGGGCTCGGAGCGGAAGGTGAAATGACAGATCTTGTCATGATCCGCGTTGGAAAACTCCCACGCACCGATCATGCCGTTGGCCGCATCGCTTAGACCGTCTGACGGCGAAGCCGCCGGTTGCGCGTTTGGCGCTGGCGCGCTCTGCGCCGGCGCGGTTTGTGGCGGTGCCTTTTGCTCAGGCGCGTTTTGCGGCCTCAAGAATTGCGGCGGAACGTCTTCGGGCATGTCCTGCTGGGGCTGCGTGTCGGCGGGCGCGTCGGCCGGCGCATTTTGCGCCAACCCGGCGACGGCATTGAGGCTTGCCGCGACAGCTCCGACGATGATGACGCCACGATAACGCATTTCCCGACACTCCGCGTGCGCCGCCATGCGGCGGCTAATGCGCGCTCCAGGACTTGAAGGGTGTTTCCGGCACCGGCGTCAATGGCGGCTTGCCGTGCGCCCAGGCGACAATGTTGTCGACGACGAGTTGATCCATCTTGTCGCGGGTATAGACCGACGCCGAGCCGAGATGCGGAAACAGCACGACGTTGTCCATGGCGATCAGCTCCGCCGGGACTTCGGGCTCCTTGACATAGACGTCGAGCCCGGCCGCCATGATCGTTCTCTCTTTGAGAGCCTTGATCAGAGCTGGTTCGTCGACCACCGAGCCACGCGCCATGTTGATCAGGATGCCGCGCGGCCCGAGCGCGTCGAGCACTTCGGCATTGATCATGTTGGCCGTGGCGGCGCCGCCCGGCACGATCACCATCAGCGTGTCGACGTCGCGCGCCATATCCAGCAGCTTCGAATAATGCCGATAGGATAGTTCGGCGCGCTTATTGCGAGAGTGGTAGACCACGGGAATGCCGAACGCGGTAAGCCGCCGCGCGATCGCCTGGCCGATCGCGCCGATGCCGACGATGCCGACGGTGCGGTCGCGCAGCGTCGCCTTGCTGAGCGGATAGCCCCTTTGCGCCCAAGTGCCGGCGCGCACGAAACGCTCGGCCTGCGGGAATTCGCGCACGGTACACAGCAGGAGGCCCACCGCAGTGTCGGCGACTTCCTCGGTGAGAACCTCGGGCGTATTGGTGACGATGATGCCGTGGGCTGCGGCGTATTTGACATCCATATGGTCGTAGCCGACGCCGAAACTCGCCACGATCTGCAATTTGGGAAACCGCGCCATGAAGCTGCCGGGAATGAGTTCGGTCGTGGCGCTGCAGGCGATCGCGGCCACGTTCGCGTGCGTAGCAAAGAACGCCTCGCGGTCCTTGGCCTCGGCGGCCTTATGAACCGTGCACGCCGCTTCGAGGCCCTTGACCACCAGCGGCTTGAGCGGTCCTACCAATATAATTTCAGGCTTGGCGGCGCTCATTGTCGGGTCCTCACACCAGCATGCTGACCGGCGATTCGAGATAGCCTTTGACCGCGGCGAGCAATTCGGCGCCGAGCGCACCGTCGACCACGCGGTGGTCGCAGGACAGCGTCAAGCTCAGCATGCTGGCAAAGCCGACGCCGCCGCCGGCGCTCTCGACGGCTTGGCGGCGCGCAGCGCCGACCGCAAGGATGGTCGCGTGCGGCGGATTGATGATCGCGGTGAACTCGCGCACGTTGTGCATGCCGAGATTCGAGATCGCCGACGATCCGCCTTGGTATTCGGACGGTTTGAGTTTCTTGTCGCGTCCGCGCGCCGCGAGATCCTTCATTTCCGCCGAGATCGCACTCACCGACTTGGTCTCGGCATCGCGAATAATGGGCGTGATCAAGCCGCCGTCGAGCGCCACGGCAACGCCGATGTCGGACGGACGCAGCCGCAAAATTCGGTCGCCGGCCCACACCACATTCGCCGCCGGGACCCGCTGCAGCGCCAGCGCCAGCGCGCGAATGACAAAATCGTTGAGCGAAAGCTTGAATGCCGGCTTGCCGTCCTTGTCTTTGGGTGCGGCGGCGTTGGCTTCCTCGCGCAGCGCCAGCAATCGATCGAGTTCGACGTCGGCGATCAGATAGAATTGCGGCACGGTCTGCGCCGACTGCGTCAGCCGCGCCGCGATGGTGCGGCGCATGCCGTCGAGCGGCACCTCTTCGTAGCTGCCGGGCGCAAACAGCGCCTTGATCTCGGCGGGACCCGGTCCCTCGGCAACGGCGAGCGCCGGCCGCGGCGCCGCCGCCACGTCGCTGGCGACGATGCGGCCATGCGGGCCCGAACCGTCGAGCCGAGAAAGGTCGATACCGGCCTCGCCGGCCAGCCGGCGCGCCAGCGGCGTCACCGTCCGCCCGCCGGAAAGCCGCGCCGGGCCGTAATTGCGCGCCGGCGTGCGCACCTCAAAGAACGGATCGAGCTTGATGGGCGCAGCGTCGCTGCGCGACTCGCGCCGGAGCGGCGACGTAACCGACGCAGCAGCCGGGGCCGGGGCCGGCGCTGAAGCCGCAGGCGCCGCTACGGGGTGTTGCACTGACGCAGCGGGCGCACTGACAGCTCCCGATCCATCGGCGATCACACCGACGATGGCGCCGACCGGCGCGACTTCGCCGGTCGAAACTCGAATTTCCGCCAGCACACCGGTCGTGGTCGAAGGCACTTCCATCGAGACTTTGTCGGTCTCGATCTCGAACAGATTATCACCCGGCTTGACCGCCTCGCCGGCGGCTTTGAACCATTTGGTGATCTTGCCCTCGGCGACCGTTTCGCCGAGCTGCGGCATCAGGATATCCATGACCGGCGGCGCCTTATCCGATTCGTTGCCATATCACTTCGCGCGTCGTGCCGACCGGCCGCAGAACAAGCCGGTCGCCGACGAATTCGTAGCCGCGCACCACGTCGCCTTTGTCGCCGGGCTGCACGCTGCCCTGGCGGTGATGCGTCACCGTACCGGCCCGCTCGTCAACCGAATAGGTGCCGAAATAGGCGATGTGATCGGCGAGAGCCGCCTTGGCTTCTTCGCCGCTCGGTTCATTGCCAGCGCGGGTCACATTCCGGTCTGGAGCGACATGGCATGCCATATAGCCGTGAGCGTCGTAGATGATGATGCCCTTGGGATGGGTGCCGCGCTCGTCCTGCGGCTTGCCGTCAAGCGTCGAGCCGACATAACGCCACGAGCCGATCAGGCGTTGGGCTATCGATTGCGATTGTTCACTCACACTGCCACCGAATTGTTTGCATAACAGAATCCCGACGCGAGCGCGTCGCGTGTTTATCTCATTCGTTCCCACGTGACTTCCATGGTCGAGTTCGGCGGCCGCAGCACCAGACGATCGCCGGCGAATTCATAGCGGCGAACCAGATCGCCATTGTCGCCCGGCTGCAAGCTGTCGTGCCGATGATGCGTCACCGTACCGGCCGCGGCATCGATGGTATAACGGCCAAAATAGGCGATGTAATCCTTGATCGCGATCTTGGCCCCCTCGGGGGTGATCTCGGCACCGGCGCGCTTGCGTTCGACGTCGGGCGCGATCTGCACCGCCATCTCGCCGTGCGGCCCGTAATAAATCATGCCCTTCGGATTGGCGCCACGGTCCCAATTACCGCCGTTGATGCGGGTACCGACATAGCGCCAGGCACCGACCAGCTTTTGCGCGACTTCATTCTCGGTCATGACTCCGATGAGCCCTACCACGTCACCGAGACGTACTGCGTTTCCAGAAACTCCATCAGCCCTTCATGCGCGCCTTCGCGGCCGAGGCCGGATTGCTTGACGCCGCCGAACGGCGCCGCCGGGTCGGAGACCAGTCCGCGGTTCAACCCGATCATGCCGAAGTCGAGCTTTTCCGACACCCGCATGCCGCGGCTGAGATCCTTGGTGTAGAGGTAAGCGACGAGACCGTATTCGGTGTCGTTGGCCCGCGTGATGACTTCGTCTTCGGACTTGAAGGTCTGGATCGAGGCCACCGGACCGAAAATCTCCTCGTTGAGCATCTTGGCGTCGTTGGAGACGTTCGCCAGCACAGTAGCCGGATAGAAAAAGCCGGGACCGCCGGTCGCCTTGCCGCCGGTCAGCACTTTGGCGCCTTTCTTGACCGCGTCGTCGACCAGTTCGATCACTTTGTCGAGGCCGTCTTTGTTGACCAGCGGCCCGAGGGAGACGCCGTCGTCGAGCCCGTTGCCCATTTTCATGCCGGACATTTTAGCGGTCAGTTTCTTGGCGAACTCGTCATGCACCTTCTCGTGCACGTAAAACCGGTTGGCGGCGGTGCAGGCCTCGCCCATGTTGCGCATTTTGGCGATCATGGCGCCATCGATCGCGGCGTCGATGTCGGCATCGTCGAACACGATGAAGGGCGCGTTGCCGCCGAGCTCCATCGCCGGCTTGATGATCGAGTCGGCCGCCTCGTGGAGAAGCTTGCGGCCGACTTCGGTCGAGCCGGTGAACGACACCACGCGCACGCGCGGATCGTGCAGCATGGCGCCGACGACCTTGCCGGAAGAGCGCGACGGAATGACGTTGACGACGCCGGCGGGCACGCCGGCCTCTTCGAGAATCGGCATCAAGGCCAGCATGGTGAGCGGCGTATCGGACGCCGGCTTGAGCACGACCGGGCAGCCGGCGGCGAGCGCCGGGCCGATCTTGCGCGTCGCCATCGCGGCGGGGAAATTCCACGGCGTCACCAGGACGGCAATGCCGGCCGGCTT
>DATAWA010000040.1:0-9253 GCA_036267435.1 Xanthobacteraceae bacterium | reverse complement strand
CACCTGAGAAGGCCACAAACGTAAAAAGCCAACGCCTGCCTGCCGCCGCGGCTCGGCATCGCTGGTAAAGCTCCGACTGGATATTTCAGGCTTATTAATGGATTCAAAGGGCTTTCGTCAACCTCGGCGAGGAACTTCTTGTACAAACTTGGTCACCGGCGGCGGCTCGCGTCCCGCTTGCGTCGAGTGCCTGTATTCTTGCGGCCGAGCCGCAGTTTTGCTGCCGTGACGGGGCGTTTTCGCCGGCGTGCTACGGACTTTTTTCCTATAGACCGCTTAGTCCGGCCTGGAACCGGCCGAACCTTCAGGTGCCCAGCTCTTCGCTTTTTTTTTGAGGCGCCCGTCCCGTGGCCGGCCGGAGGGACGGCAGCGCCCGATCAATGGCGGCGGTAACGTCCGGGATAGGCGCCATGCCGTTCACCGCGCGCAGCACCCCCTGATTGCGGTAATAGGCGATCAGCGGCGCTGTCTGCTCGCGATAGGTACCCAGCCTGGTTCGCAGAACCTCGGGATTGTCGTCGGGACGAATCTCCTCACCCCGTGCCTTCATTTCCGCGATTCGGTTCTCGATTCGCTTGACCAGGGCATCCTCGTCGACCCGCAGTTGGACCACAGCATCGAGGGCCAGGCCCCGCGCCGCCAACATGCGGTCGAGCGCTGCGGCCTGCGATACCGTCCGCGGAAAACCATCCAGGATGAAGCCCTTGCGTGCATCGGGCTGCTCAATGCGCTGGCCGACGATGTCGACGACAACGCTGTCGGGCGCCAGGCTGCCTTTGGCCATGATTTCCTGGACTTGGCGCCCAATCGGCGTACCGGCCTTGATTGCCGCCCGCAGCATGTCCCCGGTCGAAAGCTGAACAATTCCGTATTTGGCGACGAGACGCAGGGACTGCGTTCCCTTGCCAGCCCCCGGCGGGCCGAGCAGGATCAGTCTCATCTACGGCGCCCCCTCAGTTTCGACTTTTTAATCAGGCCCTCGTATTGGTGAGCCAACAGATAGCCCTGGACCTGCGCTACAGTATCCATGGTTACGCTCACAACGATCAAGAGCGATGTGCCGCCAAAATAGAATGGCACCGCCGCGTAAGAAATGAGTATCTCGGGGAAAAGGCAAACAATCGCCAAATAGGCGGCGCCAATTACCGTAATCCGTGAAAGCACATAGTCGATATATTCGGCCGTCCGCTCGCCCGGGCGGATGCCCGGAATGAAGCCGCCATGCTTCTTCAAATTATCGGCGGTTTCGGTCGGGTTGAACACGATCGCCGTATAGAAGAAGGCGAAAAAAACGATCAGCCCGACATAGAGAATCAGAAATAGCGGCCGCCCATGGGCGAGCTGGGTGGTGATGACCGTCAGCCAGCCCGGGCCCTGCCCCGAGGTGAAGTTGGCCACCGTGGTTGGCAACAAGAGCAGCGACGAGGCGAAGATCGGCGGAATCACGCCCGACGTATTGAGCTTAAGCGGCAGATGCGAGGACTGCCCCTCGAACATCCGGTTGCCGACCTGGCGCTTGGGATATTGGATCAGCAGCCGGCGCTGCGCCCGCTCCATGAACACGATGAAGGCGATGACCGCGATCACCATGAGAATCACGACCAGGATGAGGCCGGTGGAGAGGGCGCCCTGACGGCCCAATTCCAGCGTGCCGGCGACGGCCGACGGCAATTGCGCGACAATGCCGGACATGATGATCAGCGAGGTGCCGTTGCCGATACCGCGCTGCGTTATCTGCTCGCCGAGCCACATCAAAAAGATGGTGCCCCCGGTCAGCGTTATCACCGTCGAAATCACGAAGAATATGCCGGGGTCGCTGACCACATGAGCGGCGCCCTCCAGCCCAACTGAAATGCCGTAAGCCTGAAATGCCGCCAGCACCACCGTCAGATATCGGGTGTACTGGTTGATCATCTTGCGTCCCGCTTCGCCCTCTTTCTTCAACTGCTCGAGGGTAGGCGAAACGGTCGTCATCAGCTGAATGATGATCGACGCCGAGATGTAAGGCATAATGTTCAGCGCGAAGATCGCCATGCGGTGGATGCCGCCGCCGGCGAACATGTTGAACATGCCCAAAATTCCGCCAGCCTGGGACTGGAAGATCTGATCCCAGGCGTTGGGATCGATACCAGGCAGCGGGATGTAGGTGCCGAGCCGATAAACCAAGAGCGCGCCGAGCGTGAACCAAATGCGCTTCTTCAGCTCTTCGGCCTTGGCGAGCGCCGAGAAGTTGAGATTGGCTGCCAGTTGTTCTGCCGCAGAGACCATCGGGCGCTCCGTTTCCGTCCCGGCCTATATAGGCACCGGCCTATATAGGCGTCAGGCCGCCTGCTCGCTCGTCTCCGCTTTGGGCGCAAGAATTTCGACCGTCCCGCCGGCCTTTTCGACCGCGGCAACCGCCGACTTCGAGGCACCATAAACGGCAAGGGCTATTTTCGCCTTGATTTCGCCGTTGCCGAGCAGCCGGACGCCGTCCTTCGCCCGGCGCAGAAGTCCCGCCTTGACGAGCGCGGCGGCGTCGATCTTGGCGGCGCCATCGAGCATGCCGGCATCGATCGCCGCCTGAATGCGGCCGAGATTCACCTCGTTGAGCTTCTTGGCGAACTTGGTGTTGCGAAAGCCGCGCTTGGGCAGCCGGCGATGCAGCGGCATCTGGCCGCCTTCAAAGCCCTTGATGCGCACGCCGGAACGCGCGGTCTGGCCCTTGCCGCCGCGGCCGCCGGTCTTGCCTTTACCCGAGCCGATGCCGCGACCGATGCGCTTGCGCGTCTTGCGGGCGCCGGGACGGCCGGCAAGTTGATGCAGTCGCATCGGTTACTTCTCCAATACTTCGATGAGATG
Source organism: Xanthobacteraceae bacterium (assembly GCA_036267435.1). Taxonomy (GTDB): domain Bacteria; phylum Pseudomonadota; class Alphaproteobacteria; order Rhizobiales; family Xanthobacteraceae; genus BOG-931. The sequence goes on along the minus strand of DATAWA010000040.1, from coordinate 6,412 downwards.
GGCGACCTTTTTGATCATGCCCCGGGTTTGCGGCGTATCGGCAAGCTCGGCGACACGGCCGATCTTGTTGAGCTTCAGCCCGACCAGCGTTTCACGCTGGCTATGCGTCCGGCGCAACGGGCTCCCGATCTGCCGGACCTTCACGGTTTTGCCTGAATTTTTATCGGCGTTCATGACCCGCTCCGCAGTTATTCGGCCGTCGCTTCGGCATCGACATCGCGACGGCGCGCTTGCAGCGCCGATACCTTGACGTTGCGCCGTGCGGCGACCGAACGCGGCGAGTCCTGGTGTTTGAGCGCATCGAAGGTGGCGCGCACGACGTTATAAGGATTGGACGTGCCGAGCGACTTTGCCACGACGTCCTGCATGCCGAGGGTCTCGAACACGGCCCGCATCGGACCGCCGGCGATGATGCCGGTGCCGGGAGGTGCCGCGCGCAAATAAACTTTGCCGGCGCCGTGCCGGCCGGCAACGTCATGATGCAAGGTACGGCCCTCGCGCAACGGCACCCGCGTCAGCCCCCGTTTCGCCGCCTCGGTGGCCTTGCGGATCGCCTCCGGAACTTCGCGCGCCTTGCCGTGGCCGAAGCCGACCCTGCCCTTCTGGTCGCCGACGACGACAAGCGCGGCAAAGCCGAAGCGGCGTCCGCCCTTGACCACTTTGGCGACGCGGTTGATGTGCACGAGCTTGTCGACGAACTCGCTGTCGCGGTCTTCGTTTCTTCGCTCGCGGGGTTCACGTGCCATAGTTGTTCGCCTTCATCGATATCGCGCGTTTGCGGTTATTAGAAATTCAGTCCGCCCTCACGGGCGGCGTCAGCCAGGGCCTTGACCCTGCCGTGATAGAGATAGCCACCGCGATCGAACACCACCTCTTTGACGCCCTTTTGCTGCGCGCGCTCGGCGATAAGCTTGCCGACCGCCTTCGCCGCATCGACATTGGCGCCGGTCTTCGCCCCGTCACGTGCGGTCTTTTCGATCGAGGACGCCGAAGCCAGCGTGACGCCGGCATCGTCGTCGATAACCTGGGCGTAGATGTGCTTGGACGAGCGGTACACAGTCAGCCGCTTGCGGTCGCCCGCGGCGCGGCGTAAGGCGCCGCGAACGCGGCCCTGCCGCCGCACGATCCTGTCGCTAAGTTTAGTCATCGTGCGCCTGCCTCACTTCTTCTTGCCTTCCTTACGGAAGATCCGTTCACCAGCATATTTGATGCCTTTGCCCTTATAGGGTTCCGGCGGCCGGTATTCGCGAATTTCGGCGGCAACCTGCCCAACCTTCTGCCGGTCGCTGCCGCTGATGACGATTTCGACAGGCCGCGGGGTGGCGATCGCAATGCCTTCCGGGATCGGATAAACGATGTCGTGGCTGTAACCGAGCGCGATCTGGAGGTTCTTGCCTTGAACTGCCGCGCGATAGCCGACGCCGTTGATTTCAAGGCGCTGCTCGAAGCCTTTGGTCACGCCGGAAATGAGATTGGCGACAAGCGTCCGCGAGGTGCCCCATTGCGAGCGCGCGCGTTTGGTTTCGCTGCGCGGCGCGACCTTGATCTGACCGCCATCGAGCGTGACTTCGACGTCGTCATGCAACGCCACCGACAGCGCGCCTTTGGGCCCTTTGACCTTGACGGTCTGGCCCTCGACATTGGCGGTAACGCCCGCGGGCACCGCGACCGGTCTTTTGCCGATACGTGACATCAGAACACCTTACAGAGGATTTCGCCGCCGACATTGGCGTCGCGCGCATCGTGATCGGCCATCACGCCTTTCGGCGTCGAAACAATGGTGACGCCCAGGCCGTTATTGATGCGCGGCATGTTCTTGACCGACGTATAGACCCGGCGGCCCGGCTTCGACACCCGCTCGATTTCGCGAATCACCGGCGCGCCGTCGAAATATTTCAGCTCGATTTCGATCTCCGAGCGGCCGTCCTTTTCGACCACCGCAAATCCGCGGATATAGCCCTCGGTCTTGAGCACCTCGAGCACGTTTTCACGCAGCCGCGAATTGGGCGAGCTCACTTTCGACTTGTTGCGCATCTGCGCATTACGGATGCGCGACAATAAATCGCCGAGCGGATCGTTCATGGACATTGTGCGATCCTCCTTACCAGCTCGACTTCACCAGGCCCGGGATCAGCCCCTTGGACCCAAGTTCCCGCAACGCAATGCGCGACAGCTTATGCTTGCGATAGTAGCCGCGAGGCCGGCCGGTCAGTTCGCAGCGGTTGCGAATCCGGGTGGCCGATGAATTGCGCGGCAGTTCGGCAAGCTTCAGCGTGGCGGCGAAACGCTCCTCCACCGGCTTCGACTTGTCCTGGGCGATCGCTTTGAGACGCGCCCGCCGGCCTGAAAACTGCTTCGTCATCCGGCGGCGCCGGTTGTTCTTCTCAATCGAACTCTTCTTCGCCATTTCGTTCTCCAAGCCGTTCCGCGTTTGAGGCTTCAACCTCACTGCCGGAACGGAAAATTGAATGCCGCCAACAGCGCGCGCGCCTCGTCGTCGTTGCGCGCCGTGGTGCAGACGGTGATGTCCATGCCCCACACATCGGTGGTTTTGTCGTAGTCGATCTCCGGGAACACGATGTGCTCCTTGATCCCGAGCGAGTAGTTGCCGCGTCCGTCGAAGCTCTTCGGATTGAGACCGCGGAAATCCCGAACCCGCGGCAGCGCGATATTGATCAGCCGGTCGATGAACTCGTACATGCGGGTCTTGCGCAGGGTCACTTTGCAGCCGACCGCCTGGCCGGCGCGCAGCTTATAGGTGGCGATGGACTTGCGCGCTTTGGTCACCACCGCCTTCTGCCCGGAGATCAAAGCGAGATCGGAGGCGGCGCTGTCGACCTTCTTCTTGTCGGCGACGCCTTCCCCGATGCCCATATTGATGACGATCTTGTCGAGCGTCGGCACCTGGAAGCGATTCTTGTAGCCGAACTGCTCGGCGATCTTGGCGCGGATCGTTTCTTCGAACTGGACCTTCAGGCGCGCCGGTACGCGCTGTTCGGGCTCGCGCGCCGCGGCAGGCTTGCCGTCTTTGCCGCCCGCGGCAGCCTTGTCCGCGCGCGCCTGCCTGGCCGCCTTCTTGTCGTCCTTGGCCGCCCTTGCCGCCTGCTCGGGGGTCGGCGGCCGCTGCGATTTCTCCGGCGCCTTGCCCTTCTTGTCCTCGGTATCAGCCATCGATCTCAACTCCCGAACGCCTGGCGACGCGCACTTTTTTGCGCTCATCGCCTTTACCTATAATCTTGAATCCGACGCGGGTCGGCTTGCCGTCCTTGGGATCGGCTAGCGCCACGTTCGACAGATGGATCGGCGCCTCTTTGGAAATAATGCCGCCCTCCTGGGACGCGCTCTGCCGCTGATGCCGCTTGACGATATTGATGCCGCGCACCACGACACGGCCGGCGTCGCGGCGCATTTCAATGACTTCACCGGTGCGGCCCTTGTCGCGGCCGGTGATGATGACGACGTTGTCGCCCTTTTTGATCTTTGCCGCCATCACAGCACCTCGGGCGCCAGCGAGATGATTTTCATGTGGTTTTTAGCCCGCAGTTCGCGCGGCACCGGTCCGAAGATGCGGGTGCCGACCGGCTCCATCTGGGGATTGATCAGCACCGCCGCGTTGCGGTCGAAACGAATGACCGAGCCGTCGGCACGCTTGATGTCCTTGGAAATGCGCACGATCACCGCCTTCATCACGTCGCCCTTTTTGACGCGGCCGCGCGGAATGGCTTCCTTGACCGAGACGACGATGACGTCGCCGATCGTGGCGTATTTGCGCTTGGAGCCGCCCAGCACCTTGATGCACATGACGCGGCGCGCGCCGGAATTATCCGCCACGTCGAGGTTGGACTGCATCTGGATCATGGGTTAGCCCACTCTTTTCCTACCGGCCGTATCACGACTTACGAAGCCTTCTTCTTCTCGCCCCGCACCACTGCCCAGCGCTTCAGCTTGGAAATGGGACGGTGCTCCTCGATCCACACCATGTCGCCGACTTTGAATTCATTGTTCTCGTCGTGCGCGTAATATTTCTTCGAACGGCGAACCGTTTTTTTGAACAAGGGATGAGTAAAGCGGCGCTCAACCCGCACCACCAGCGTCTTCGCTTGCTTGTCGCTCACCACGACGCCTTGGAGCGTTCGCTTCGGCATGTTGGTCCTCTTAACTCTTGGCCGGGGCGCGCTTGACCCGCGCGACGGTCTTTAATCGGGCGATATCGCGCCGCACCTCGCGAACGCGCGCGGTGTTTTCCAGCTGCCCGCTGGCGCGCTGGAAGCGCAGATTGAACTGCTCTTTCTTGAGCTTGAGCACTTCATCGTCGATCTGATCGATCGTCATCGGCCTGATATCTGCAGCTTTCATGGCACCGCTACTCGCTGATCCGCTCGACGAAGCGGGTCTTGATCGGCAATTTGGCGGCGGCCAAAGCCAGCGCCTCCTTGGCGACGTCAATCGTCACGCCGTCGATCTCGAACAAAATCCTGCCGGGCTTGACGCGTGCAACCCACAATTCCGGCGCGCCCTTGCCCGAACCCATCCGCACTTCGAGCGGCTTCTTCGAGACCGGCACGTCGGGAAACAACCGGATCCAGACGCGGCCCGATCGCTTCATGTGCCGCGTCAGCGCCCGGCGCGCCGCCTCGATCTGGCGCGCGGTGACCCGCTCGGGCTCGAGCGCCTTGAGGCCATACTGGCCGAAAGCAAGCGCGGCGGCACTCGAGGCCACGCCGTGGATGCGGCCCTTGTGCGCCTTGCGAAATTTGGTCCGCATCGGTTGCAGCATGACTTACGCCTTTATTTCCTTTGCCTCGTTCACGCCGCGTCGCGCCGCGGCCGGCCGGCTTCGCCTTCCGCCATCTTCTTGTCCTGCGCCATCGGATCGTGTTCCATGATCTCGCCCTTGAAGATCCAGACCTTCACGCCGCAGGTGCCGTAGGTGGTGAACGCCGTGGCCACGCCGTAGTCGACGTCGGCACGAAGCGTATGCAGAGGAACGCGCCCCTCGCGATACCACTCCATCCGGGCGATTTCGGCACCGCCGAGCCGGCCCGAGCAATTGATACGAATGCCGCCGGCGCCAAGCCGCATCGCCGACTGAACCGCGCGCTTCATGGCGCGGCGAAACGCAACGCGCCGCTCGAGCTGCTGCGCGATGGATTCGGCGACCAATTGCGCGTCGAGCTCCGGTTTGCGAATTTCGACGATATTGATCACGACATCGCTGTCGGTCAGCGCGGCGACCTTCCTGCGCAGCTTCTCGATGTCGGCACCTTTTTTACCGATAACGACGCCAGGGCGCGCCGAGTGGATGGTGACACGGCACTTTTTGTGCGGCCGTTCGATCACGATCTTGGACACCGCTGCCTGCTTGAGCTCGCCCATCAGCGCTTTGCGGATTTTCATGTCCTCGTGCAACAGCTCGCCGTAGCTCGCTTTGCCGGCATACCAGCGCGAATCCCAGGTACGGTTGATACCGAGGCGAAGCCCAAGAGGATTGACCTTTTGACCCATAATATTCTCCTCGCCGCTCCGATTACGCCTGCTGCGCTTCGACTTCGCGCACCACAATGGTGAGATGGGCGAATGGCTTGAAAATCGCGCCGATGCGGCCACGGGCGCGCGGCGAATGCCGCTTGAGCACGATGGCCTTGCCGACATGAGCCTCGGCGACGACCAGGTCGTCGACGTCGAGGTCGTGATTGTTCTCCGCATTGGCGATCGCCGATTCCAGGCACTTGCGGACGTCCTGGGCGATGCGCTTGCGCGAAAATTCGAGATCGGCAAGCGCGGTCGATACCTTCTTGCCGCGAATGAGTTGCGCCAAAAGGTTTAGCTTCTGCGGGCTGACCCGCAGCATCCGGGCGACGGCTTTCGCCTCGTTGTCGGCCAGAGCGCGATCGCGCTTTTTCTTGCTCATCGAAACGCTCCCAACTTCACGATGCCCCGCCCGCCGGCGCCGCGGCCGGCGCTGGTGCGGCACCGCCGCCGTCGCTGCGTTTGGCCTTGCGGTCCGACGAATGGCCGTAGAACGAGCGGGTCGGCGCGAATTCGCCAAACTTGTGCCCGACCATTTCCTCGGTGACGATCACCGGGACGTGCTTCTGGCCGTTATAGACGCCGAACGTCAGCCCGACGAATTGCGGCAGGATCGTCGAGCGCCGCGACCAGATGCGGATCATCTCGTGACGCCCGGACGAGCGCGCGGTATCCGCCTTTTTCAGCAGATAACCGTCGACAAACGGACCCTTCCAGACCGAACGCGTCATAATCGCTCCTACTTCTGCTTCTTGCGTGCGTGACGGTTCATCATGATGAACTTAGTCGTCGATTTGTTCTTGCGCGTCTTCATGCCCTTGGTGGGCTTGCCCCACGGCGTCACCGGATGCCGGCCGCCGCGCGTACGACCGCCGAGCGGGTG
>DATAWA010000039.1:0-2088 GCA_036267435.1 Xanthobacteraceae bacterium | reverse complement strand
TGTTTGTGTCGCCTCGATTTACGAATTCGCTAATGCGCTCAATGATGTAATCGGGGGCATCGAAGAGCATGGCGACGCCAAGCTTACGCCGGACCTGGGCTGGGCCATGCGCGAAGCGGTTAACGTTCTCGTGCAACTATTTCATCCCATGATGCCGCATCTCGCCGAGGAATGCTGGGCCGCGCTCGGCCATGATACGCTGGTGGCGCAAGCGCCTTGGCCGCAGGTCGAGCGCGCGTTGCTGATCGAAACCACCATGATGCTGCCGGTGCAGATCAACGGTAAGAAACGCGGTGAAGTGACGGTGCCGCGCGACGCCGGCAATGCCGCGATCGAGGCTGCCGTGCTGGCTCTCGATGCGGTAAAATCCGCGTTGGGCGGCAAGCCGCCGAAAAAAGTGATCATCGTTCCGGGACGGATCGTCAATGTGGTGGCGTAACCGGCATTCGGCGTTGCGTGTCGTCGGGCTGGCGCTGGTGCTCGGCGCGGCCGGCCTTCTGGCCGGCTGTTTCGAGCCGCTCTACGGCTCGCATCCCTCGGTCGGCGGCGAGAGCGTGAAAGACAAGCTCGCCGAGGTCCAGATTGGCCCGATCCCGACGCGCCAGGGCACGCCGCAGGCCCGCCTTGCCGTCGGCATGCACAATGCTCTGCAGTTCGACCTCAGCGGCGGCGGTGGCGCACCAAACACACCGACGCACCGGCTCGACATCACGGTGGGCGAGTCCGGCTTCACGGTCCTGATCGATCCGGTCACCGGCCGGCCGACGTCGCAAGTGGCCGGCGTCCAGGTGAGCTACCAGTTGGTGGAAATCGCGACCGGCAAGGTGGTGTTGAAAGATACGACCTACGCCAACGTCGACTATGACGCGCCCGGATCGGAACAGCGCTTTGCCATCCAGCGCGCCCAGCGCGACGCCGAGGACCGCGCCGTCGTGACTGCCGCCGATACCATACGCAACCGGCTGGCGTCGTATTTTGTCGCCGGTACGTAGCACCTCGTTTCCCGGACACCGTGCAGCGCGCAGCGATGCATCGCTGATCCGGGACCGTAACAAACTCTGAGCGAGTGACGATCCCGGTTCTGCAGCGCACCACTTCGTGCTGCCCTGCGCCCCGGGATACAAGCATTCGATTCCCGTGAGCAATGCGATAGAGTTTGGCGATGGTTGCCGTCAAAGCCGCCGATGTCGATGCCTTTGTCGCCCGAGCCGATCCGGCGCGGCCGGTCGTGCTGGTGTTCGGTCCGGATGCCGGTCTGGTCAGCGAACGCGTCAATGCCATTGTCCGGGCCTCGGTCGACGACGTGAACGATCCGTTCGCGCTGGCGCGGCTCGAAGGTGAGACGCTGGCCGCCGAGCCGGCGCGGCTGGTCGAAGAATCGCTGACCATGCCGCTGTTCGGCGGCCGCCGCGCGGTATGGGTGAAGGCCGGAGCCAAAAATATCGCGCCTGCCGTCGAAGCTTTGCTGCCGGTGGCGACGCCCGAATGCCGGGTTGTTATCGAAGCCGGCGATCTGCGCCGCAATGCACCGCTGCGCGTGTTATGCGAGCGCGCCAAGAACGCCGCAGCATTGCCGTGCTATGCCGACAGCGAGCGCGACCGGATGCGGCTGATCGACGACGAGATGCGCGCCGCCGGGGTGACACTGACGGCCGAGGCGCGCGCCCTCCTTATTCCCTTGCTCGGCGGCGATCGCGCCGCCTCGCGCAGCGAGCTGCGCAAGCTGACGCTCTATGCCGGCAAGCAGGGCCGCGTCGACGTCGACGACGTGACGGCCGTGGTATCCGACGCCTCGGCGCTCGCGCTCGAGGACATCGCCGATATCGCCTTTGCCGGCCGCCCGGCCGAACTCGAAGCGCTCCTCGCCAAGGCGCGCACCGCGGGCACCAGCGCGGGATCGATGCTGTTCAACGCGCAGCGGTATCTGGCGCAACTGCACCGCTGGCGGATCGCTATCGAAGATGGCGCGCCGTTCTCGCTCGATGCCGCCCAGCCGCCCGTGCATTTCCGCCGAAAAACCCTGGTCGAAGCGGCGCTGAAGACCTGGAACGTCGCGCGGTTGACGGCGGCAATGGCGGAATTAGCGGC
>DATAWA010000038.1:0-25210 GCA_036267435.1 Xanthobacteraceae bacterium | reverse complement strand
TACGCACCGTGAGGTAGTGGCCGCTGCGCTTCGGATTTCCGCTTTGGGCGCCCCTCACTTAAGAAGCCCCCGGCTCCCGTGCGTTCCGTGCTGCGTGTCTGCTTTTCCACGCCGCCGCGATTATCGAATCAACTAAGTGCGTGTGGAGAATTACACAAGCTACATAGATGCCAAAGCGGCATTTTGCACAGCGCAATCTGCCGCATGCTATCTCGCACTTGCGTCATGAACCAGAAATGCCACCGGCAGCCGATCGAGAATGGTACTGAGCTCGACCCTTTCCGCCGGCGCCGGCAACCGCCGCACTGCCAATGCATCCATAAACGGCATTCGCAACTGCTGCGGAATAATAAGGCAGGTGCCTTGCCAAAATGAGCGTGGAATTGCGATGGATTCGTCTGTGATCGCGCGCGCGACGCCCTTGCAGATCACGGTGATCGTTGCATCGCGCTCAGCGGTGCGCGCAAAAGCGACAATGCGATCCGCCTGCGGCCCTGAGGCGGCGATGGGCAGATAGGCGCCGCTCGAAAATAAAGCGGGTATTTTCTTTCGCACTGCAAAAACACTGGCCATCAGCCGCTGCTTGATGCGCCCGTCGCGCCACGCCGCAATAATTTCGTCAAGGTCAGTCGCCGTCAGCGAGCTTTGCCGCACCGCAAAATCGACCGGCGCCCGATTGTCGGGATCGACCAGACTCAAGTCCCAGTACTCGGTGCCTTGATAAATGTCCGGCACGCCGGGCGCGGTCAGCTTGACGAGCATCTGAGCCAGGCCGTTGACGGCCCCCGGCGCCACGATCCGCATCGCGAAACGCTGCAACTCCGGCAATAGTCCGCTCGGCTCGCCGAACAGCCGGCCGATAAAGCCGGCAAGGACGCCTTCGTAACTCTCGTTAGGCGCCGACCAATCGCTGTGCAATTTGGCTTCCCGCACCGCCTTCTGTTGCCACGCCGCGATTCTGGACCCGTAGGCCGCAAGCGCCGCCTGATCCTCAAGCGACAAATTCATCGGCCACGCGCTGACGACGGTCTGGAACAGGATCGCCAGATCGCCCGGCGAAGGCAGAACAGGACTTTTCCGCCCAGCGAGCTCCGCAAGCGCGGCATCGACCCAGCGCGCTACGGCCGCCGTCCAGTCGTCCGCGAATTCGCTCAACACCGCCAGGCGACTGCGCACATCTTCGCCACGCTTGTGATCGTGCGTCGCCGTTGCCAGGAGCGCATGGGGATATTGCACGGCGCGCTTTTGCATGGCGTCGTGGAATTGCGCCGGAGCAGCCGCGAAGCGGCGGATGTCGAAGCCGACGTCGTTGCGCGAGATAAGCCGGCCATAGCGATAGAAGGCGGTGTCTTCGACGGCCTTGGCGCAGAGCGGCGCACTCAATTGCTGAAACTTTACCAGCGCGACATTCTGTAACGGATCGTTGCCGTGGCGGATCGGCTTGCCGCCAAGCCACCCGCCGAGGAGTTCGATCAGCCACGCATCCGCCGGCAAACCCGTCTGTTTCGCCCGCGTGACGGCTTGAGTGAGGTATCTCAAATCCTCCGGCAATGACCGATCGATGCGAGAGTAAATGCGGTACACCGGAAAGTGCACTAGGATTTCCGTTAAGGCGCGGCGCAACGCCGACCAGGAAATGTCGCGCAGCGTCAACTCGGATTGCAGGATCGCGTACAGCGCCAGCACCAAACTCTCGCGCTGCGCCGAAAAGCTGCGGTCGAGAATCTGCCGGCGCGCCAATTCTTCTTCATCGTCGAAATTCCCGGAGCGCCCGCTGATGCGCTGCCACGCACGGGTGAGCGGCTCCTCGCCCGCGGCGTCGTGCTGCAACGCGTCGACCTCGTCCATGAAGTCGTAGCCGGTCGTGCCATCGGTCTCCCACTGTGGGCGCAACGCCTCGTCTCGCGACAGGATTTTCTCGACGACAAAATAGGCCGGCCCCTTCGGCGCATCCGCCGGCCGCTCAGGCTCAAGGCTGTCAAGCCGCGCGCGCAACTTCCGGCAATAAGGCCCCGGCTGCGCCAAGCCGTCGATGTGATCGACACGGACGCCATCGATCAGGCCCTGCGCGTAGAGCCGGAACACGGTCGCGTGCACAGCGTCGAAGACTTCGTCGACCTCGATGCGCAGGGCAACAAGATCGTTGATGTCGAAGAAGCGCCGCCAGTTGATCTCATCGTTGGCGAGGCGCCACCAGGCAAGGCGGTAATACTGATCCTCCAATATTTCGTGCAGACGCTCGCGCCCTTGCTGTGTCGCCGGATCGAAGGCGTCCGGGTTCGCCTGGGCGACCGCGTGCGCGGCAACGTCGGCCAAGGGGAAAGTGCGGTCGAAGTAGCGGACAAAAGCTTTGCCGTTCTCGGCCTCAAGCTTGATCTCGCCGGCGGCGAGCGCTTCGCCATATTGCCGGCCAAGCACCGGCAACAGCACCTTGCCGCGCAGATGCAGATCGACCGGCTTCCAGTCGATGTCGAAATATTTGGCATAGGGGCTGGTGCGGCCTCCGGCGAGCACGTCCATCCACCATGGATTGCCGGCGCCCGTCGCCATGTGATTGGGGACGATGTCGATGACGATCCCCATCGCGTGGCGGCGCAGCTCGGCAACGAGTCGCCGAAATTCCACTTCGCCGCCAAGTTCTGGATTGACGCACGTCGGATCGATCACATCATAGCCGTGCAGCGAGCCCGGCCGCGCCGTCATGATCGGCGAGGCATAGAGGTGGCTGATGCCAAGGGCCGAAAAATACGGGACGAGCCCCGCCGCATCGGCGAAGGTAAAGCCCCTGTGGAATTGCAGCCGCATGGTCGCGCGTGGCGTCATGAGCGGCCTCGCTGCTTGAGCGGCGCGAGCCTGCGTCGAACCGCATCCGTTCTTAATAATGTGTCGGCCGAGCCGGGATAGCGACGCCGCCAATTCGGATGCTGTTCGATCGTGCCGGGGAGATTGGGCTGCTCCTCAAGGCCGAGAATGTCCTCAAGCGGCAGCAACGCGAGCTCCGAAGACGTCTTCGCCGTAAAGCGTAGCGCGGCCTCGACAACATCCGCCGTGTGCGTGGGCGAAGGTTCCTCCTCTGTCGCGACCTTGGTGCGGCGGAACGCGTGCCAAAGCGACGCGCGGTCGCGCTTTCGTCCCTCGCGCTCCGTTCCGGCATCGGCCAAGCCGAGCGCTGCGCGGGTGTCGATGTCCGCGCCACGCCACCAGCCGGCGACGGTCGGCAGGTCGTGGGTCGAGGTCATTGCCGCCGAGTCGCGGGACCAGGATCGCGGCGGCGTGAATCTTTTGCGGCCACGCTCGAACCACAGCACCCGCATGCCGTAAATGCCCGCCGCGGCGAGCGTGTCGCGAAAGCCCTCGGGCACCGTGCCCAAATCCTCGCCGATAACGATCGCCCGATGGCGACGCGATTCCAGTGCGATCAGCCGCAACAGATCGCCAAGCGGGTAATGCAGATAAGCGCCGTCGCGGGCAGCGGCGCCACGCGGCACCACCCACAGGCGCAACAGCCCCATCGCATGATCGATCCGCAAGCCGCCGGCATGACGAAGGCCCGCCCGCAACGTGGCGATGAAGGGCACAAAGCCGCCTTGGACGAGGGCACGCGGCGAAAACGTCGTAAGGCCCCAGTTCTGACCATTGGCGTTGTACAGGTCGGGTGGCGCGCCAATCTCAAGGCCGACCAGAATATCTTTCTGGCTGGTCCAGGCATGACTTCCTGCCCCGCTCATGCCGACGGCAAGATCGCCGATGAGGCCGATACGCATCCCGCCGTCTTTGGCCGCGCGCTGCGTGGCGGCAAACGAACGATCGGCAATCCATTGCAGAAAGCAATGAAAGCCAACCTCATGGGCATTCCTAGCCGCGAATTCCGCAACCGCAGCACCGTTCGGATCGCGCCACTGCATCGGCCAATCGGTCCAGCTCCACAGCGAAGGATTTTCGCGCAGCATCTGCGCCTGCAGCGCCTCGAAGCGGGCGTGATCCTCAAGGAGCTTGCCGCCGGACGTTCGAAATTGCGCAAACTCCGCGGCGAGCGGCGTGCCGCCGGCAGCAAGATCGGTCGCGGCAAAATCCTCAAACAATTTACGAAATATCGCGAGCTTGGTGTTTGCCGAGGCCGGCCATTCGATCAGTGGAAGCTGCGCCAAGCCGTCGCACTGCGAAGCAACTTTTGCCCGTTCAGCGGCCTGCGCTACGCGTTCGGCGCCGAAAACGATCCGTGGGTCGGCGTAGAGCGGATTATAGAATAGCCGGCTCGACGGCGAATAAGGACTGAAGTGATTTGGGTCGGCGCTGAATAAAGCATGGATCGGGCTGAGCGCCAGCGCATCGGCTTTCTCGGCCGCCGCCGCAATGGCAAGCGCCGCGGCGCCTGACGCGTCGCCAATGCCGCAATCGCCGGGACGGCGCAGACCATAGAGCTGCGCGGCAATGCCCCAGCTAGGCTCCCCTCCGGTGAGATCGGCAACGGTGACACAGCGCGGCGGCGCCACCGCGAGCGTCAGGTGAGAGCCGCCGAAGTCAAGCGTGTGATAACCGGCCACGCCAATGCCCAGCAGTTCGACGCCGCCTTGCGTGGTTTCGGTTTTCAGTTCGGCGGCGGTGCCGTCCTCCATGGTCAGTTTGACGTTGCTGGGCGGCTGACCGGATATCGGAAGCCGGATCGTCTCACCGAGCTTTGCGGTCACGAGCGGCGGCAGCGCCGCCGGCGCGAGCGTCGTTTCGCTATGCGCGATTTCGTCGCGCGTTCGGCAAGGCAGTCCGAGCGCCTCGAGAATGCGGACAAGGGATTCCGTCGTGACGCGATGCGGCTTGTCCGCGTAGTCAGTCCATTCCGCGTCGATACCGGCCCGGCGCGCCAGAGCGTGAATGGCCGCCTCGTTCATGCGGCGAGGACCGCAACCGTCGCATACGGCTCGAGCCGGCCGGCATGGCAGGATTCGGCTGCCGCCGGCGACGACGCAAAAATAATCCGCCCCTGATGCATCGGCATTGCAACGCTGTCGGCGCCGAGATTGGTCCCAATGGTCAAGAGCGCATTGTCGCCCATGCGCCAATGCGCCACGACTGCCTTGTCGCCGACGGCACGCGCATTGACGGCGCGCGCGCCCGCGAGGCGAGGCACGATTTCGGAGCGTCGGATGCCGATGAGCTTCCTATAAAGCTCTTCGCGCCGAGGTCCTCTGTCCGCATCGGGCTCGGGCTTTGAGCGGTCGAACGTCGAAACCTCGTTCGGATCGGCAAGTTTTGCCAAAAGCGCCGGATCGGAGAATTGCGAAAAGCCCATGAACTCACGGCGCCGTCCCTCGCGAACCGCTTTGGCGAGTTCCGCATTGTGATCGGTAAAAAACAGAAACGGCGAGACCGACGCAGTCTCCTCGCCCATGAACAGCAGCGGGATTTGCGGGCAGAGGAGCTGCAAAGCGATCGCGGCTTCCAGTGCCCTTGGATCGGCGAGCACGGTCAACCGTTCGCCGAAAGCGCGATTGCCGATCTGATCGTGATTCTGCAGGAACAACACGAAAGCCGTGGGCGGCAGGTTGCCGCTCGGCGTGCCTCTGGGCTTACCGCCGCGATGCTTTGATGCCTCTCCCTGGTAGACAAATCCGTCTTTGAGACCACGTGCCAGACGCAGTGCGGGATCGGACTCGTAGTCTTCATAATAGCCGTCGTGCTCGCCAGTCAGCAGCACGTGCAAGACGTGATGGCCGTCGTCGTTCCACTGCGCGTCGAACGGCCCATCGAGAAGCGACGCGTCGTTGTTGTCGTTCTCGAGCACCAGGTGGACTTGCCGGCCCGGCGCGACGGACTTGCGCACGGCGGCGGCCATTTCCTCGAGCCAGTCGGTCTCGGTGATGGCGTGAACAGCGTCGAAGCGCAGGCCGTCGAAACGAAATTCGTTCAGCCAGTACAGCGCATTGTCGGTGAAGAAACGGCGGACTTCCCTACGGCGAAAGTCGATTGCGGGACCCCATGGCGTCGCCACGTCGTCGCGGAAGAATTGCGGCGCGTAGAGCGAAAGATAATTCCCGTCGGGGCCAAAGTGGTTATAGACCACGTCGAGAAAAATGCTGATCTCGTGATCGTGCGCGGCATCGACCAGTGCTTTAAGATCCTCGGACGTGCCGTAGCTGCACTCCGGCGCGAACGGCAGCGCGCCGTCGTAGCCCCAGTTGCGGGAGCCGGGAAATTCGGCGATCGGCATCAATTCGATCGCGGTGATGCCGAGCGCGGCGAGACGCGGCAACTCGCGCGCAACCCCGGCATAGCCGCCGAGGAGGCCGGCATGGAGCTCATAGATGATTGCCTCGGTCCACGGCCGGCCTTGCCATTGCCGATGCCGCCATCGGTAGTGCGAGGGATCGACGACGACGCTGAAACCGTGAATATCGCCGCTTTGGGCTCGCGATGCCGGGTCGGGCACCGCCGTGCCGTCCTGGAGAATGTAGCGATAGCGCGTACCCGCACCGCAGTTCATCTCGGCCTCGAACCAACCTTCGGCGTTGCGCGTCATTGGCTCGGTCGCCCTGTCCTCGATGGCAATGGCGACCGCGCTTTGCGCTGGCGCCCAGAGGCGAAATCGCGTCCGATCGCGGTCGATGAGATTTGCGCCGAAAGACAGATGCCAGCCCGCCGCCGTCATGACTGTGGCGCGGCCGCGAGCCGCGAATAGATGAGAGCGGCGCAATGGGCAGCGACGACGATCGCATTGCCGGCGAGGTCTCGCTCCTCGATTTCGGATGCGGCGGTGTCGATAAGAACCCGACGGGGAAGATCGGGCGGCGCCAGGTGAAACTCGTGATCGTCCGGGGTCGGATTCAATAACAGACTCAAGAGCGAGACCGAGGAATCCTCGTTGCGCGCGGCGCGCCGCAGGCAGAGCAAGCGTTGCTCCGGATTTCGCCAATCGGCATCGGGGATTTTTTGCGCCGCCACGTCGAACCACTCGATGTCGGAAATTCCGGCTGCCGGCTCCTCCTGGCCGTGAAAGAAGTGACGCGCCCGCAACGCCGGATGCGCCTTGCGCAGCGCAATCAGCTTGGCGACGAAGCGGCAGAGCGTCCGCCCCGGTTCGGCATGCGCCAGGCTCCAATCCCACCAGCTCATGTCGCTATCCTGACAATACGGATTGTTATTGCCGCGCTGGATGCGGCCGAATTCATCGCCGCCGAGCAGCATTGGAGTGCCGTGGGAAAACATCACTGTTGCAAGCATGGCCCGCTGGATACGCAACCGCGTCGCCGAAATGGCTTTATCGGCGGTCGCACCTTCAACGCCCCAATTGGCCGAATAGTTCTCCGCAGCGCCGTCGTTATTGTCCGGGCCGTTCGCCTCATTATGTCGTTTGCCGTAGCTGACGACATCGGCCAGCGTGAAGCCATCGTGGCAGGCGACATAATTGATCGAAGCCCAGGGCCGCCGCGCATGGCGGTCGAACAGATCGCTCGATCCGGCAAGCCGCGCGGCGATCTCCGGACGCTCACCGGCATCGCCGCGCCAGAACCGCCGGGTGCCGTCACGAAACCGGTCGTTCCACTCGGCGAAGCCGGTCGGATGATGGCCGAGCTGATAGCCGCCCGGGCCGAGATCCCACGGCTCCGAAATCAATTTGACCCCCGCCAGAAGCGGGTCTTGCCGCAGCGCGTCGAAGAAGCCCGAACCCGGGTCGAAGCCGTTGGCTTCGCGCCCCAGCGCCACGCCGAGGTCGAAGCGGAAACCATCGACGTGAAACGACGTGACCCAGTAACGCATCGAATCCATCACCATCTGCAAAACCCGCGGATGGGATAGATCGAGCGTGTTGCCGGTGCCGGTCTCGTCGATGCAATAACGCTTGTTGTCCGGCACCAGCCGGTAATAGCTGGCGTTGTCGAGCCCGCGATAGCACAGCGTCGGACCGAGCTCGCTGCCTTCCGCGGTGTGGTTGTAGACCACGTCGAGGATCACCTCGACGCCCGCGGCATGCAGGCGGCGGATGGCGACGCGCATGTCGTTGCGCCCGCTTTCCGAAAGATATTGCGGCTCGACGGCAAAGAAGCACAGTGGATTGTAGCCCCAGTAATTCTTCAAACCGCGCTCGACCAGCGACCGCTCGCTGACGAAGGCGTGAATCGGCATAAGCTCGATCGCGGTAATGCCGAGGGTGCGCAGATGATCGATTACGCCCGGGTCGGCCAAAGCCGCAAACGTGCCTCGCTCCTCGACGCGGATATCGCGGCGGAGCATCGTCATGCCTCGCAGATGCGCCTCGTATATGACCGTGTCCGGCCATGGAACGTTCGGCGGCCGGTCATCACCCCAATCGAACGCATCCTCGCCGACCACCGCCTTGGGCATGAATGGCGCGCTGTCGCGCCGATCGACCGACAAATCGACGCGTGACGAATGAATACGATAGCCGAACAAGGCATCCGACCAGCGCAGATTGCCGGCGATCTGCTTCGCATAAGGATCGATCAGAAGCTTGTGCGGGTTGAAGCGATGGCCGTTTTGCGGATCGTAGGGACCGTGGACGCGAAACCCGTAGATCAAGCCGTTCCGGGCGTTCGGCAAATAGCCATGCCAGATTTCGTTGGTGCACTCGGGCAGGTCGAGCCGGGTTATCTCGCGCCGGCCCGCGGAATCGAACAGGCACAACTCGATGCGCTCGGCATTGCCGGAAAACACCGCGAAATTCGTGCCGAGTCCATCCCAGGTGGCGCCGAGCGGATACGGCACGCCACCATCGAGCTTGTTCGGAAACGCTGCCATCTTTAACGAACGTGCCGCAAATAGATTGTCGCCAATGGGGGTAGTGTCAGCTCGACGGACTGCTGCTGCCCATGAGCAGTTATGGCTGCCGTTTCGACATGCCCGGCATTGCCCAGGTTTGAGCCGCCATAATAACCGGAATCGCTGTTGAAAATCTCCTCCCAGCGGCCGCCCTCGGGCACGCCGATGCGGTAATTGTAGCGCGGCACCGGGGTCATATTACTGACCACCAAAACTGCCGGCGTCTCCGGCGCAAGCCGCACGAAGGCATAGACCGAATTGGCGCGATCGTCGCCGACGGCCCACATGAAGCCGCGGCCGTCGCAATCGCGCCGGTGCAGCGCCGGCTCGCCGGCATAGACGCGGTTGAGATCGCGCACGACGCGCTGCACGCCGGCATGCGCGGGGTCGTCGAGCGACGGCCAATCAAGATCGCGATCGTGACTCCACTCGCGCTCCTGCGCGAATTCGCCGCCCATGAAGAGAAGCTTTTTTCCGGGATGCCCCCACATGAAGCCGTAATAGGCGCGCAAATTGGCGAAGCGCTGCCAACGGTCGCCGGGCATCTTGCCGATCAGCGAGCCTTTGCCATGCACGACCTCGTCGTGCGACAGCGGCAGAATAAAATTTTCGCTGAACGCATAGAGGAGACCGAATGTCATGTCGTGATGATGATGCTGGCGGTGGACCGGATCCTTCGACATGTAATTGAGCGTGTCGTGCATCCAGCCCATGTTCCATTTGTAGGCAAAGCCGAGGCCGCCCGATGCGATCGGCCGGCTGACACCGCCCCAAGCAGTCGATTCCTCGGCGATCATAATTGCACTCGGACAGCGCTCGGCGACCACCGCATTGAGGTGACGCACGAAACCGATCGCCTCGAGATTTTCCCGGCCGCCGTGAATATTGGGAATCCACTCGCCTGCGCGGCGGCTGTAATCGCGGTACAGCATGGACGCCACGGCATCGACCCGCAGCCCGTCGATATGAAAATGCTCGAGCCAATAAAGCGCGCTCGCGATCAGGAAGCCCTGCACCTCGCGGCGGCCGAAATTATAGATGAACGTATTCCAGTCCTGATGAAAGCCTTCGCGCGGATCGAGATGCTCGTAGAGCGCGGTGCCGTCGAACCGCGCCAGACCATGCGGATCGGTCGGAAAGTGCGCCGGAACCCAATCGAGGATGATGCCGATTCCGGCGGCATGAAGCGCGTCGACGAACCGGGCCAGTCCTTGCGGCGGCCCGAACCTGCTGCTCGGCGCGAACAGCCCGAGCGGCTGATAACCCCAGGAGCCGCCGAACGGATATTCGGTGATGGGCAAAAGCTCCAAATGGGTAAAGCCCATCTCGCGCAGATAAGGAATAAGCCGCTCGACAGCGAGGTCCCAGAGACTGCCTTCCTGTGCGTGGTCGCTCTCGTTGAGCCACGAGCCGAGATGCACTTCATAGATGCTCATCGGCGCGTCGACCGCCTGGCGCGCGGCGCGCTCCTTCATCCAGACGTCGTCGCGCCAGCGATGCTGATCGGGATGAGGCACGATCGAGGCAGTTTGCGGCGGGGTCTCGGTCTGCCGGGCCACCGGATCGGCCTTCCACGGCAATCCGAAGCCGCCTGGGCCGCGGATGTCGAATTTATAGTGCGACCCAGGCGCGACCCGCGGAACGAACAGCTCCCAGATGCCGGCGCGGTGGCGCAGCCGCATCGGATGACGCCGGGAGTCCCAGGAATTGAAATCGCCGACCACCGCGACACGCGTCGCGTTCGGCGCCCACACGGCAAAGCGCACGCCGTTGACGCCGTCGATTGTCAGGCTTTGCGCGCCAAGACAGCGCGCAAGCTCGAAATGACGGCCCTCGTTGAACAGATGCAGATCGAGATCGCCGAGCAGCACGCTAAATGAATAAGGATCCTCGGTTTCCTGGACGGCATTCGGCCAGACGATCCGCAAGCGATACGGCGAGCGATCGCGAATGAAGGTCTCGAACAAGCCGTCTTCCTCACCGGGGACAAGCTGGACCAGCACCGCGTCGTCGGACTGACGCAACACCTCAACGCGTGTCGCGCCCGGCAGGAAGACGCGGATGATGCGCCCGCCTTCGACGTCGTGCGGCCCAAGAACGGAAAAGGGGTTGCCGTGCGATCCGTGCGCCAAGGCACACGCCGCATCTCGATCGAGACGCCACGATGGCTTGAGCTTTGCCTCAGCCATTCTGGCCTCCGGACATCTCCTTGTTGATGCGCTCGACCACCGACAACAAACCGGCCAGAGGCACGCCGAGCCACGTCGGACGGTTGGCCGCCTCGTAGCTGATCTCGTAGGCCGCCTTTTCAATGAGGAACAGGCCGAGCAAAGCGCGCGTCGCCGGATCGCGTTTCAGGATTGAAGTCTCCCAGTAACCCCGCAAGAACGCCGCCGAAGCGCGCCGGCCGAATTCGGCGATAAGCTTGTCACGCGAGGCGTCATCGACCGGCACGGCGCCGACGTCTTTACGGTCGGTGAGCGTCGCGCCGGCATAATGAATAGAGCGCAACAGCCCGGCGACGTCACGCAGCGGACTGTCCTTGGCGCGGCGCTCCTCGATCGATGTCGCCGGCTCGCCCTCGAAATCGATGATGAAAGCGTCGCCGCTCGCGACCAGAACCTGGCCGAGATGAAAATCGCCGTGGATGCGGGTTTTTAAGGCGCCGACACCGGACTTCGCCAGATTGCGCACCGATGCGACAATCGCGCTCCGCTTGCTAGCAAGCGTCTTGGCACGCTCGCGATCCTGCTCGCGCTCCCAGGTCTTGTGGCCGGCAATCGCGTCGCATGCCCTGGCCATTCTGGCTTCGATCTTTTCGGTCCATCGCGTGACATCCGCCGGTGTTGCAGCCTCAACCGCAAAAGCCTCGTCTGTTGCGGCCCCGGCCAAAATCCGGTGCATTTCGCCAAGCCGGTGCCCGATGGCGGCGGCGACGATGTCGCAATCGGTCAGCAGATCGGCTTTCTCCTCCTTGGCGGACTTGCCCGGCGCCATGCCGTCGAGAGCGCGCGTCAGATGGTCCAAGGTCCACGACCAAGCGTCGCCTTGATGACGGACAAAGCCGAGCGCAACGGCGAGCGTCGCCGGCGTGCCGTCGGGTGCAATGCGGATTACGTCGCCAAGGAGCGGCGGCGCGTTGGCGAATCCCTGCTCGGTCAGGAAGCGGCTCATCTCCGCTTCCGGATGAATTCCGGGCGAGATACGGCGGTAGATCTTCAGCATCAGCACGTCGCCGACGGTCAGCGAGCTGTTGGACTGCTCCGCCGCAAGCCAGTTGACGTCGGCGCCCCTGGCCGCATCGAGCTGCGTGCGCCGGGCTTCGGTCGGCCGGAACATCAAGCTGCCGAAGTCGCCGTTGTAGGACTTGCCTTCGGCCAGGCAATCGACGAATCGATGCGCAAACGCCGGCAGGGAGAATGCGTCGGTCAGCAACCCGGGATGCCGGCCGCGCCGCACGCGCGCGAGCGCCAGACGACTAGGCAGCGCAGCACCGGCCTCCTCGTCCCACAAAATCGACATCGGCAGCAGCCAACGGCTGGTCGCGCCGCCGCTCTTCACCTCGACTTCGCTCAGCAAAATCTCCTGGTCCCGGTCGCCGATATCGATCGTACTTGTCAGCCGCACCGCCTCAATCTTCTGATCTTTCAGTCCGAACCAGCGCCGCTTGAGGATATATTGCGGCAGCGTGTCTTTCTCGATGAGATCCTGCGCATTCGTCTTCAACGCCTGCGACAAGCTGTTACGAAGCACCACAGTGACAAACTCCGGCAGCGGCTCGGGCGCCGGCGTATGCCACGCCGGCCAATCGCTCGCCTTGCCGAGAACGAACCAATAGAAGCCGAAGGGCGGCAAAGTGAGCAGGTAAGTGAGCTCTCCAATAGGGGGAAAGACCGTCCCCGCATTCAGTTCCACCGGAACGCGGCCGGCGAACGCCGAGAGATCCAGTTCCACCGCCTGCGGGCTATGCGCGACATTGGCGACGCATAACAGCGTCTCGTCGCCATATTGTCGCAAATAAGCGAGAATCTTGCGGTTCTTCGGATAGAGGAACGTCAGTGTGCCGCGGCCAAACGCGGGATGCCGGCGCCGCACCGCGAGCATTCGGCGCGTCCAATTCAGGATCGAATGCGGATCGCGCCATTGCGCTTCGACATTGACCGCGCCATAGCCGTAGAGCGCATCCATCAGCGGCGGCAAAATCAGTGCCGCCGGATCGGCGCGGGAAAATCCGCCGTTGCGATCGGGCGACCACTGCATCGGCGTGCGAACTCCATTTCGATCGCCGAGATGGAAATTATCGCCCATGCCTATTTCATCGCCGTAATAGATCACCGGTGTGCCCGGCATCGAGAGCAACAGGCTGTTCATCAATTCGATACGCCGGCGATCGCGCTCCAATAGCGGAGCCAAACGTCGTCTGATGCCGAGGTTGATGCGGGCGCGGCGATCCGCCGCGTAAGTCTCCCACAAATAATCGCGCTCGCTGTCGGTCACCATTTCGAGCGTCAGCTCGTCATGATTGCGCAGGAAGATCGCCCACTGGCAGGTCTCGGGAATCGCCGGCGTTTGGCGCAGGATATCGCTGATCGGAAAGCGATCCTCGCGCGCGATCGCCATGTACATCCGCGGCATCAGCGGGAAATGGAACGCCATGTGGCATTCGTCGCCGTCGCCGAAATAGTCCTTGCAGTCCTCCGGCCACTGATTGACTTCGGCAAGCAGCATGCGTCCGGGAAACTCGGCGTCAACCGCGGCGCGGATGCGCTTGAGGATCGCGTGGGTCTCGGGCAGGTTTTCGTTGTTGGTACCGTCGCGTTCGACGAGATAGGGCACGGCGTCGAGCCGCAGACCGTCGACGCCGAGTTGCAGCCAAAAGCGCATGATACCGAGCACAGCCTTGAGCACGTGCGGATTGTCGAAGTTCAAGTCCGGCTGATGCGAATAGAAGCGATGCCAGTAATAGGCGCCGGCAACCGGGTCCCATGTCCAGTTCGAGCGCTCGCTGTCGATGAAGATGATGCGCGTGCCGGCATATTTCTGGTCGGTGTCCGACCACACATAGAAGTCGCGCCACGGCGATCCCGGCTTCGCCTTGCGGGCCCGTTGAAACCAGGGGTGCTGGTCGGAGGTGTGATTGACGATGAGCTCGGTGATGACGCGGATATTGCGGGCGTGGGCCTCGCGCACGAATTGGCGAAAATCCGCGAGCGTCCCGTAATCCGGATGCACGGCGCGATATTCGCTGATGTCGTAACCGTCATCGAGTAACGGCGACGGATAGAACGGCAACAGCCAAATCGCGTTGACGCCAAGGTCGGCGATGTAATCGAGCTTGGAGATCAGCCCCTGGAAGTCGCCGATGCCGTCGCCGTTGCTGTCGCAAAACGATTTTACATGAAGCTGATAGATGATGGCGTCCTTGTACCACAGGTCGTCCGCCGCCACTGCCGCCGGTTTGACGCGCGCATCCACGATCACACCTCCGGACGCGGCGCGATCCGCCAGATCGCGAAGGGCAGCTCGTTCGGATCGAGCCGGATACGCTGCAGCTTGCCGTGCCACACGAAGCTCGTGTCGTGCATCAGATCCTGCACGACAACCGATCCGCTGTCGGGAAGCTGCCATTCCCAGAGCGGCACCTCGACGGTCGCTTCCTGGACGTGAAACGGATCGAGGCTGACCGCGACCAGGATCATGGCGCCGCGCGCCGGGAGCGGCTTGCCGTAGAAAACGATCCGATCGTTGTGGGCGGGGTAGAACCGCACGCCGAGATGGCTTTGCAGCGCCGGATTGTTCTTGCGGATGCGGTTGAGCTTGGAGATTTCGGAAATGATGTTGCCGGGCGCATCGTAACGGCGAACGCGAATTTCGTATTTCTCGGAGTCGAGAAATTCCTCTTTCCCCGGCAGCGGCGCCGCTTCACAGAGCTCGAATCCGGAATACAGGCCCCACAAGCCGGAGAGCGTGGCGGCGAGCGCCGCGCGGATGAGAAATCCGGGACGGCCCGAGGTCTGCAGGAAATAAGGATTGATGTCGGGCGTGTTGACGAAAAGATGCGGACGGAAGAACTCCCTCACCTCCGTCGTCGCCAGCTCGGTAAAATAATCCGTGAGATCCTTCTTGGAATTCCGCCAGGTGAAATACGTGTAGGATTGCGAGAAGCCGACCTTCGCCAGCCGGTACATCATCTTGGGGCGCGTGAAGGCTTCGGACAAAAAGATGACGTCCGGATAACGCGTCTTCACCTGCCCAATCAGCCACTCCCAGAACGGCAGCGGCTTGGTGTGCGGATTATCGACGCGGAAAATGCGAATGCCTTCGTTCGCCCAGAACAGGACGATGTCGCGCAAGGCCGCCCACAGGCTTGGAATCGCGCCCTTGGCGTAGAAATCGACATTGACGATGTCTTCGTATTTCTTCGGCGGATTTTCCGCAAAGCGCACGGAACCGTCGGGCCGCCAGTTGAACCACTCCGGGTGATCTTTGAGCCAAGGATGATCCGGCGAGCACTGGATGGCGAAGTCTAGCGCAAGTTCGATGCCCTGAGCGGCCGCGGCATCGCGCAGCCGCCGGAAGTCGGCGATGGTGCCTAGCGCGGCATGGATCGCATCGTGGCCGCCTTCGCGGCTGCCGATCGCATAAGGACTGCCGACATCGCCTGGGGCGGCGCGCAAGGCATTGTTCTTGCCTTTGCGGTTGGTCTCGCCGATGGGATGAATCGGCGGCAAATAAAGAACGTCAAACCCCATGTCGCGGATCGCCGGCAACCGGCCGATGACATCGGCGAAGGTGCCGTGGCGCTTCGGACTGTCCGAAATCGAGCGCGGAAACAGCTCGTACCACGCGCCGAAGCCGGCTTGCGGCCGCTCCATATCAAGGGCGAAGGCCGGCTCGCGGCGGACGCGAAAATCGGCCTCCTCGGATTCGCGCATCACTTCGCGCAGGTCGGACATAAGAAGAATGTCGGCGGCAGCGTCGCCGCCGGCTTCGCGCAGCCAGTCGAGCGCCGAGGTAACGACGTCACTCGCACCGTCCTCGGTGCGCTCCATCGTCTTGCTCAGAAGCCCGCGCGCCTCGGCGATCTCGACGGCAATATCGGCACCGGCCGCGCGTTTGATCTCAAGGTCGCGGCACAGCGATCCGTAGCGGTCGATCCAAGCCTCGATGGTGAATTCGTGACGGCCGACGCGGTGCGGGATAAAGCTCCCCTGCCAGCGATCGTTGCCCAGCGATTGCATCACGGCGCGCTGCCATTCGGCGGTGTCGCAGGCGCGCCACAAGCACTCGACGACAAGAACGTCATGACCGTCGATAAATACATCGGCCTCGACCGTCACCGTTTCGCCGATGATGCGCTTGGCGGCGAAGCGGCCGGCCTCCACGCTCGGCGTGACGGCTTCGACGACAATGCGCGGCGCCGCACTCAAAGTGGCGGCTCGCACTTCGGTGCGGCGGAGCTTGACGGCATCGTTGCGCTGGGCGCGAAGAATGCGGACTTCGCCGGCACCGAGCGCCTCGCACGCTTCGCGCTCGGCCGCCGCGACGATGGACAGACTCGCACCAGCCGTCGGCGGTAGTGGCCGCAGCGAAATCGAGGCGCGATGGCCCTGCGCAAGGTCCGGATTGATCATGATCACGATCGGATCGCCGGCGTATCGGGCATCGGCGGCGTCCGAGCGCAACAAGGCGGTCACACTGTCTCCCGGGCTATTCAACAGGCGAAGCTCGCCGTTGGCCGGCGCCAATTCGCTGCAGAGGGCGTTGGCCTCGCGGACCTCGGCCGATAGATCGAGATTGCTGCCGTTATGCAGGAGCGAACCGCCATTTTGGCCGGCGGCGCGGCGCGCCATGGCTCTCGGCATGTCCTCGTTCGCGCCAAACTCAAAACCCATCGGAATCAAAATCCCGTCGCCGACCGCGGCCGCGCAACGCAGTTGATGGCGATACAGCGCCGGCAAATTGCCGTGACCCTCAAACCGCCGGGCGAGGCGCGGCCCGAACGGCGCCTCGGGACAGGCGATGACCGCGCCGACGCCGCGCAACAAGGCGTGCTCTTCGACAAACCAGCCGGCGCGGCCGTCCCACCACGGCAGCGACGAGAACGCCGCGGTGAAGCCGACGCCCCGCAATGGTGCAACGTCGGGCCAAGAAAGGCCGGGCGTCCATGCCAAAAAATGGCAGTCCGGCGCACTCTGCCTGACCGCGCCGATGATGGCCCGCCATAAGGCCGGCGGCACGAGTTGCGGCTCGATGCAGCGAAATCCGCCAAGGCCGGCCCGGATAAGGCGCAGCAAGCGTTCGACCCACCACGCGGTTACATCCCCGGCAACGCTCGAATCGTCAAACCGCGGATAGGCGGCATCGGCGTGCTCGAGCGAAAGCCTTGGATCGACCCGTTCGTCGGTTATTTTGCTGACGTGAAACCAGCTTGGATTGGCCAGCGCCAAATCGGCGTCCGGTGCCGCGCGGCCGACGACGATATCGGCGAACAGGCCAAGGCCATTTTCCCGGCAGAGAGCCGCCAATTCGGCAAAGGCTTGGTCGGCCGCCTCGGCAGCCGGCGTGTCATAAAGCGCCGGGTGGATTGTTTCGTGATTGCCGGTGAGGAAAATGTCGCCGGTTTCGCCCGGGGCGAAAAGCGGCGCGGTGAGGACGTAATCGAAACCATTGTCGCGGCAACGGCGAAATTGCTCGCCCCAAGACGACCGCGGTCCGGCCAGCAGCGGATGAAAGTAGTAGATCCTCGGTGCGAACAAGTCGCCGGATTCAGCCGCTTTTGAACGCATCGCCTTGGCCGACCACCCTGCCGGCATGATTTCACTGACAATCCCCGCAGAGTTGCCCCTGCCCATGAACCATTAAGCGGCAGAGCGGCGTAAAAGTTCCATCGGCGGGATTCGGTCCCGCGCGAAAGACCCCCACCCGAAATCAAGCGTCTGTGTCCGGCGGCGCAGGCTCCTTGGCGCGGCCGCGCGACTGCCGACGGGTCGTCGGCCTGGCCGGCCGCAGGTGGAAGAGCAATAGCGAACGGCCGGTCACTTCATAGCGATGGCCGAATTTGAACATCGCGGCGCTGTCGAACTCTTCGTCCTCCTCCGGCAGATTGGTATCGACGAGACGCCGCCAATCCCGGCCTCCCGCGGCTCTCGGCAGCGTGAAAACCACGACGTCGTGATGGGCGTTGACAATGAGGAGCAGCGTCGCCTCGCTGCCGCGCTTGCGGATGCCGCTGAACTGGGCGCGGCCGTCAAGCAGGAGGCCGCAGCAGCGCGCGGCCCCATCCTGCCAATGCTGCGGGGTCATTTCGTCGCCCGCCGGCGTCAGCCAAGTCGAATCCTTGACCCCGAGTTCTTCGTTCCAGACTGCGGAGAGGAAGCGGCTTTGGCGCAAAACCGGATAGTCGCGGCGCAGCCGCGTCAGCCGTTGCACGAACCGCGTGAGCGAGGCGGCATTGTCATCGTGATTCCAATCGACCCAGGAAATGTCGTTATCCTGGCAATAGGCGTTATTGTTGCCGCGCTGGGTGCGTCCGAATTCGTCGCCTGCCAGGATCATCGGCGTACCCTGTGACAGTAATAATGTGCTCAGCAGGTTTCGTTTCTGCCGCTCGCGCAGTTCGACGATGGCGGGATCGTCGGTTGGACCTTCGACGCCGTAATTGCTTGAACGATTATCCGAAGCGCCGTCGCGATTGTCCTCGCCGTTGGCCTCGTTGTGCTTGTTTTCGTAGGAAACGAGGTCATTGAGCGTGAAGCCGTCATGGGCGGTAATGAAATTGACGCTCGCCCACGGCTTGCGGCCGCGGTGATTGAACAGATCGGCGGATGCCGAGATACGCGCGGCAAAATCGGCGAGCTTGCCGTCCTCGCCTTTCCAGTAGGACCGCATGGTGTCGCGGTAGCGGTCGTTCCACTCCGCCCAGCCCGGCTGAAAGCGGCCGACCTGATAACCGCCCGGCCCGCAGTCCCACGGTTCGGCGATCAGCTTGACAGATGACAGCACCGGGTCTTGCCGGCAGGAGTCGAGAAAGCCGCCACGCTGGTCGAAGCCGTGCGACTCGCGGGCGAGGATGGTGCCGAGATCGAAGCGAAAACCGTCGACGTGCATCTCCTCGACCCAGTACCGGAGCGAGTCGGTGACCATCTGCAGCACGCGCGGGTGCGAAAGATTGAAGGTGTTTCCGGTACCGGTATCGTTGATGTAATAGCGCTTGTTGTCCGGCAACTGCCGATAATAGGACACGTTGTCGATGCCCTTGAACGACAGCGTCGGTCCGAGCTGGTTGCCCTCGGCGGTGTGATTGTACACCACGTCGAGAATGACCTCGATGCCGGCGTCGTGAAAACGCGCCACCATTTCCTTGAATTCGGCGAAGGCAAAATCCGGCACATACGCGTAGCGGCGCGTCGGCGCGAAGAAAGCGATGGTGTTGTAGCCCCAGTAGTTGGTCAACCCTTTGTCGCCGAGATGGCTGTCGTTGACGAAAGTATGGATCGGCAGCAGCTCGACTGAAGTGACGCCGAGGCGCTTGAGGTGATCGAGCACATCGGGATGGGCGAGTCCGCGGTAGGTGCCGCGCAGTTCCTGCGGAACGGACGGATTCAGTTGAGTGTAGCCGCGAACATGCAGCTCGTAGACGATGGTGCGATCCCAGGGCAGGCGCGGGGCGCGTTCGTCGCCCCAGGTAAATGCCGGATCGATCACCCGGCAGCGCGGCATGAAAGGCGCACTGTCCCGCTCGTCGAAGGTCAAATCGTCGCCGCTCTCCATGTGGTAGCTGAACACGGCCGGATCCCACTCAAGATTGCCGATCACTGCCTTGGCGTAGGGATCGAGCAATAACTTGTTCGCATTGAAGCGATGGCCGTTCTCGGGCTCATAAGGCCCGTAAACCCGATAACCATAGATCGTGCCCGGGCGGGCTTCGGGCAAGAAGCCATGCCAGATTTCGTCGGTGAACTCGGGCAATTCGATCCGCTCGATCTCGCGCGATCCCTGCTCATCGAACAGGCAAAGCTCGACCTTCGTGGCATTGGCCGAGAACAGCGCGAAGTTGACCCCGAGTCCCGTCCATGTAGCGCCCAAGGGATATGCAAACCCTTCCCGCAGCCGGGCTTTCCCCATAACCGGCGGCGCGGCGATACTGGTGCGCGCGTCCATCTGAGCCTTTTCTCTGTGGCGGAAGCAGCAGAAACAGAACAGAGGAGCGGCCCGCGAGTTCCATTGAGCCTAGAACATGTTCCAGCCGCGGTGCGCAAAGCTGTCTTGGTGCTTTTGGCGTTACTATCGGACGTTTCACCACGTGAAATAGGCGGCGATTTCCGTTTGACGCCTGTGTGCATTCGGGCAGAGCTTATTTTCATAATCGAAGTCATAGCGGCGTCGGGGGAGGCAAAACATGATGAGTTCATTGCGCGGCTGCATCTACGGGTTGATTGGCGCGGCGCTTTTTCTCCCAGCCCTCGGCTATGGAGCGCAATATCCGGATCGTCCGGTCCGCGTCGTTGTCGGATACGGCGCCGGTTCACCGCCCGACATCGTGACCCGCACGGTACTCGGTCACTTTCAAGAGCTGCTTGGGCAGCCCGTTATCGTTGAGAACAGGCCGGGCGCGTCCGGTACGCTTGCGATCCAAGAGGTACTCAAGCAGCCGGCGGACGGCTACACCCTCCTGTCACTTGCGACGGCAACAGTGGCCGTTCTGCCGTTGTACCCGAGTACGCCCGTGAACCTCGCCACCGATTTCGCCCCGATCGGTCAAGTCGACTGGGATTACAATATCTTGGTGGTCGGAAATAACTCCCCGGCCAAATCGCTTGGCCAATTGATCGCCTTGCTCAAGGCCAATCCCGGCAAAATGAACTTTGCCTCAGGGGGCTACGGATCGCCGGCACATATGCTTGGCGAACTATTGACGCATGAAACCGGCACCACCGCCGTTCACGTGCCCTATGCGGTATTTCCGCAAGCCATCGAAGACGTGATCGCGGGCCGCGTCGACTTCATGATCATGGGAGCGGCCGCGGCGGTACCGCAAGTTCGGGCCGGAAAGCTCCGCGCTCTCGCGGTGACCAGCCTCAAGCGACTTCCGGATCTGCCCGACGTTCCAAGCTTTGCCGAGGCTGGGTTTCCAAAAGTGTCGGTACCGGCTTGGGTTGCTCTGGTTGCCAAATCAGGAACGCCAACACCCATCGTTGAGCGTCTCAATCGCGCACTCTCCGAAGCGCTGCAAATGCCGGATGTCCGCAAGGGCCTCGCCAACCTGCAGAGCGAAGCGATCACCGGCACGCCGGAAGAGGCCGCGAAACTGATTATGACCGACGCCGCCATGTGGAAGCAGGTGATCGACCAAGCCAAGATCACCATCAAATAGCTGCCGGCGTGGGCGCTGAATGGCGATCAGCGTGATCTCATAGGGCCGGGCTTTGCCGACGCGGGGCGTAATGAGAGGGCACGCGGCCGGCTTGATACGAGCGCGCGTGCGGGCGTTGTCTGTGCCGAGCCGACGCGCTTCGCATCGCCACGGCGATGCCGGCGGCTGTGGCCTGTAAATCCGCCAGATGGTTCTTCACAAGCTCATCCATGAGTCTGAGATGGCGCAACCAAAGGATATTGACGCAACCGATCACCCTGCCACTCGCCATGATCGGCACGGCGATCGCCTCGAGGTGATCGTCGTCACGGCCGGGCCTGAACATCGGATTGTGCAGAGCCGGATCGCGGGCGGCAAATCCTCTTTGCCGTGCCACCTCAAGTGCCCGCCCAAGCTCGACGTGATCGACCGGTCCGAACCCGCCGCGGATTTCCGGATGCGCGACAACATAGTCGATGATGCTGTCGCGTTCCTTCTCGCTACAAAATGCCAGATAGGCCCGACCGATCGCCGAGCCGACGATGTCCAACTGCTTTCCCAGGCGGTCACGGCTCAACGGCAAATCGCTGAGCCCGCGCGTGGTCTCGACAAGTTGCATGAAATGCCCGCGCCGGACCACGAGATCCGAGGGCCACAGGACCTTCCTTTGCAAGGCGGTCAGATGCGGCGCGGCGACCTCGGCAAGCCGCTGAAAGCGTTGCGTGACCGCAAGCGAACTCGCGCGATACCGGTAGGCTCCGTCGCCAAGCGAACGCCAAACGATGCCTTCCGCTTCGAGCGTATGCAGCAGCCGCAGCAAAGTGGCCTTGGGCAGCTTGGTCCGGGCGTTAAGTTCGCTCAGCGAGCAGGCCTGCGCACGCGTCAATTCGCGCATCACGGCAATGCCGCGCTGCAGGCCGCGAACGAGCTTCATTGCCGCCCTCCCCGTTTCACTTTGTGCAACGATATCGAAGAAGCAGTTGACGGGTCAAATCATGACCGATTGTATTCGCGGCACCGATGACAAGGCACGGCTGCAACGGCGCATGCGAACGTCGCAATCCGTGCCGCGGAACGATCGGCTGCCTGCCTCCGTCCACAACGTCGCCAGGCACGGCAGATCATAACAGCTTGGCAGGTCAGGAGAGTGCCCCGTGCCGCAGGTTCGCAACATCCTCTTCATCATGTGCGATCAATTGCGCAACGATTATCTGTCCTGTTACGGACATCCGGTCCTAAAGACTCCCAACATCGATGCATTGGCCGCCCGCGGCGTGCTGTTTAATCGTGCCTATGTGCAGTCACCGATCTGCGGGCCGTCGCGGATGAGCACTTATACGGGGCGCTACGTGATCTCGCACGGCTCGACCTGGAACGGCGTCCCGTTGAAGGTGGGCGAATATTCGCTCGGCGACTATCTGCGGCCGCTGGGAATGCGAGTCGCGGTCACCGGCAAGACCCATATGACTCCCGACACCGAAGGCATGACCCGTCTCGGCATCGATCCGCAATCGCTGATCGGCGTTCACGTCTCGCAATGCGGTTTCGAGCCTTACGACCGTTACGACGGCGTCCATCCCGATGGCTTGAGAGAAAGGCCGCGATATAGCGACTACCTGCAGTCGAAAGGCTACGACGGATCAAACCCATGGGACCGCTGGGCGGCGAGCGGCGAGGACGACGAGGGGCGAATCGTTTCCGGCTTTTTCATGAGGCATGCGAGCAGGCAAGCGCGGGTGGAGGAAAGCGATTCGGAAACACCCTATGTCACGTCGAGGGCGATGGATTTCATCGCCGAAACAGGCGAACGCCCTTGGTGCCTCCATTTGTCCTATATCAAACCCCATTGGCCCTATATCGCCCCCGCGCCCTATCACAATATGTATGGCGCGGCCGATGTCATTCCGGCTCTGCGTTCGCCCAACGAGCGCGTCGATCCGCATCCGATCTACAAGTCGTTCATGAACGAGCGGGTATCGCGGGTGTTCTCCCGAGACGACGTGCGCGAAACCGTCATCCCCGTCTATATGGGCCTGATCAAGCAGATCGACGATCAAATCGGCCGGCTCACTGAATTCCTTGAGCGCCAGGGCCGTCTGAAGGACACGCTGATCGTTTTCACCTCAGACCATGGCGACTACCTCGGCGACCATTGGCTCGGCGAGAAGGAATTGTTTCACGACGTCTCGGTTCGCGTACCGCTCATTGTTGTCGACCCAAGTCCGGCTGCCGATAAAGCTCGGGGCACGGCCTGCGACGCATTGGTTGAAATGATCGATCTGGCGCCGACGTTTCTCGACGTATTGGGGGCGGACATTCCCCACCATCGCCTGGAAGGCCGTTCGATCCTGCCACTGTTGCGCGGTGAATCGCCGTCGGGCTGGCGCCAATATGTGATCAGCGAATACGACTACAGCTTGCGGCTCGCCCGCTCCGATTACGATGTCCCCATCCAGGATTGCCATATGACCATGCTGGCGGATGAGCGTTGGAGCTATATCTACGCCCCGGATTTTCCGCCGCTCTTGTTCGACCGCCAAACCGATCCGAACGAGTTCACCGATCTCGGCCGCGACAGCGCTCATGAGAATGTCCGTCAACTCATGAAACGCCGCCTGCTGGAATGGTCCACGCGGCTGCGGCAGCGCACGACTATCGACGACGCCACGATCGGCAGGCGATTTGGCAAAGAGGCCGATTTTGGGATTCTGATCGGCTTTTGGGACGAAGACGAACCGAAGGCCTATATTTAGCGCACGATGCCGGGACGCGCGACGTCCACGATGCGACGCACCACTCCGCCGCGCCGAGAACTGTCACTTTCGCGCCTTGTATTCACTTTCCGGTCGCGAAGCATTCTTTCATGAGCCCACAGCGCTGAACCCCTGTGAAATGGGATTTATCGCCGCGGGCCGGCGACATGAATTCACATATTTGCGTCAAGCCTGTGCGTGTCAGCCAACCCCCGCGCCGGCCGCGCCGGACAGCGACACAGTCGGCTTTGACTTCGTCAGGTCCGACCGACTGGTGCGCGCATTCGTGGCTGAATATCCAAAGTTTTACCGATGTCGCCAGGCCGGTGAACAGCCGCGGATTGAGAACGATGAAGCCCCGCAGCGAACTGCCGAAATCGGCTAAATCGGAATCGAGGATGGTTGGCGCCGATCCACAGGACATGCGACGTCCATCGATCTCGACACGTCCGGCTGGAATCAAGGTGCCTCCGCTTGCTGCGAGATAAGCCTTAACATCCTGCGCCATCGCCGCCGCTGGATCGTGCGCCGCGGCCGCGAGAAAAAACAAACAGAAATTTGCAATAAACGTCTCAGTACCACGACTCCTTTGCCAAAGGATGGACGAGTTTCGTGGCGCACATGCCCTCCGACAGGCTCCTGCTATTTGGCCTTAGCAACCGATATACCGCTTTTTAGCGCCGGATCGGCGTCGGCATAAAACGGTATCTTCAATGTAAGACTGGCGCCCACACTGTGCATATCGGCGCTGGTTTGATAGAAAGCCTTTACCCCAAATTTTGTGCTTCCCGGGCCGACCAGATCGGCGCCCACTTCAGCACCCCAAAATGTGTTGCTCTCCGAGAACGTGATTATGTCGGAGGGCGTTCCAGCTTGAGCGGGAACATCGACGGTGTAGTTGTAGCCCAGGCGCTGGTCGAAGGTCGCTCCGACATAGGGCAGCCAAGCGAGCTTACCGGTAGGAACGGCGACAATGAACCGCGCTTCGCTGCCGATGTCGCTATAGGAGATGCTCTCCGCTCCGAGGGTGAACCCCGAATTATCGGTAAATCCATTCAGGTGCTCGAAGACGTAGGCATAGTGACCGCTGACATCGAGATAGAGCGGGAAGCCCCCGGCCAGCGTCGACCGCCCCAGCGAGATTAGCTTGCCGGCAGTCGCTTGCAGACCGTAAGCCTGCCCAAACGTTGTGCCTTCCGCGACTCCTCCGGCGACGACATCGTTCTTGACGGCGCTGTCGCTCAATCCCAATGCGACCACGCCTCGCGCATACCATTCGGGCGTCACATAAGTCACGCCACCGCGCAGCATATAGACATCGCTCTTGACG